>NZ_SSOF01000086.1:0-3817 GCF_029873115.1 Pseudomonas sp. BN606 | reverse complement strand
GCATCCCACTTTCTTTCCTGGTAATACCATTCACTTTCGTAATGAATAACCAGTTGAGAAATAGACTGGGCATGCGCCGGTATACGCAGTGCCGCCTGCAACTCTTCGGCGGTCATTCTGCCGTCGCGGTTGGTATCGATGATCTCGTAGAGGCGGGATCTGACTGGCCCCCTATCAGACTTGTCGGCCCTGGCGCGGTTGGATTCGATAGCCTCGTCAGCCAACGAAGCGGACATCGACTGAAGGAAATATGCCAAGGCATTGTGCGGTGGGTCGTCGTTGTAGATGACGTCAAAGCCCTCCCAGGACCACGTACTGAGCCAAGGCGAAACCCCAAGTTCTTCACGCACTCAGCTGTCGGGTAATGCGGCTCGATAGGGACAACCAAGCCCTTCCACGGCAACACTGATCCAGTTCGATCAGGAACAACTCCTCGCGGGTTTGCTTGTACTTGCCTGCGTACTCGGCATCAGCGATGGTCATCTGTTTAATCGGAAAGCTCGGCGGGTGCACTTCAGGTATTTTCCAAAATCTGAATGTCTTCTTCAGAGCTTCCCCCGGAAGCACGCCCTGTCGATGGAAATCAGAATTCCTCCCTCATGCACTCAAGTAAGTTTTTATTTTCTTTTGTTAGCGGAAACTTAAGACCATTAACATCCGCATGCGCTCCACATATCCCAAGACCTAATGCCGTAGGATCTACCCCTTGAGACCTTATTATAATATCGCCCCCATTTCTGACCAAGCGTATTGCACCTTCACTTGTACCCCTAAACAGCTCTCCGGCCACAAATTGCATATCAAATGAGAATGAGCACACGTGCTGACTGGCTTGAGTACTGTATAAACTCACCCTATATCCAAAAATAGATTTACCTATGCTTAAGTAATCATGAAACTCATCAGAACAAGATGCACCATCAATTGGAGAAGTGCATAAATAGCTTTCATTTTCATAGCACCCACTCCAGTCGTCGCTCCAAAGCACCTCCCCCTTTTCCCTGCTACTTACCGAAGAATTATCATTTTCCTCAGAAGAACATACAGATACGGCAGTAATCATTAGCAAAATAACGGACAAATTTTTCATTTAGCCTTCCTGCCAGTTAAGTACTTGGCACGCCCTCTTCCTGCCTCATACTGCGTAAGCTCAGGGGTCTCGCGTATGTAGGCAGCAAGCTTCTCAGAGTTATTTTCTGATATATATGGAATTTGCCTATCCCACATACGCCCTTGTTGATAAGTTAAGTCTACCGCCATGTCCTGAATACGTGAATCAAGAGAATCCCAAGAAGCTTCTCCAGCACCTACGGCATTGGAATACCGCTCCATTGCTGCAGACAGATACCCTGGATAAACCACAACTTCAAATAGTACGCGCTGCGCCTCTCTAGAAATAGCTCCAAACGCATCCCTATTTGTGCTTACAAAGTCTCTTGCTACTTGCCCGTACAAACCTGCTCCAGTAGAAAAACGCTTGGCAGCAACTGGCTCAACCCCCGCGACAATAAGATCTGCATAGACTGATGCTGAGGTACGATGACGCATGTCATAACCGCGCCCCAAAGTTACTCCAGATGCCCCACCCGGCCAATGCAAGCGCCTACTAAAGTAGAAGCTTGCTGGATCGTCATTTCCTTCAGCATCAAAAGTCACTTGACCTGCTTCAACTACCAAATCGTTAGCACGCGGCATCATATTTAACTGAGTTAATAGTCTGATTGGATGTAAGTGACAAACCCTCCCACTTTTTGGAAATATTCCTTTCGCAGCCACTTCTCCCCACCAAGCAAGTTTCTTGACTCGTTCTTTCTCCGCAATCCAATTAAGCATTGGTGCCGAGAACGTGTGCCCCAACACTTTATCCAGCGCATCCCACTTTCTTTCCTGGTAATACCATTCACTTTCGTAATGAATAACCAGTTGAGAAATAGACTGGGCATGCGCCGGTATACGCAGTGCCGCCTGCAACTCTTCGGCGGTCATTCTGCCGTCGCGGTTGGTATCGATGATCTCGTAGAGGCGGGATCTGACTGGCCCCCTATCAGACTTGTCGGCCCTGGCGCGGTTGGATTCGATAGCCTCGTCAGTCTCGGTCCTCAGCAGTTCGATCTTCTGCTCAGACGACAGACCATCGAGGATGACGCGAAGCACAAGAAAATCTGCGCTGCGTGGCGTGCCGGGGTGAGCTTGGTTTTGCGGCGACGTCTTGTTGTAGCAGGGCTGGTGAGTAATTACCGGCGTGTCTTTGGTGAGCTTCAGCCATGTTTTGTTTTTGGCCGATAGATGTTCTGCCCACGCCCGGCTCGCGCCTCCCCTATTTACCTCAAAATTTCACTGCACAAGCAGCAAAAGCATACAGACTACATATTTTGAACCTTCATCCTGAAGAAGCACGAGTCAAAATCTTCTTCATATAGGATTTTTGCCAAGGCACAATTTTCCCTAAAATATGCATCTCCCTCCACCCCAAAAGAAGCGCTCATTACTGCCTCATAAACACTTGACATTCGCCCCTTATCTCCCATAATCGCCAACTCTGAAATCCTTTTTATTTCCCCCCACCCCAACCGGTTTCTATATAAACAAGCTCTAAAAATCTAAAATAAGTCATGGAAGAAACACAACTATCCCTCTCTATTCCGGCCTCCTCCCCAGGATAAACGGAATAGTAAATATGCTTGCACCGTGAATCCCTGAATTTAACCCATAGGCGTTGACCATCAACAAGCTGTTTCCTATAAATAAAATTCTCATCTCCCAGCACTTCCTTATAGCGGTCATTGAGTAATTTATCGACTGCCACATAGGACCTATTTATGCATTTCAATATTTCACTAGTAGCAATGCTTGATGGCAGGCAGCGCTCATTTGAAAGTACTCTCCCCGAAAACACCGACCCGAATATGAAAAACACTATTGCCAGCAGTTGCATTTCAAACCTCTCTCAAATAGTTTTGCCTCTTGTTCCCTGCGAACGATCACCCCGCCAAGACCAGGCTTCCCCTCCCAGAGCCTTTTCATCGACCGAATTCTTCCCGGAACGCGCTCTTCTTGGCCAGTCGCTAGGTCCTCAGCTATCTGCTTCATCTCTACACGCGACGCGGGATTGGGGTTATAGAAATCGCTCCCTCTATTGATGACCAGCGACAGTATTGATCCTTGGCAATGGGGGTGAAGCTTAGTCAGCTCAGGGTATGCATCAAGAACAAGCCTTGCGTAGCGCTTCTTCATTTTCACAGCAAGGACACCAGCTTTTTCTTTAGATATTGAAATATCAGAAACAGAGCACAAAGCAGTACGAGCACTTTCGCCTTTTCTACCCACCACAGCCAAAAGTCTTTCGAGGCTTTGTGGTGTGTATATCTCACCCAATTCATCCCGCACTTGCCCCACTGTCTGCTGACCTAAATCGTAGCCATACCCTACAGTCACCCCACTTATCCCGGCCGGCACATACGGATATTCCTCGTACCCTTCCATTTCCAAAATAAAATCAAACGACTCCTTCGAGACTATTAGGATTCCAACAGGAGTCTCCATGCTATAAGAGTCTACAATGCATTCTTGAGGGCAAATGCCACTACCAAAAGCCATAAGCTCTATAGGATGCAAGTGGTACACCCCACCCTCTTTTGGAAGTTTTACCTTCTCTGCAACACCCTCCCACCAACTCAACTGTTTGATTCGCTCTTTTTCCACCACCCAGTTCAGAATTGGTGCGGAAGTGGTGTGCCCCAACACTTTATCTAGTGCATCCCACTTTCTTTCCTGGTAATACCATTCACTTTCGTAATGAATAACCAGTTGAGAAATA
>NZ_SSOF01000085.1:86897-174486 GCF_029873115.1 Pseudomonas sp. BN606 | reverse complement strand
ATGCCCTGGCTGTCCGATGGCATGTGGTTCATGACCCAGTTCCGTCGCTGGGGGCTGCTCAGGGAAGACCCGGATTACCTCGGCGTGGCCCGTCGAGTCCACCAGCTTGCGCTCTACCGCGAAGCGGCCGAAGCACTGGGCATCGTGGTCCCCGAGCACCCCATGCGCAGCTCCAGGCTGTTCGACGGCCATGTCTGGGACGGCACCGATCCGGCCGGCTACGCCCGCAGCTTCGCCATCCATGCCCGCAGCTCCGCCATTGCGGCTGCTTCCCTCTGACGCCTGGAGTTGATCACAGCATGCTCCGCATTCTCCTGATTGATGACACCCCGAAGAAAGTCGGCCGTCTGCGCAATGCCCTGGTGGAGGCCGGTTTCGAGGTCATGGACGAAACCGGCCTGAGTATCAACCTGCCTGAGCGGATCGAAGCCGCGCGCCCCGATGTCGTGCTGATAGACACCGAATCCGCGGGTCGCGACATGATGGAACAGGTAGTGATGGTCAGCCGCGACCGGCCTCACCCGATCGTCATGTTCACCGACGACCACGATCCCGAGCTGATGCGCCAGGCGATTCGGGCCGGTGTCAGCGCCTACGTGATCGAGGGCATTCACGCCGAACGCCTGCGGCCGATCCTGGACGTGGCCATGGCGCGCTTCGAGGCTGACCAGGCCCTGCGTACCCAGTTGCTGGTGCGGGATACCCAATTGGCCGAACGCAAACGCATCGAGTTGGCCAAGGGCCTACTGATGAAGATGAAAAGCTGTGACGAGGATGCCGCCTACACCTTGATGCGTCGCCAGGCCATGGGGCGTCAACAACGATTGATCCAGGTGGCCGAACAGATCATCGCCACGCACGAGATGCTCGGCGTCTGAACAGCGAGTAGAAATCGGCCAAGTCCATGTGGGTGCAAACTCATCGCTCCACATGGACAGGGCAAACACCCGCGACAACCTCAAGCCACACACCGTACGCAGGCGCACTGTGGTGCGGTCCGTCGTTGCCCCAGACACAGGACTACGTTCCTGGCATCCGCCCCTCGCCGCACTCCTACTCCAAGTGAACCAAAACCGTTCAGGCCACCTCTGCACCGCACGAACATGGCTCAGTGCCGCCAGCCTGTCCGCACTTTTACCCAAAGAGTCAAGCTGCTGATTTAAAAGACAATAACGACCTAAAGCAGCCTGCCGAAGTCATGGCTTCGGGCTGCTGGGCAAGCTGGCAAGGCGTTTGCAGTCTCACCTGCAGAATCTTGCGTAGCGCGCCAACGGCGGTGGGCCGCGGATCACGGACAACGGCGTCCGTCAGAGCTCCTTTCCTTCTCGGGAGCTCTGGCGTGCGCCGTTTTTGTTTTGCCCTCCATTCAGGACAGCACCATGAGCGAACGTGATTCCAAAGACCCGGTGAACAACAGTCGTCGCAACTTCCTCAAGCAATCGATCGCCATTGCCGGCACGGTCGGTGGCGTGACCGCCCTCGGCCTCTCCGCTCCCGGTTTCCTGCGCAGCGCGGCCTGGGCCGCCGGCTCGGATGCACCGGAAAAGACCGCCCTGAAGGTCGGCTTCATTCCCCTCACCGACTGCGCCTCGGTGGTCGTGGCCGCCACCCAGGGCTTCGCCGCCAAGTACGGCCTGTCCATCACACCCAGCAAGGAAGCTTCCTGGGCTGGCGTGCGCGACAAGCTGAACACCGGCGAACTCGATGCCTCCCACGTGCTCTACGGCATGATGTACAGCTCCCAGCTCGGCGTTGCCGGTCCGCAGAAGAACATGGCGGTGCTCATGGGACTGAACCAGAACGGCCAGGCCATCACCCTCTCCCGCCAATTGAAAGAAGCTGGCGTGACCAACGGTGAACAACTCGCCGCGCATATCAAGAAGGGCGGCAACCCGCTGACCTTCGCCCAGACCTTCCCCACCGGCACCCATGCCATGTGGCTCTACTACTGGCTGGCCAGCCATGGCATCAACCCGCTGACCGATGTGAAGACCATCACCGTGCCGCCGCCGCAGATGGTCGCCAACATGCGCGTCGGCAACATGGACGGCTTCTGCGTCGGCGAGCCCTGGGGCGCGCGGGCGATCTTCGACAAGATCGGTTTCACTGCCACCACCACCCAGCAGATCTGGGCGGACCATCCGGAGAAGGTGCTGGGCTGCTCGCGCGATTTCGTCGAGCAGAACCCCAACACCGCACGGGCACTGGTGATGGCCCTGCTCGACGCCAGCCGCTTCATCGAGGCCAGCGACGAGAACAAGAAGGCCACCGCCAAACTCATTGCCGGCAAGGCCTACGTGAACGCCCCGGTGGACGTCATCGAGCAGCGCTTCCTCGGCCACTACGAGGACGGCCTGGGCAACAAATGGGATGACAAGCACGCCATGGCCTTCTGCAAGGACTGCAACGTGAACTTCCCTTGGCTCTCCGACGGCATGTGGTTCATGACCCAGTTCAAGCGCTGGGGCCTGATCAAGCAGGACCCGGACTACGCAGCCGTCGCCGCCCAGGTCAACCAGACCAAGCTGTTCAGTGAAGCGGCCAGCGCCCTCGGCCTGCCGGTTCCGGCCAGCCAGATGCGCGGCAGCACCCTGATTGACGGCAAGCTGTGGGACGGCTCGAACCCTGCCGCCTACGCCCAGTCCTTTGCCATCAAAGCCTGACCCGGGAGGTAACGATGAACGCTCCGGTAACTCCGCCGCTGCCTCTGCCGGCCAAGGCCGCACCCAGCTCCGCTCCACGACTGGCCAAGCCAGCCGTGGAGTTCTTCAACAACCTGGCACGGGCACTGGTCCCACCACTGCTCGGCCTGCTGCTGTTCATCGGCCTCTGGGCCCTGGTGGCGACACGCAGCGAAGGGTTGCCGGGGCCACTGTCGACCTGGCATTCGGCGCTGGAACTCTTTGCCGATCCCTTCTACGACAACGGCCCCAACGACATGGGCATCGGCTGGAACATCCTGCACTCGCTGGGCCGCGTCGGCCTGGGCTTCGGTATGGCGGCGCTGGTGGGCATACCCCTGGGCTTCGCCATCGGCCGCTTCACCTTCCTGGCCGGGATGCTCTCTCCCATCATCAGCTTGCTGCGCCCGGTGTCGCCGTTGGCCTGGCTGCCCATCGGCCTGCTGGTGTTCGAGGCCGCTGGCCCCGCGTCGATCTGGGTGATCTTCATCAGCTCGATCTGGCCGATCATCCTCAACACCGCCGCCGGGGTGGCCAGCGTGCCGCAGGACTACCTCAACGTGGCGAGGGTGCTGAAGCTCTCCGAGTTCAAGGTCCTCACCCGCATCCTGTTCCCGGCCGTATTGCCTCACCTGATGACTGGCATCCGTCTGGCCATCGGTGTCGCCTGGCTGGTGATCGTGGCGGCGGAAATGCTCACCGGCGGCACCGGCCTGGGCTTCTGGGTGTGGGACGAATGGAACAACCTCAACGTCGAGCACATCCTCATCGCCATCATCATCGTCGGCCTGGTGGGCCTGGCCCTGGAACAGAGCCTGCTGTGGCTGGCCAAGCGCTTCGACTACAACAACTGACCATTTCTGTAGGAGCGAGCTCTGCTCGCGAACCGCATTCGCGAGCAAGCTCGCTCCTACCAAGAGCAGGAGAACCCTGATGGACAAGTTCGTCGAGCTGACCGGCGTCAGCAAACACTTCGATACGCGCAAGGGTCGTTTCCAGGCCCTCAGCGACGTCAACCTCTGCATCGCCCGTGGCGAGTTCGTCTCGCTGATCGGCCACTCCGGCTGCGGCAAGTCCACCGTCCTCAACCTGATCGCTGGCCTGCTGGATGCCAGCGACGGCGGGCTGATCTGCAATGGCCGGGAAATCGACGGCCCTGGCCCTGAGCGCGCCGTGGTGTTCCAGAACCACAGCCTGCTGCCCTGGATGACCTGCTTCGGCAACGTCCATCTCGCCGTAGAGCGGGTCTTCGGCGCCCGTGAAAGCAAGGCCCGCCTCAAGGAACGTACCGCCGCGGCGTTGCAGATGGTCGGCCTGGATCATGCGGCGCACAAGCACCCCAATGAAATCTCCGGCGGCATGAAGCAGCGCGTGGGCATCGCCCGTGCGCTGGCGATGGAACCCAAGGTGTTGCTGATGGACGAGCCCTTCGGCGCCCTGGACGCCCTCACCCGCGCGCACCTGCAGGACGAGTTGCTGCGCATCGTCGGCGAGACCCACAGTACCGTGGTGATGGTCACCCATGACGTGGACGAGGCCGTATTGCTCTCCGACCGCATCATGATGATGACCAACGGCCCGGCGGCCACCGTCGGCGATATCGTCCAGGTCGAGCTGGCGCGCCCACGCGACCGCCTGGCCCTGGCCAACGATGCCCGCTACCACGAGTACCGCACCGCAGTGCTGGAGTTCCTCTACCAACGTCAGCAGCGCCCCGCCGCCTAGGTATCCGCCCTGCCCTTCGCGAAAGCCCGGCCCCGTGCCGGGCTTTCGCGTTTTGACTTGCCCGCATGCCCCATGCAGGGGCCCCCGTACCCGGCTTCGCACCCCGCCAATGCAACCTTGCCCGCGCAGGTGCATGACGTAATCGCCAAATGTTCTTGTCGCTAAACAAACATCATGTAAATCAAGTAGTTGAACAAACTGGCACAGTGCCTGCTAAGACCTTCCCCGGTCAGCACAACGGCGTGTCTGCCACTCAACCGACAACGACGTCGCGGAATCCCCTCTCCACCCGGAGCGCGGACACCGTGACGTTTTTTTTGCGCTTTTCAGACCTAGGAAGTCCGCTATGCACATGCTGAAACCCGCTCTGCTGTCGCTGGCCGTTGCCGGCACCAGTCACGCCGCCCTGGCCACAGAGGACGTTAGCAACCTGTTCACTGGGGGCAAAGCCATCCTCGATGCCCGCTACCGCTTTGAGAACGTCGACCAGAACAACAACTTGCGCGACGCCAATGCCCAGACCCTGCGCACCCGCGTCGGCTTCCAGACCGGCAAGTGGTACGGCCTCTCGGGCCTGGTGGAAGTGGACAACGTCAGCCGCCTCGGCGATGCCGCCTACAACAGCACCCGCAATGGCCAGACCAACTACGCCATGGTGGTCGACCCCGACGGCACCGAAGTCAACCAGGCCCTGCTGCGCTATGACCAGGCCTTCGGCAGCGCCGTGCTGGGCCGCCAACGCATCAACCTGGACAACCAACGCTTTGTCGGCGGCTCGGCCTGGCGGCAGAACGAGCAGACCTACGACGCTGCACTGGCCCAGCTCAAGCCCCTTGATGGCCTGACCCTGACCTACAGCTACCTGGACAACATCAACACCATTTTCGGCCCGGAAAACGGCCGCTTCGATAACCGTACCAACCCCGCCAACATCGAAGGCCACAGTCACCTGTTCAATGCCCAGTACCTGGTGCGGCCGGAACTCGCAGTGACCGCCTACAGCTACCTGCTCGGCCTGGACAACATTGCGACCACCGCGACCTCCCCGCTGGGCAGCTTGTCCAGCCGGACCAGCGGCCTGCGCCTGAACGGTGCGCTGGCCGGTTTCAACTATGCGCTGGAGTACGCACGCCAGCAGGACTACGCCGATAACCCGCTGGACCTGGACAGTGAGTACTACCTGGCGGAATTGGGGTATGTCTTCAAGGGCGTGCAGTTCAAGGGCGGGTACGAGGTGCTGGGTGGCGACAGCGGCCCCGGCAACCGCGCGTTCCAGACGCCGCTGGCGACCAAGCACATCTTTCAGGGCTGGGCCGACCAGTTCCTCACCACGCCGGCCGACGGCATCGAGGACGCCTACCTGGGGTTCACCGCGCCATTGGCCGGCGGCAGCCTGCAAGCCTGGTACCACGACTTCGACACCGAGCAGGGCAGCGACAGCTACGGCAGCGAGATCGACCTGTCCTACGCCCATCCGATACCAGGCGTGAAAGGTCTGGTCGGACTGCTCAAGTACGCCAGCTACGACTCGGATGATCGAGCCCGCACGGTCGATACCGACAAGCTCTGGGTGCAGGTGCAATACACCTACTGACCGTAACGGCTGGGTACATCGGTGTGCGGGCGTCTTGCCCCCACACCGATCCTGCTGGACGTCTCGCGAGGACGCAGCACAACCATGAACAACGGACAGTCTTCACTTCACGTGGGAATCCAACCATGAGCAATCTCGCTGACTCCCGTGTAACTGGAATCGAAGGAGCGACCAGACTCGTTCAGGACCTCCAGCGAACGCCTCGGCAATGGACAACCTATCCGCCATTCGAGCCAGGTATCGCCCTCGTCGCCAGCATTCAGCATGGTGCATGGGTCCCCATCGGTACCGCGCTTGGCGCGGCGGCCTGCGCGCATGCAGGTCAGCCGACAATGGCATTTGGGCTTGTTCTGGGAACACTCTACCTGGGCATTTCCCTACATCTGCACCAATTGCGCCAGCGCTACAGCGAGGCCTTCTGGTTCGACGAACTGGCACGCCTGCTCCGTACCCAATCCGCCAACGATCAAGCCACCCTGCTGGTCGAGTGCAGTGAACGTCTGCGCGGCAATGATCGCCTGAACAGTGAGGTGCGCTTCGCCAGCCAGGCACTGGAGCAGTTGGCGCAGAAGGCCAATGTCCAGGGCGGCGAGCAAAGCCAGCGAGTGAACATGATCGCAGCCGCGAGCGAACAGATTGAACGCAGCCTGGCCAGCGTGGACGAAATGGCCAGCAGCGCCCGCTCGGATTTTGCGGCCGCCCATGCCCAGGGCGAGGACGGCTGCCGGGCGGCGCGGGAACTGGGGACCGGGATGGCTGACATCCGCAGCAGCCTGGGCGACACCGCCCGAGCGGTGACGCAATTGCTGCAAAGTACCGCGCTCGTCGAACAGTCGGTGCAAGGCATCCAGGACCTGGCGAAGCAAACCCAGCTACTGGCCCTGAACGCCTCGATCGAGGCTGCCCGTGCTGGCGAGCAAGGGCGTGGTTTCGCGGTGGTGGCAGACGAAGTCCGGCAGATGGCGACCGCTACCGACAGGACCACGCGCGACATCATCGCCGCCGCCACATCCATCGCCGGGGCCGTGAACCAGGTAAGCAAGGAAGTCGAACACCATCGCGAGCTGCTGGAGCGTGGCAGCGGCCAGAGCAATAGCCTCGCCGAGAGCCTTGA
Organism: Pseudomonas sp. BN606; assembly: GCF_029873115.1. NCBI lineage: Bacteria > Pseudomonadati > Pseudomonadota > Gammaproteobacteria > Pseudomonadales > Pseudomonadaceae > Pseudomonas > Pseudomonas sp. BN606. Next base: position 167,372 of record NZ_SSOF01000085.1, on the reverse strand, counting down.
CCGGCTGGCCCGCAAAAGCCAGGAAAACCTGCAGCGTTTCGACGGCATGCAACAGGCGCTGGTCGAACATCACCAGGCGAACCAGGACCTCGGCGAACAGCTCCAGCAGATCAGCACCAGCCTTCAGGTGCAAAGCCGGCAGACCCATGAGCTGCATGACCTCACCCGCTACCTCACCCGACTCACAGGCGACGCAACGCCATGATCATAGAGAGCCTGCCCGCACTGGCCGTACTGGCCGCCCTGGCCGCGTCCTGCGTTGTCCTGTGGCTGGCCGATCGACGCCGGCAGTTCCGCCAGCAAGAAGAATTGCGCGATATGTTGCAGTTGGGCCTGGTACTCATGCAGGGCGTCCAGCGCCATCGTGCGCTAGGTGCTCAGACCAGTGCTGACGCCGTGCACCACCGCCGGAAGCTTGAAGCCGAACTGGAACGTTCCTGGCGGGCCTGGACCGATGCTGGAAACTACCGAGCCTGGCAACGCCTGCTGCTCACGCCGGAGGACTTCGACGGACATTGCCGTCTGCTGGAGCAATTACTCGCCCACATCCAGCACCTGGACTTGCAACGCTGCCACCTGCTGGCACTCACACCGGAGGTCGCCGAGCGGTGCTGGCAAGTCGAAGAGCTCGGCCGACTGCGCGGCCTTTCGATACGGGCGGCAGCCCAGGAACACTGCCCGCTGGAGCTTCGCATCCAACTGCAGTACCTGCATGATCGCCTTCTCAAGGATGCGGACATGCCTCTTCGCACGGCCCTGGGGCGACTGTCCATTGAACTGCTGGGCAAACAACGATCCACTCTCCGGCCTACCGAACTCTATGCCTTGCTCACTCCACTGATCGACGCGCGAATCGAAGCGATTCAAAGCGGTATCCGACCTGCTGGACACCTCCGCGCCTCATGACCTGGTTCCTCATTGGGAGCCAGGAGCCAGGAACGCTCCCGTGACGTACTGGTGTCCACAACCAACTGTGGATTCAACCGCTAGCTGCCATTCGCTACCGACTGCGTTCGACTGCCGATTGCTGCCCTTCATGACAGGTAGCTACCGGCCAAGAGCGGACGATTACCCAGCAAGAGCCTGACCAGCTTCGAGAAAGCCGGCCCGCTCCAGCTGAGGTCTCAAGGCAACCAAGGCGGTCGCAGGAACCGCCAACCAAAGCAGATCGCGGGCGCGAGTCACCGCAACATAGCCAATACGGCCTACCTCAGTATTCATTCCTGCCAGCATGGCTTCGATGTTGGCCCGATTGGCCACATATAAGACGGCATCAATACTTTCACCCTTAACTTGGTGAACGGTTCTCACGCGGGCCTTGGGCTCCTGCTCAACCGCCACCTCAAGCCCCACACTAAGTGGCCCAGCAGGCAGCGAGGCGCGCGTTAGCCGGCGTGTCAGCCCATCCAGTGCGATCAACTCAAAATCACGCTGAATGTCACGAAGCAGCTGAGCAACTCGCCCCTGCAGCAGGGGAAGCCATTGGCCTGAGGCAGGCAGACTTGAAGCCGGCAAACCCTGAGCAGCATCTCTAGTGAACAACCACAGCCGACGTCGCAGCTCGCGCAAATCACGATCATGAGTGACGCCACTCAGCCTATTGAGAAGCCCTGGGGGTGGGCCATTCAAGAGACTGACAATGCCTCGAGCGACCATTCTGAATGCCCCCAGGAAGTCGGAGTTCTGATCTCGAAGTACCGCGGCTTCGGCAAACAGCTTCACTACTCCCCGTCCTTCAGGATCTCTTTCTCCCGACAGCCTGGAGGCCATTGCAGCCGCACGACATACGACAGCCGATCTATCAGGGTTGATTGCTTGCCGCCTCAGTTCTGCATGGAAAGCATCCAACAGAGGTGGAAGCGCCTGCTCGTTATAGCCAATGAAGTAGGCTCCGAGAGGTGGGGGTTCGTCAGCACGATCAGGATCATCCGCCCTTCCCGAAAGGTAATTTGCAACACTCAGGATCGAGGGCACGGAGCGATAGTTGCGAGTCAGGTTGTAAGGAACAACTCTTTCCCGCTCGTGGTAGTTCCGCAAAAAATGACCGTCGGCATCAGCGAACTCATAGATAGCCTGATTTGGATCACCAATCAGCGACACCTGCACGCCAGCACCAATCAGAAGCTCCAAAAGCTCTTGATGCAGGACTCCAATATCCTGGGCCTCATCGACGATGATATGAGGGTAGCGTCGAGCCAAAGCTCTAAGCACCACAGGCTGCTCACTTAGGACGCGGTAGCACCAATAGCGTCCCAGATCGTGCGTATAGCCCCCCACGCGTCCCAATCTAGCAACCACTCGACTAGCATCCAGCTGGTTAAGCGGCATCTCGTTACCATGTACCGTGTAGTAGAAGAGCGGCTGACCAGCGCTAAATCGAACCTTGATGTCGCTTACAGGTATCGGGTGATCCCGCGTTGGGCAATTGAACCCAGCCAGGAAAGGCTCTCCGCCGGTTACTAGAAAAGCTGTCTGGTTTGCTCCCATAGTGCGGTGACCATGGGCCTTCATGACGTGGGTCGTCATGAAGCTATCCAGCGTATCGATATCAACCCTGCTTCGACCGGAGCTATTCGGCAGTGTTTGCGAAAGTTCCTGGTAACCCTGCCGAAATGTCTCCACGGCCACATTAGAGAATGACAGCAGTGCTATGCGTCCCCTCGCTCCACCAAGGCGTCGGCGCATCTCAACTAGACGCTGAATGGCAGTAGCCGTCTTGCCACTTCCCGCACATGCCGTAACGGCTAGGGGTACCAGGGGAGCATCGATGACGAGCTGCTGTTCGGGGGATGGCTCAATCATTCTGCCTCCGCTCCTGCGTCCGGTACCTGGCACACATGAACGATCGCATCGAGGATGTAAGGTGGGACCTCACAGGCGGCTCCCTCTCCGATTACATAGGCCAGGGATTGACCAAAGCGGCCCTTCTGCACGTTCTTCTGGGTAGATGGACGTTCAAACATTCCACAGAACAGTGCTTTTGCCTTAGCTGCATCGTCAGGGGCCAAATTAACGACCACCTCAAGGTCTTGAGCAATCTGAGGATGGATTTCAGCCAAGGCAACCAACATGGCTGCGCGATTGTTCGGATGCAGAGCCAAGTCGTACTCCAGCGTTTTAACGCCATGGAAAACTTGGACGTATCTGTCCTCAAGCTCAAGCATATTGGCCGTGTTGTCAGAAACCTGAACATCAGCCCCCAAGGCAGGATACAAGGGCTGGGCCGGTTGACCGGGAACCACGACCCCTGATGGGTCAGCGTCAGTGATCAACGCGACAGGAATCTTTAGTGCGTTCTCGCCAAACAGTGGAAGGAAGGAATCGAAATTGAGTCCCTCGACGCTGATGAGGCTCACTCCATGCCCATGTAAGTCGAAGCCAGCCGCGGTGGCCAAAGCATCGACGAGCATCATCTCTGCTGCCCCTTCAACAAAAATGACCCGCCGTGCAAAGAACAGCTCCGCACGAGTGACATCGAGATATCGCTCCAGCTTTTCCCGCTTGCCCCTCTCAAACCTTACTTCGCGCGGAAAGAACGTCTCGACTCGTCCCGCCGACTCCACCAAGCAAACGAGGCAATCGAGATTTGCATTGCTGGCGAAGTTGGGTGAATGGCTCGTCACGAAGAGTTGAACAGGCTGTTCTCCATCCACCTCCTGCAAGCTCGCCAGATATCTCAACAGCACTGCCTGCAGTTGAGGATGTAGGTGCGCTTCCGGCTCCTCCACGATTAGGCCGCGGTATGCCGCGTCAGAGTTACGAGCCAGCTCACTGAGTACCACAGCCATGAAAATCAAGTTGTTGAAGCCCAGGCCGTTCTGCTCAAGCTCGAAGTCATCTACAGAGAGTGTCAATCGTGTGGAAAGGCGTTGAAAGTCGGAGGCACTCAGTCCCACAGTGAGGGCTTGACGTAGCTGCTCTCCAAGCATCGCGTTATGACGATCAGTAATTGCAGTCTGCGTACTCCGGATAGGAGCATGCTCCCGAAGCTCGTTATCCAAACGCTGCAACGCGTCATTGATGCCCTCGCGACCTGCTCCATCGGTGAGCAAATGAAGCAAGCGCGAAAGCTGACTGTTTCGGCCGGGGCGAAGCCCTTGTGTTGCATCACGTAGGGGCTGCAAATAGACCCCACGTAGGTTCTCGATCATGTCCGCCGTCAGCGACACCTCCTGATGATCGCCACACCAGCGGCGCACCCTAAAGCGCCCCCCTTGGTCCGCATCTGAATAACGGACATGAAAGTGCGCCTCCACTTGACCGACGGCGCCGAGTTTGAGTGCGGCCAAAAAGTCGGCTTCGTCGTCGGGTCCTAGCCCTCGAAAGACATAGTGGAACTCGATGTCTCCAGTTGGCTCTTCCCGCGGAGGACGATGGCGGTCTTCGATTCCGAAGCGCGGATAGGACTCTTCATACCCGACCAGCAATGCCCGTAGTGCGTCGACTACAGCGCTCTTGCCTACGTTGTTAGCCCCAACCAGGACGTTCAGGCCGGACTGAAAGCGCAGCTGGACATCCCTTAGCTTCCTGAAATTACAGATATTCAGTTCGGCCAGATACATGCTGGGTTGCCTCCATCCTTGAGTTTCTGATCAGAGTCGAAGCTCGTTCCAGCGAGCCCCCCTCAGCAGCATTGTAATGGTGGCTGGTCCTGAAGATCGATAGTCCATATCTCCAACCTCTGACGCGCATTGCTCAACGTGAACAATTTATCCTCTGGCCAGCCATGCTGGTCAGCGACAAAAGATGATAGGCTGTCAAGAGTGTCAATTATTTGAATAACTCAAGATTAAGTTTTTTATTTACAAGGAATTAGTATGACCGTACGTTTAGATGAAGCTGAAAAACAAATTCTTGGCACGCTTCTAGCAGATTTTTCAGATCGAAACCTGAATGCTGATCACCTGAACTCCGGATATGAAGGCCCTAAAGTATCTGATCTCGCCAAGGCTATTTGTGCAGGGGACGATATCACACAAGTTGATTTCGATATTGCCCTTTCAGATCTTGAAAAAAAGAATCTAATTAATACCGGGCCTTATGAGGCATACAAGAATGAGCCTGGTGATAGGCTCATTATTATTGGCGGCTATAGCAAGCGAGAATACGCAGGCCTCACAGAACTAGGATACAAGACTGCTAGGCAGTCAACTAATCGCCCAAGCAAGGTTCAGCGAATCATAAACAATGTACACATTTCTGGCGGCCAATTTTCCAATTTACAACTCGCCACAGGCGGTAGCGTAGTGCAAAGGATGGACTCCGTTTCCGGTACGGATAGTGACATTCTAGTGAGATTGGTTGCGATACTGGAGAAACAGGGGGAAGTGGTTTCAATAGAGCAGCGCGAAATTTTAGTTTCCGCCATAGCGGAGGCGAGCGAAGGTAACGGAAAAGAAGCTAAGAGATTACTTGAAAAAGTCTGCGGGCCAGCATGGACGGCTGTTCAGCCTGTAATTTGGCCAATTTTCGGTGACCTTCTCAAGAAAAGCCTGGGTCTGTAGCTTCGATTGTGGCTTACAGAGTAGTGAACACTGACCCTATAGATTTAGCTGTCACTGTCTGCATTGGAGAAACGTAGCGATCCTCTCGCTAGCCATTAAGCATGCGAGTTCACGGCCACAGTCGTACTTCAATCAGTCGGCTGCCGACAGAGATTGCGAAGCAGCCACACAGATTGATCGAGCTAAAAACCACAAGAGATACAGGGGCGACGACCATGAATTTGCTGCTACACGAAGTTTTGCGAAAGGTGAAGTCCGGAGCGACATCATTCTCCCCCCAAAAAGATGCAAGTGGCGACCCAGATAAATTCCAAGCCATTGCGAAAGCGGTTATTTATGCTCACAAACAAGGGTATATATCGAGAATTATTCCGCAAATAGACTCCATGTCCGGTCATATGTCTTACAGCCTTATTCTAGTTGATGGCGGACTTACATTTGAAGGCGAATGCCATTTAAATGAGCTTTCCGGCCAACCAACACCCGCTGACGACGTTTTGACCGACCTCTTAATTCGGATTCCAAGCTACAATATACGAGATAAGTGGGAAAAAGCTCTGCATCGCCGCGTGACAGACCCAAGCGGAGCGATTACGGCGGCAAGAAGCCTTCTTGAAACAACACTTAAATGGATTATTGAGGAGCGCGGAGGAAAACCCACTGAAAATAACAGAGAGCTATTTAGCAGAGCGATTGACGCCCTTGGGATTGTTGTTAAAGGACAGCCCGTTGAGAAAACTATCGAAGGGCTTAATTCGATCATCTGGGGCATAGGCGAAATGAGGAATAGACTTGGTGACGCTCATGGCGCAGCCTCAAGCAGCACACCCCCAACAGTTAGCGAGGCGGGTTTCTGTGTGAATCTTGCCGGAGCAGCTGCCCTGTACCTGCTTGAGGAGTTTGAGGCTAGTCAAGTCTAAATGCTTCTAGCTTCGTAGGTGCTCTATGGCTGCTTTTGGCCGTTCGCAACCCTTCGCAGCGCCTCCTTTCACCACTTGCTATATCCATTGGCTACCGGCGCTAGGCAAATCGAGCTTGAGGCCGGACGATGATTATTCGTGGCGAACTGGAATGACCGAGGGAGTAACACTAACATCTTACCAAGTCAAAAATGGGCGAGCAGCAATGTGTTTACAGGTAAGATTTATCACAGGAAATTCTTTTACCATTCCACTCAAAATTCACTTTCTGTATTAATGGCAAATCATGCCCATATAGCAGCCACAAATCCTCATACGTCTTTGATGAGCCTTGATGCACCAGATTAGGACTCAGTTCCGCCATTGGAGCCAAAACATATGCGCTCTCAACCATCCCCGGACGAGGCAAATGCACATGACCGAATAATCCACACAAGTCATCAAATAGCAAAATATCAATATCAAGGCGCCGAGAGCACTTAAGAAGATCATTATTAGCACGACCAAAGTCACTTTCTATAGCACGGACACTCGAAACGACTTGAGCGAGAGATAACTCCGTCAAGACTTTGACCACCATATTCAAAAAAGGAGGACCGTCGAATCCTACAGCCTCGCTAAAATAGACTGATGAACTCTCGAGAATATTAAAAACCCCCTCAAGACGGTCCAATCCTGCAGAGAGAGACTCCCATGGCAGGACGTTAGATCCAAGACCTAAATAAACGGTATGCAATTCATCCGTCATTATATAGATCAATCACCAAGAGGCTTGGCAAGTCTCTTTGCTGCGGTAAGCGTGTTATACATAAGGCAAGCAATTGTCATCGGGCCAACCCCACCAGGAACCGGTGTAAGCGCACCCGCAACTTCTGCCACGCCGTCATAGTCAACATCACCGCACAACAAGCTTTTACCACCCTCTTCGATGCGATTTATACCGACATCAATGACCGTAGCTCCCGGTTTCACCCAGTCAGCCTTGATCAACTTCGGGCGACCAACGGCAGCAACTAAAATATCCGCCTGACGGCAAACCTCTGCCAAGTCTTTGGACTTTGAATGAGCGATGGTAACTGTGCAATTTTTTTTCAGCAGCAGGCTAGCCATCGGTTTTCCGACGATATTAGAACGCCCTACAATTACTGCACGTAAACCATCCAGCGACCCAAGGGTGTCCTCAAGTAGCATCAAAGACCCGAGAGGAGTGCATGGTATCATCCCCTCCTTGCCGACAGAGAGTGCACCTACGTTCTCAATATGGAAGCCATCGACATCCTTGGCTGGATCGATCGCTGCAATCACCGCTTCTTCATCAATTTGACGAGGAAGTGGCAACTGAACCAGAACACCATGAACGTCTCTGTCCTTATTGAGGCTATCAATCAACTCCAGTAGCTCAGCCTGTCCAGTAGTAACAGGCAATCGGTATTCTAGGGAGCGGATGCCAACCTCTTCACAGCGCCTCACTTTATTACGCACATAAACATGACTCGCAGGATCATCTCCTACCAATACAACTGCAATGCTTGGATAGAGCCCAGTCGATACTTTTAGCGCCGCAATCTCAACCTGGAGTGAAGCGCATAATTTATCGGCAAACAGCTTGCCATCAATGACTTTCATTTGCGCCTCAAAACTTAACTGCCAAGGAAAATAACAGTTTTATTGTCGTCCAAGAAGACACGGCGCTCGATATGCCACTTGACCGCCGAAGCCAATGCATAACACTCGTTCTCTCGACCCACACGTGCCAGTTGCTCAGGCTTATAGTTATGATCAACTCGAGCCACGACTTGCTCGATAATTGGACCCTCGTCCAGATCGGAAGTCACATAATGAGCAGTTGCGCCAATTAGCTTAACTCCGCGCTCGAAAGCCTGATGGTATGGGCGGGCACCTTTGAATCCAGGCAGGAACGAGTGGTGAATATTAATGCACTTACCTGACAATTCGCGACTTAGATTGTCGGAAAGAATTTGCATGTAACGCGCAAGAATTACCAACTCAGCATCAGTTTCGCTAACGATGTCGAGCAAGCGAGCTTCTTGAGCAGGTTTATTATCCTTATCAACAGGCAGATGAACAAATCGAATACCTTCGCGCTCAACCATACCTCGCAGATCTTGATGATTGGAGATGACGGCAACAATCTCCAAGTTAAGCTCACCTTTTTTGTAGCGATAGAGCAGATCATTCAGGCAGTGATCAAACTTCGAAACCATGATTACCGTTTTAACAGGCTCAACGGCATCATAGAACCGCCATGTCATGCCATATTTTTCAGAAACCTCAACAAATTCTTCGCGCATCTGGCCAATGGAAATATCTTGGCTTTCCATCCTGAACACGGCGCGCATGAAGAACTTTTCAGTTGTTTCATCATCAAACTGTTCAACCGCACAAATATAGCAACCTCTGTCTGCAAGGAATGTAGAAATTGCCGCCAAAATTCCTGTCCCGGCCTTGCAACTAACATTCAATATAAAAGTTGATTCTTGAGATTTATAAGTCATGCAATCACCTAAATTTTATGTTTTATCAGAACCACAGCCATCCTACCCACACATAGCTGCGATTACATTCAAGAGCCAAAAGAAAAAGCTGAACTCCGCAAACCGGAGAAGAATTCACGCAAATCCTCAGCCACCAAGACCGGCTCCTCCCACTCCAGGAAATGTCCACCAGATTCGCATACGGAATAACTGACAACGTTATAAAACCGGTCAGCCCACTCTCGCGGTGCATTCGGAAACATATCTTTGGAGCCATGATAGAAAGCGACTGGGACAGCTCTACAATCCTGACTGGAATAGTCTTCCCTACAGAATTCGTAATAGATTCGTATAGATGAAGCTATCGTCTGCGTGACCCAGTAGAGAGTGATATTGGTCAGGAGCTCATCTTTGGTAAATCGCCTAGACAAATCCCCATCCACTCCGGCCCAACGTTGAAATTTCTCTAGAATCCATGCCAGCAAACCCACTGGCGAGTCATTAAGCCCATAAGCAAGAGTTTGAGGCTTTGTCATATGCTGGAGGCAGTAGGACATCTCTTCTTGCCATACCAAGTTATTTTTCTTGATATATTCCGCCTCTGCTTCCGACGCATTAGCTGGCACTTCACACGGTCCAGGCATGATAATTTCTGCCAGATGCGCGCCTATTACTCTCTCTGCATAATCACTGCACAACCAGTCTGTAATCAGCTTCCCTATGTCCCCCCCGCGAACCCCATATCGTTGATAACCAAGAACGCTAGTCATCAACAGATTCAAAGCACGAGCTGCGCGCCTGGTTCCATATCCACTTACTGCCGGCTTTCCTGAGAAGCCATACCCTGGCAACGATGGAATCACAATATCGAAAGAGAGGCTTTCGCTATTTGTATTAATGATTTGCTGTGCCAGTTGGAGGAGCTGTACAAAACTACTCGGCCAACCATGCAGCAGCAGCAAAGGAACAGCATTAGGAAATTGGCTTTTGTGGTGTATGAAGTGCACCTCAACACCATCGATCTCTGACGTATAGTGATTCCAGCTATTCAGAATAGCTTCTTGCTTACGCCAATCAAAATCGTCACGCCAGTAGCTTATATACTCTCTAACAACATCAATATCGGCACCATATAACCATTGCGACTCCTCAATCGCATCTATCCATCTAGTGCCAATTAGCCGTTGCTTCAAGTCATTTAGTACTACTTGAGGCACGCAAATTTCATAGGGCGTCGGATTCATGAAGAACTCCCCCCACAGCTTCCAATATGCAAGCAGACATAATTGGAATGAAATACAACCCGCAGCTGGAAAAACGGTGGCATAAATGCCACCGTCTTGGATTTCATATAAAGATCTTCTGACCCTAGAATTCAACTCGACCTAGAACCAGAGTATCTCTATCAATCCATCGTACCAACGGGGATCAGGCTGGTATCTACCTTCTGGTTCCGGCATTCATTGAAGTAGGGATACCGAGCTACTTTAGCGCGCACTTTCTTCTGCCGAGTACCGGGCTCCCCCCAGAGAACCCAGACCTCGGTGCCTTCGCTCAGGTACTCTTCATCAATGGAGCAGAGCGAAATCATTTCCCGATAGAACCAGGACACCATCCGACCGCTACTGACACCTACTTGCTCGCCCTTATCATTCAAAACCCAATCGGCTGGATAGATACCGCCAAATGCCAGATCTTCGGGACTAGAAATATCTTTATAAGGGACTGGATCGGCCAATTGCGAGCGGTGGATATCAAGGATATCCTCTTTATTCCACTCAAGAGTTACCATCTGGCGCGATGACTTTGCCTTTAGCTCTTCAATAGCCTTCTTTCCAACAAACTCATGATCCATATTAATGGTCTTACCCCAACCCAACTCAATCGGGTTTCGGTAACGAGCTGCGAAATCTTGACCGACGCTGCCAGACAAAGAATCTTTAACAATTTCGGGATCGCAGAGGAACCCAATTTCGCGCTCACGGAGCCATGCAGCAAATTCTTTGTGCTCAAACCAAGGAAGGGGGAAATCGAGATAGGCTTGTGGGAATCCATTCTCCCAATGGGTCATATTGTAAGCGGGGGTACCCAATCGCTTCAAACCGTACTTTACGCCAGCCTTGAGAATCTGTTCATAAACAGGAATGGCATCCTCTACATTCCCATGAACCTCATAAGCCAGGGAGCCAGCCATACCGACGCGCAGGATCATTACATCTCGACCTGCAATCTTACTCATTCGATGGTGAATGAATTTGATGTCGTGCAAGTTCTCACCACTAGCTGCATCTAGTACCTGCAAGCAGGTCGGACCACCCAACTGGAACATGAACACTTTGCCGGTAACATCCTCACCCTGGACGTCAAGGTCGCTATTTTCTACGCAATATTGCAACCAAGGATTCATCCAGTAAGTGATGTAATCCTCTTCGCGGCGAACCAGCAAACCATCGACCATGATCCGCCCTTGCTCGTCCAGCATAATGCCGTGCTTAGCGAATCCAACTGGGAACTTTTCAAAAGAATTCCCGCAGTATTTCTTGAGAAACTCAATAGAGTCCGGCCCCCAGAAGCGGTAAGTCGGGGAGGGATTGAGATTTGCGTGAATGTAACTAGAGTCATGCCAAGAAAGAGATTCATCTCTCCATCCGGTGTATTCAAGCGGCTGCAAGCCAGCAAGAATAGGATTGGAAGCATAGGATACGAAATGCACCATATGACTAGTGACAGACCGTTCATCGACAGGAATTACAGGGCTGGGACCGAATGTCTTTGTATGCTTAGTCATAAAATTTCTCTTATTTTTTGCCAATAACTAAAGAAAGCCGCAGAACCTACGGGCCGTACGTCTATGTGGTATGGTCTATAACTCAGCACCAATCTATGGGCCGCTTAGAAGTACGATATCCAGCGATGCTCGATATCTCCAATACCTTATTTCCCGCCGCCTCATACCAAAAAGGTATCGGAATCTCTGCATGTTCATACGAAGATAAGAGCAGTGGCCTATTAACTCTGAGGGCCATCCAGTGATAGATGTGCGGAAAGTTTCCGAGTTAGATCCGAGACTTGGCTAAGAACTCTGCTCACTTAGCCTCGCTGTCGAATCTTCGGATAGCACAAAGCATTTGCAGGCCAATACGGGAAAGGAAGTGCCTTTGACCGGAGCCCCTCAGGCGTTGGATGAATCAGCCGGCTGTCGCCTCATTAAGGAGATCGAGCAGACTATCGCCGGATGAGCGCGAGCTTGCGCGGAACGTCCATAGGCCTGGTCGGCTGAAGAACGCTCCGCTGGTTGATGCTCGATCATCTGCCTCGCTCTAGCTAGGCTGCGCGAAGCTACGCAAGAGACACTGATCGAGACCGGTCGCCGAAAGGTCACTGCGCTACCCCTCGGTCACGGCTAATGGTTCAGTGGCATTCGGGCGATATAAAACGATGCCCGCCGATCAGATCAGACACGAAATGCGCTTATAAGCTCCTTCAGCCGCGCCACCTGACCAGATAGATAGCGGCTAGCCTGCTCAGTCTGCATGGCACCTTCAGCAGTAAGTTCGCCGGCCTGATTGATCTCGACGATGTTCATGTCGATATCGTGAGCCACGGCGGTCTGCTGCTCTACGGCGGCGGCGATCTGCTGGTTCTGATCAACGATCACGCCAACCGCGCTGAGTATGTTATCCAGCGCTTGCTGCACCTGACTCGACTGGCTGACCGTGCTTTCGACCATTTGATGGCTGCCGTTCATGGCGATCACGGTAGCGCCCACACCACCCTGCAGACGGACGATCATCTGCTCAATCTCCTCGGTGGACTGATGGGTGCGCTTAGCCAGGTTACGCACTTCATCGGCCACGACGGCGAAACCACGGCCCTGCTCGCCGGCCCGCGCTGCCTCGATGGCAGCGTTGAGCGCCAGCAGATTGGTCTGCCCAGCGATCTCCTTGATCACGTCCAGCACCTGGCTGATCGAGGCGCTGTCGGCGGCCAGTTGGTTGATCACACCCACCGACTGGTCGATCTCACTGGCCAGACGCTGGATACTGTCGACCTGCGACCTGACCATGGCACGGCCGCTCACGGTCTCCTCGTTGACGCTCTGTGCGCTACCCACTGCCGCGGCGGCGCTGCGCGCCACCTCCTGAGCGGTGGCGGACATCTCGTTCATTGCGGTGGCCACCTGCTCGATCTGCCCGCGTTGGGCACTCACTGCCTGGCTGCTCTCACCGGACACCAGTTCGACGCGGTCGGCCTGGCGCTCTACCTCAATGACGGTCTGGCCGACCAACTCGATCAGGTCGCGGATCTTCGCCACGGTGCTATTGAACACCGCGCCCAGCTCGCCCAGCTCGTCGCTGCTTTGCACGTTAACCTGCACCGTCATGTCGCCGCCAGCGACCTGGCCGAGAGTCACAGCAAACCCCTTGAGCGTGGCGAGAGTGGAAACGTAAAAGCCGCCGTAGAGGTAAACGATGGACAGGAACAGCACCATCAGGGCAACTACGAGTAGGATCATCTGCAGACGCTTCTGCTCCAGGCGGTGGCTCAGCTCCTGCTCTAGGAAACCAAGCACGCCATCGTTCAGCGCATAGGTCTTGTCGATGGCAGCGCTGGTCTCGTCGTAGAAGCCCATCCAGGGAGTATTCAGGCTGTCAGCAGTAAGCAACTGCCCCTCAAGCACCTTGGCGATATCGGTCAAGCTACGGTGGCTGGCTTCGGCAACTCCGCCCAGGGCGCTTTTGGCCTGGACATTGCCCTCGAGTACGCCCTGCAGCTTGAAACCATATTCAGCATGCAGCTTTTCTAGCTCCAGTAGCAGATCGTCGAGCTTGGTGATGTCGGAAGCGCCGAGGATGCCCTGGCCCAGGGAGTAGGAGCCGAGGGCACGCCCCTTGCTGATGGCACGCGTTACCGGCTGGCTTGTGCTGGTTAATAGCTCGCTGATCTGGCGTACGCTCAGATCACCGTCCTGACTGAGTCCGGACTCACTGGCAATGAGCTTGATGAACAACTCGGAGTTATCCAGCGCCTTGGTCACCAAGCTGGCCTTGCTGCGCAGGGATGATTCTGCTGCTACCGCGTCCAGAGTGGTCTTGATTACCTCACGCTGGTCATTGAACTCCTCGGTTTCCTGAGCATCGCTGCTAGGGGGTTCGAGCGCGCCCAAGGTCTCAGCGATGCCCTTCTCCAATGGAGTGATCAAGGCGATGATCGTCGGCGCGTGATCTGACTCGGCGAGCACAGCATTGATCTCGTAGAGGTCGCTGAGACGCTCCAGCTGTTGGCGCAGCTGCTGGCCCTGCTTGAGCAGCGCCAGGCTCTGCAGCTCGGTACGCGTATCGACGAAAGCGTCATAGGACTCGCGCACCAGTAGATAGTTGGTGACCAGCATGGGCAGGAAGAACAGCACACTGATCAGACTGAACTTCATGCCGAAGCTCATGCGGTTCATCAGGTTGATGGCAGGGTACAACACGCTATTCACTAGACGTCTCCTGTTGCCGTGATTGTTGTACGCCAAGCGGCAGTCGACTGACCTGTGGATACGGCAAGGCAGCGGTATTTTGCTTCTAGGGATCGGCTGAAAGGCCGCGTCTTTCTGGCGGACTTCAGCATCCATTAGCCGGGAGAAATGTCGATGCTATGGCAACTCAAGGAGCGGTTTGTCCGGCCAACTCATCGAGCTTTGCGATGACCGATCCTAGGTAAAACGCCGCGCTCCCGGACACCGCCTTGTAGTTGTTACCGAGCAGATGACCACGGGCGAAACGGAACACACGATGCTGGTCAGTCAGAACCTTGGCATGCTCAGGCAGCTGCACTTTCAGCGCCTCGAACAGTTCATTGATTCGCTGGTCCTTGGCCTCGGCATCTTGAGCCTCATAGGCCACCGAGTACTCACCGACCACTCGCGTGATGCGAGCCTGATTAGAGATCAACAAATCGCCAATGCGCTCGCTCAACTCCCGCAGCATCAAGCGAGCTTGGGAGAGCTCGGGGCTCGCGTCTGCATAAGCACTGGCAACAGCTTTCTTCATCTCGGCATCTGCATCCATCAGGCCTATGAGAAGGTCCGGATAGCTGACCGAATGATCCGTGGCTCCAGATTCCAGTTGGGGAAGGAGCGCGCTCATCTCCGCGACGGGGCGCTGCAGCGATTGCGGATAACCCAACGCCTCCACCAATTGTTGTAGGTCCTGGTAGCTCTTCTGATAGGCATCAAGACTACGCGGATCGCTCAAACGATTTTCGGCCCCGTAGTAGATCAGGGCATGGGTGGCGATTAGCAGTGACGACGAACGGACCTTTTGGTACAGGGCCTGCGTATTCGCCTGCGCGCATGCAATGGCAGGCACGATGAGAATCAGAAGAACAGCAATGCAAATCCGCATAGGGTGAATACCACCCCGTTTTGGAGGGGGCAGAGTATTGGTGCGATCCATGTCAGGCGGGCCTTTCTTGTTTTTTATTGTGGGCGACGTGTCGTCAGAACGAGAGGATGACGCGGTTTGAAAAGCCCGCAGCGCGCGTCCATCCACCTCACTCGCGCTGCGGGAAACGTTTAGCTCCTTGCCTTGCTGACCTCGTCAGGCGCTTTATCGAAGAGCTTCCTGGGGAGTAGGAAATGAGCTAAGGCTGGCAACAGAATCAAGGCTCCAAGCATGTTCACCACGAACATGAAAGCCAGCAATATGCCCATGTCTGCCTGGAACTTGATGGGCGAGAAGACCCAAGTTGCCACTGCAGCCGCGAGTGTGACACCTGTGAGCATCACCACCTTCCCGGTGAACAGCAGGGATCGGTAATAGGCCAGTGAAAGCGAGTCCCCAGCACGCAGCCTTGTCAGGGTTACGCTCAGTACATACAGGGCATAGTCGATCCCGATCCCTACGCCCAGTGCGATCACTGGAAGCGTCGCAACCTTCACCCCCATGCCAAGGCCAACCATAAGCGCCTCACATAGAATCGAGGTGAGTACCAAAGGCAGCACCGCGGTTAGTACCGCACGCCAAGAGCGGAAGGTCACCCAGCAAAGAATGATCACTGCCCCATAGACCCAGAAGAGCATTTCTCGCATCGCCTTTTTCACGACGATATTGGTTGCGGCCTCGATACCCGCGCTCCCAGCCGCCAGCATGAACTTCGCATTGCCGAGATCGTTTTCAGCGATGAAGGACTCAGTGGCATCTACGACCCGAGTCAAGGTGTCCGCCTTGTGGTCGGTCAGGTAGACGTACAGCGACAACAGCGAGCAGTCCTGGTTGAAGAGCTCACGAGACGCACGCCCCTGAACCGTCCCCAAAGCGCTGTCATTGGGAATCAGTTCGTACCATTTGTAGCTGCCTTCGTTGTAGCCGGAGGTGGCAATCTTGCTGAACGATGCCATGGAGTTGGTGGACTCAACGCCCGGGAGCTGCTCCAGTTTCCAGGCCAGTGCATCGACAGCGGACAGTGTCGAGTAATGAGTGCATTGGTCCTCGCCCGTCTTGATCATCACCACAAAGATGTCCGTACTGGCAGCATAATTTTGGGTCATGAACGCTGCATCACGGTTGTAGCGTGAATCGGAACGAAGCTCCGGTGCACCCGGGTCCAAGTCCCCCACTTTCAGATTGAGACTGACGACGAAGCCGAATACCGCCAAACAGAAACCCAGTATGCACACTGGAGTAGCCCAGGACCGACGAGTGAACAGATCCAGGAAAGCCCAGACCGGATGCTTGCTCTTCGAAGTCAGTTCCTCGCTCTCGGCCGCAAGGCTGCGTGCGGCAGCCTTCTTGCTCACTCCGATGTAGCTGAGCAGCACTGGCAGCAGGATGAGGTTGGTGAAAATAAGGACCGCGACACCGATGCTTGCGGTAATGGCCAGATCCTGAATTACCTGAATCTGGATGACGATGAGCACTGCAAATCCAACGGCATCACAAAGCAATGCGGTAAGACCCGCGGCAAACAACCGGCGGAAGGTGTAGCGCGCTGCGATGATGCGATGTAGGCCGCGGCCAATATCCTGCATGATGCCA
Source organism: Pseudomonas sp. BN606 (assembly GCF_029873115.1). Lineage (NCBI taxonomy): Bacteria > Pseudomonadati > Pseudomonadota > Gammaproteobacteria > Pseudomonadales > Pseudomonadaceae > Pseudomonas > Pseudomonas sp. BN606. The sequence continues at coordinate 150,429 of NZ_SSOF01000085.1, read as the reverse complement.
TTCATTTTCTGCGCGCCATGGCTCATGCCAATGGCGAACACCAGGAACGGCACCAGAATCGAGTAAGGATCCAGTTCATAGCCTAGGATGGTGAGCAGCCCCAACTGCCACAGCACCGCAATCAATGAGCACGACACGACAATCAGCGTGCTGCGCACGCAGCGGGTGTACCAGTAAAGGATAACGATGGTGATGGCCACAGCGACGACGAAGAACATCATCACCTGCGTAAGACCTTCGATCAGGTCACCAAGAATCTTGGTGAACCCGGTGATGTGAATCTGGATATCGTCGGTCTGATATTTTGCGCGGATCTCCTCTAGCTGCCGAGAGAACTGGCCGTAATCAAGGGGCTTTCCGGTTTCCGGATTGATGTCCAAGAGCGGTACATAGATCACGCTGGACTTGAAGTTGCCAGCCACCAACTGACCGATTTCCCCCGACCGCGCTACGTTCTGACGGATCTGTTCCAGACTCTCGGGCGAACCATCGTAAGTCGCAGGAATAACAGTATCGCCGTCAAGCCCGTCTTCGGTCACCGCCAGCCAACGAGTGCTAGGCGTCCACAGCGACTTCATGTAGGGCTTCTCGACGCCCGGCAGCAGATAGATTTCGTCGTTGATCTTGGCCAACGTATCGAGATAGGTCTTGTCGAAGATGCTGTCTTTCTTTGTGGAGATCGCGACTCGAATAGAGTTGCCAATCCCACTCAGGTCCTTGCGGTTCTCCAGGAAATTGACCACATAGGGATGGTTGGTCGGAATGGCCTTTTCGAAGCTGGCATTCAGCCGGATACCCAATGCCTGGTACGCCAAGAGAGCAGTTGCCAGCGCGCACAGCAGGATCACCAGCAGTCGATGATTGAAAATGGCTCGCTCAACGAGGCCGCCTGACTTGGTGTCAAAGTCCTCAAGGGACGCCACTATGTCTTTATTTTGTGCAGCGATATCAATGGTCACGGGATGCCCCTAATCTGACGAAGTGAATGACCGTGTATGGCGGAGACGATGCCGCCTCACTCGGCGGCGGCCCCTTGGTCGAGCGGGGCCCGCTCCAAACCATGCAATCCCACGGCTGACAGTTCGCCCGCCGGCGTTTCGGTAATGTCAGAAACAGAACCTGCGCCGCGCCACGGCAGCGTTTCAAAACTGGCGCCCCCTCCCCTATTGGTGAACACCTCGCCCGCCTGGCTGGCAAGCAGCAAGCTGCCGTCGCGCCTCTGCGCGGCCGAGGAGATAGCTGCGTCAGTTTTAATACTCACCTTCTGCCAACTTTCCCCGTTGTTACGGGAGAGGTAGGCGTTGCCACGCAGTCCGTAGATCAGGACATCGCCGGCGCCGGTTGACAGGGCTCCGAAGAAACTCCCCTCATAGGGAGATTCCATCGTCGCGAATGTTTCCCCTCCGTCTAAAGAGCGCAGCAAAAGCCCGCGTTCTCCGACAATGAAGATGTTCTTCCCGTTGGCTGTAATGCCATTGAGGTGCAGGCTTGAGTCGTTGGAGAGGTGCTGCGCCCATGGCAGCCAGGTCTTCCCACCATCACGGGTCATGAAGATCAACCCATAGGCGCCGGTGATAAAGCCGGTGGATTGGTCGATGAACGCCAGGTCCAAGAAAGGTTTGTCAGGGCCGTCAGCGACCAGCCACTCGGCATTCTTGATCGCCTGGCCGTTACCACTCTGCTTGGCCTGTTCCATCATCAACTCGGCAGCACGAATGCCGTCCAGTTGCCGGGTCCAGGTTTCTCCGCCGTCCGCACTGTGCAACACAATGCCAAGATGCCCGACGGCCCATCCTTGATCCGCGTTGACAAACTGGACTGCGGTCAAAGTTACGCTCACCGGCGATGAAGCTTGTCGCCAGTTCTGCCCGGCGTCGTCGGAGAGCAGGATGATTCCGCGCTCACCTACCGCTACCAATCGATTACCAGCATGAGTAATTGAAAGCAGAACCGATCTCTGTGCTTTGGCACTGATGGTTGACGATTCCTTGAGCACACGCAGGGGTTCAGCAGCGACAACAGGCATGGTCTGCATGGCGGCCTGCATCACTACTGTGGCGACCATGAGAATCCTCAGCCTGAACTGCATGGACGAGAGAATCCGGTTAGCCATATTCACTCCAACAGCAAAAAACATTCATAAGCAGGCCTGGAGCGACGTATGTCGCCCCGGCCCCATTAGCGAGAATCAACGAGAGCTTTCGCTGGCCATTGCATCCGGAGTGAAAGCGGATGGCGGGAGTCGATCCGTGCGTTTGTAATGGAACTTGGAGTCGTTGGACGACATGCCATAAACGTAGGCGCCGGTTTCGATGTTGTAGAGCCCCCACGCAAACTGAGTGGTCAATGCGGGGAGATCCGGAGCCAAGTAAGGAAGAGACCATTGCTGGCGGATGAGTTTACCCTGCGCGTCATAACCGTCGACCAGGATGATTTGCCAGGAGTCCTCATCAATGTAGTAAGTGCGACGTGGAACCACGTGGCGCTGGCCAGCTTTAAGCGTCGCCTCAACCACCCACATGCGGTGTTTCTCCCAACGCACATGATCAGGATTGAGGAAGTTCGGGCTCATCAACTCGTCACTCGAAACCAACTGAGACTTATTAGAGTTATAGGGCACGAACATCTCTTTCTTGCCGACGATCTTCAGGTCATGTTTATTGGACGGGCCGAACATCATGAACGCTTCGTCGAAGAAGCTGACGCCAGACACTACGAAGTTTGGCGTATCGTAGGCCACGTTAGGCAGTCGGCGCACGCGACGCTGACCGACCAGATACTGCCAACTGGCACGTGCGTCTTGATTGGTGTTGTAGAAGATCATCAAACCTTCGCCGTTCTTCGAGGACGGCCGCTCAGTAATGATCTTGCCCTGATAATAGTTTCCATCGAACTTTTCCAGACTGCTTTCCTGGAAATAGTAGGGATATTGGAAATAATAAGGAGTAGTGGTGGCCAATACCTTCTTGCCACCGGCTGTCATAAGCCAACTGCTGATGTAGCTATTGAATGAGTCACCACCATTCCAAGACAGTCGGTGGTTCCACATGACCTCGGCACCGTTCTTCGGAATGGGGAAAGGAATACCACCGAAAGCGCCAGTTACGTTCTCGGTCTTCTCATCAACTTGAGCACGGGTTGCGTTGCTGAAGGTGTTGTCATACACCCATTGCGGGGCCGCAACGGTGCGATGGCTCGGATAGATATCCAGACGGTAGTCTGGATATTTCTTCAGCATGACTTTGGTGCCCTCGGCCAGTTGATCCGCATACTGGTCCGCATTCGCGGCCGTGATGCTCAGCACCGGTTTTTCGGAGGCAAAGGGGTCCGTGCGTTTGTCGCCTTGCTTGTAGTCGGCTGGAGCTTTTGTGTAACCACCATCCCATGCTGGGATGCTGTTGTCGGCATTGCCTGCACGCTCCGCACCAAGCGGAGTCAGCGTCGTTTTCAGTTTGCCAGCCTCATCCGCTGATATAGCCGCCTGGGTCATCTGTGCGCTGAAAAGCGCGCAGGCCAAGAGAGAAATCTTCAGGATCTTGTTGTTCATGATCGGCCTCAGAAGGTCTTTTTCACGTAGGCAGAGATAAAGTCACGGTCGGCCAAACTCTGGCCGTAGGTGAACACAGCGTTTTCATCGAATAGCGGATCTTTCTTGCCAAAGAAGTTCACGTAGTTCACACCGAACTCAATGGACTGCATGTAGTTGGCTTTCAGGCCGATGCTCCAGTCCCCGCCGTGGCGAGTGCCGAAACCGGCCTGGCTAACAGCCGAGGACTGGCCATCCAGACCAATGCCCAGGCCCATCGGCACGCTCAAATCCAGGCCATCAAAGAACTGGAAGTAAGCAGGCTCGAAGAGGACGCGAAACGCTGTAGCGTCCCGACTACTGTTGGGATCAAGAGCCGCGCGGTTCTCCGTCACGCTGAGAGTGCGGTTCCAAGCCAGCTCTGCAAGCAAGGTGCCGCCGTCCCACAAAGAGGACGGATCGAGCGAGTAGATGGTCGAGAGGTTGATGTGAGCAGTTTTACCGCGTGCGAACAGGCCATTCTCGTCGTTATCCGCAGTCACTCCCGGCGTCACTGCCTGTAGCCCACTAACCAGTGGCGCGTCCCAGCGGATAGAAGCTTCACCTGCGAAGTTGAACGACCCCACGGAGGTAGAAGCGCTTACCCCAGCAGTCTTGATGTTCTCAGCGAAGACCTGGTTATAGGAGTCAAAGAAAGGGGCCGGACCTACCGGAGTCGGGATAACGGCAGCCAGATTGGCGTAGATGTTGCTCGGCGTCTTGTCGTGATATTGGGCGGCATAGAAGCCGTACTCGACGTCCGAACCTTCTGGACTGAACCGGATCTGGAATCCACCCTGCCCCGAGTCCTTAGCGTGTATATCGCCACCATTCCGAGTAGGCCCAGTCAGCGACTGAACAGTGCCTGCACCATGACCCAAGAGGTCGAAGAAACTCAGGTAGCTCCCGGCACCCGGAATCGTCGAGCGCTCCCACTCAAACTGGTAGTAGGCGCCGATGGATAGCTGGGGATTGATCTGATACTGGCCGGAGATTTGATTGACCGGTCGCAGAATTTCCTTGAACTGGGTGCCCGGTACGCTCAGAAGCTTGACCACGTCGATTGGGCCTTGCGCGTTGGCTATACCATTGCCCCCGAAGAACAAACTCTCACCATAGATGAGACTGTGTTGACCGAGACGGACCGTGGCCTGCCCATCACCAACAGCAGAGCGCATGTACACGAAAGCATCAAGCAACTCGGCGTCTCGACCGTGCAGCTCTTCGGTGTCATCAAGGAAATGACGTTGGGTATCGCTGTCAGTGTTCTTGTTGTAGATATCGTCATACCAGGCTGCACCGCTAACGCGAGCACCAATGTTGTTATGACTGATATCCAGTTCGGAAAGCACATCTAGACGATTTGAGACCAAGCCGCGGTCAAAGTTACGATCACCTTGGCTTTGGACATCCGGGTAAAGACCGCCAAGGGTTGGCGATTCAGTCAGTTCGGAATCCTGACTCTGCAGGCGGTAGGCAACACTGTACTTCAGCGTATTGTCCCAGCGCACTTTCCAGTCCGAATCCCCAGTATCGATCTCCATTGCCAGAGCACTCGATCCGGGAAAAACTGCGCCAATTGCGGCAGCAAGAACCGCGACCTTGAATGGCCGAACTGCTTTATTGCTCTTCATTTCAACCCTCATTGTTTTTATTTTGAATCATGGGTAGCTGAGCGGCCTTCAGGCCATAACCTCAGCTTTTTGCGACACTTTCAGCTTCAACCAGAGCGCCCTCTTCTTCACGCCGGCAAAAGAGATCAGCACCAACATCTTTTTTTGAATAAAGTCATCCCCTCCCGCCAGGCATCCGAGAACAGATTGACCAAATCATTTATTACAACTTAGGAGAAACAGAAATTTGGCACTAGCAAGACGGAACCGCTGAGACCGCACAAAAACCTAGAACTGACCAAATATTCTTGAACGACAACCTACCCGCATCCCAATAAAAATTAATTAGGGAAAATTTCACGAGGAGGTTGATCTACTTCAACAGACCTACGGACCTATCCCAGCCCACCTCACAAATTTACGACTCAAAAACAGCGATTAACTTAACTGAGACACCACTTTCGTATACTGTGCAGGTTCATCCTATCGACACTTGGCAACACTGATCACAGACTAATGTCCTTCGTTCAATGTGCTTACTATGTAGATCCAGCGGCTACCAGAGCGTCCTCCTGCAGCCTTTGACTCAAAACTATTGGCCGCATGCCAATCCGTCCAATACTATAAAAACGGCCGAGCATTACCTAAAAGGTATCGAGATAGCGCAAAGGCCCATCATCAGCGGGAGCGCCCATGGATTTCCGACATCTCCGTTACTTCATCGCCGTGGCCGAGGAGCAGAACATTGGCCGTGCGGCAGCTCGACTGCACATTTCCCAGCCACCGCTGACCAGACAGATCCAGCAACTCGAAGCAGAAATCGGCGTGCAGCTGTTCAATCGCACCCCTAGAGGTATGGAATTGACTCCTGCCGGGGAACTCCTATTGGAAGAGGCACGCAACATTCGCGCGCTGGTCGAGCAAGCGACCGAACGGACTCAACGTGCCGGTCAAGGCAAGCTCGGTCGTTTAGATATAGGCATTTTCGGTTCGGGAATCCTGGATACCATCCCACGGCTGCTGGAGCGCTTTCGCGAAAGCAACCCAGACGTCAAGCTGGTACTGCACAGCATGAGTAAGCATGAGCAGGTCGAAGCATTGCGCCAGAAGCGGATCAGCATTGGCTTCAGTCGGATGCTATCGCCATTGCCAGATCTTTCCTGCGAGACCGTCTCATCTGAATCACTCCTGCTCGCAATCAATGAAGGTCACCCTCTGGCTCGAGAAACCACGGTGCCTTTCCGGAGCCTCGCCGAGCATCCGTTGATCCTCTTCCCCACGGGAAGTCGCCCCAGCTTCCTGGATAAGGTACTTAGCCTCTGCCACCAAGCAGGCTTCGAACCACAGATTGCTCAGGAGGTGGGTGACACCATAACCGCGGTTGCCTTGGCTGCCCGAGGCCTAGGGGCGAGTCTTGTATCGGAGTCTACGGAGGTGCTCAAACTGCCAGGTCTGACCTACAGACCTCTGAGTGGCCTGCCGGAAAATGCCCGGTTCGACCTGGGATGCATCTATCGGCAGGAAGACGACTCTCCGACGCTTGGCGAATTCCTGCGAATCATTCGGGAGTTTCGCAAAGAACAGGCCTAAGAAAACTTCGAAGGATGTATGCACCGGAAACTTCGAAGGATGTATGCACCGAGGCCGGATGCCCTCGCCGTCAAAAATGCGAGAGGGGGCGGAGAAGAACGCTATGCAGAGGAAAAGCTTAATGGTCCATTCACTAAGACCGGGACAGACCAATCGGTCAACTGCGGTGTGTAATTGCATCACGCTAAGGAGAACGCAATGAGCAAACTGGCTGAATTTAAACGCCTGGAAGCACAGCTGGCAGAACAACTCGCTGCGCTGGACAGCCTGAGGAACGATACGGAGCTCAAGCGCGAAATTGAGTTTGAATCCAAACTCAAAGCGCTGCTGGATGAATATGGCCTTGGGCTAAAGGCCGTAATGAATATCCTTGATCCAGGTCGCACGCGCACTCCGCTGCTTGCTCAAAAAGGCCAGCGGCGCGAGCGCACCGTCAAGGTTTACAAGAATCCGCACACCAATGAAGTCGTCGAGACGAAAGGCGGCAACAACAAAGTGCTGAACGCTTGGAAGGCCGAATATGGTGCCGCAGCAGTAAAATCTTGGGTCCAGTGAGACCACCCAGCTTAAGGTCGGCAATGTCCGGCCTTCAGCCAATGCCACTGATGACGTGAGCAAGCTGCTGCCGTAGCAAGTTTTCAGGCAGTCGGGCCAGCTAAACGCCCAGTGCTTTGGCATCGATGCTCTCCCTGGATAAAGCGTTTCATACGCCGCCCCCGCTGGTGTTGATCTAGCAATTCTAGGGGAAATGCCGGCTAGACTTGGGATGCTGTCCCAACAGGGAGATCAGCTGGCCGAGTTGCTGCCGCCATTGAACAGATCATCACGAGCAACGCGCCCAAAATTGCTGAGGTCTTGATCCTCCTCACTGAACATGAAGTTCACCATGCGGTCACGTCTGAGACCTGAAAGCGTCCTAAAAAAACAGGTTTCGCACAGATGGACTTCATAGCGTTCGCCTTCATGGGCCGAGCCACAGCCCCAACTGGCGCGAAGCGTGCCAAATTGCAATCCAGCCCCTTCAAGACGCGTGCTATCGCCACAAACGTCGCACAGGACATCACTGACCGATTCGGCCTGTTCCAGAGCGGCGATCTTCATCGAGAACCTCCTACCAAGGTACATGTACGCTTTCGTTTATCTGGCACACGATACTCCTGCAGGAGCGTTGCTCGGTGGGATGACGTGCTCCCCTGACGGTGCTCCGCACCCGCAGCAGAACTCAGCAGTGGTTTTTACATAGTCTAGGGAGACGGCCCTCTTCTAGGCTCGCCACACACCTATGCTCTGTTTGCGAGAACAACCTGCCACGGGCGCCTCACCAATTCCTGACAGGCTATTTCCCCACCGCCGAAGCAATACCCAACTGGCTGATTGAATGTCGCCGCTGTCGCGTAACCCAAGGCCTGTCCCCGTTCGTTCCAGAGGCCACCGCCACCTGCCCGCAGCAACGCGTGACCCGCCACCACATCGTGGGGCGACACCGCGTACAAGGAGACTGCAGCGATCCCATCCCCCACCGCCACCCGGGCAAGCCGATAGGCAATGCTTGGCATCGGATGGTAGGTGGCGGGCGCACACAGCTCGGCATTCTCGATGGGCCGGGCACGCGCGGTGAGGCTGACGAAGACTTGGGCACCTTCCGCCAGTCCGCCTTTCGCGACATTCGGCACGATCAACGCGCCATTACGGAGCAAGTGTGGCATCCCCTCAGCCCAAGCAATACAGTCCGCCCCGCGTTCCGTCATCGGCGCATAGACGACTCCCAGCACCGGTACACACTCTCGCAGCAATCCTACGGAAATCGCCGAGCCCAGATGCCCTTGCAGGAAGTCGCGGGTGCCATCATTGGGATCCACAACCCAGCAGTAGTGATGCCCCGTCAGCTGCACACCGGTTTCCTCACCGACAAAATCGCAGGGGAGCAGCTTCGTCAGTCCCTGGCGCAACATGACCTCGACCTCGCCATCAACTTCGGCCTTGTCCCCAGCGCCTCTCGGACCACCGGGTCGAACCAGCTCAGCAGCGATCAGGCACCCCGCCTCCCGTACCAGCGCAATCACCGCATCAAGCAGAGCGCGATCGATGTCCTGGCGAGTTAATGCCCTCGGTGACAACGGGACAGATCGTTCACGCATGCCGAAACCCTCGAAGTCGGTTAGCGAAGGGGCTGGCTGGCAGTCACGCCCGGTCGTTAACGGCGGCCCTAAAACATAGGGTCAGTGATAGACCCCATACTCGATGCGCCCGAGAAAAGTCTCGAGCACTTCCAGATCCTCTGCACTCGCGAGCATGTCGATCGGACGACGCCGCTCGAGCCCCTGCGCCGGCGTCACCATCCAGCGCTCAGCCTTCTCTCGACTGCCGAAGATCTGCGTGGCGCGTACCAGCGTCTCGGCATACCGCACAGCAAAAATCTCAGTCATGGTAGACGCTCCTCACCGAGCCATGCAGAGGCCCGGTCCCAGTTAGCCAAGCCTAAGCTCCCTGCCTCCTATGCCGATGCGCTGGTGAGGCCGTGCATGGGGGCCAGGTCCGGTCACTACGAGCGGCGCAGCTCGCCAAGCGGCCTCTCCGACTCAACATAGCGCAAGGCAGCCTTGGCATAGCGCCAGCCGACGTAACTCATCAGAGCCTTGGCGCTCCACTGGTTACGACTGGCTCAGGTGGCAAAGCCACGGCGCAATGAATGACGGCTGAAGCGCTCTCCCTCCAAGCCACTGTGCACCATCGCGCGACGGAGGATGCACGAGATGCAGTCCGTGCTCTGCCAGGTTGCCCCAACGGCCCACCGCACGAAACTCCGGGCCTTGGCGCAATCCCGAAACCGCGATCCAGTCAAGATAGGCCTTCACAGAACACAAACGTTTCCATGTGGGCGTCAGGTGATCGAGTAGGGCAAATGTCAATGCACATTAACCAGAACGCATTAGATCCAATCGCCAGTTCTGCGGAGATAAGACCTCGCATCCGGGCCCTACTCGCCGGCAGAAAACATTCCGTTTTCCAACGGGCGGTCGATGATGAGTATCTCGGGGTTACGGAGAAGCCCGGTTCTGAGGAAACCCAAGCCCGCCAGGTTCTGCAGGCTACTGAGTTAGACCGCTAGCAAGTCGCTGCCCTACCCGGCTCTCCTTGAACTTCTCCTAGCGCAGCGGGCTGCAGCGGGCGCAGGTCGGACAAGTAGCCCCTGTCTGCGGCTTAGCGACCACGCCCCCCGACTTCGCATCTCACCAGCAGACATAGTGCTGTGAGACTGAAAAAACCTACTCGACTTTCTGAGTCGCAAGGCTTAATGCCATCCGCATCCATTCCGGCATAATGCACGCTCGGAGTTTCGACAGTTCTTCACTGCTCAGCGCGTTGACGACTGTCGAAGCCACCTGGGTGGACAGCCCCTCCTTCCCGACATAGTGGAGAGCGGTAAGCGCCAGTCCCACGTTCGTTCCAGCATGCTGCAAGCGGTCCCTGGAGACATGCTGAAGGCGAACGACCGCATTGCCAATTTTGAGTTCTCGAGTCGAGCCACTGGTGTAGAACGTCGGCAGCATCTGCATCTGGGTGCTGAGACCGAGCCTACGGACTGCCTCAGCACCGTGAATCTGGATCGTTTCACCGTTCGACTTCGCGATGACGCGCATCACGGTAGTTGGGCTGGGGCGGACGTTCTTGCCGACGTACTGGTTGAACTTCGGACGCATGTAGACGCCGCGAACAACGCGTTCTAGCCGGCCTGACTGCACCAGCCTGGAGAGTGCCTTGTCAACCGATGCGCGAGAGCCAAGCTGCGCGAAAACCGTGCGGGAAAAGGGTTTACCCTTCCGCATGAACTTAATTCGCGCTGAGATGGCTTTCGCAACGGACATGACAGTCACTAAGAGTCACGCTTTTGACAGGCAAGGAGACTTTTAGCCTCGACGGACAATGCACCCACCCTGAGACGGGCCGTGGCCTCGTGAACAGAGTCGGGGTCAGGTAAGCGCTATGTCCGATCGGGCACGTTAGTCCGGGATCCTGCAAGCGCACACTACACCCAGCCCACGCAGAGTCAATTCGCCAGTTATGTTGCGGCCTACTGATCCTAGGACAGGCCCTCGAGACGCATCTCCCAGGCATTCCAACTCCTTAGCTGATAGACTGCGCGCCAAATTTACCTAGAGGATTTTTTCATGGCTACTAACCGTTCCCGCCGTCTGCGCAAGAAGCTCTGTGTTGACGAGTTTCAGGAATTGGGGTTTGAGCTCAATCTGGATTTCAAGCAAGACCTTTCGGATGAAGCCATCGATGCCTTCCTGAACGCCTTCCTGGACGATGCCATGGCCGCTAACGGCCTGGACTACGTAGGCGGCGAAGAGTTCGGCTTGGTCTGCCTGGCTAAGCGTGGCTCGGTGAGTGAGGAGCAACGCGCGGCTGTTGAAGCCTGGCTGAAAGGCCGTAGCGAACTGACCAAGATTGAGGTCAGCCCATTGCAGGACGCCTGGTACCCAGAGAAGCCGATTAATCCGGCTGTTTGAAACCAGAGCATCTGCGAGCATTAGGCCATCCGAAAGGGTGGCCTTTTCGTTTGTATCAGCCCCTCGTGTTACTCAGTGAGCGGCTACGCAATATGTCTGCCTTGGGGCGCACGTCAGCCCACAGGAGACCGCGAACGTAAGTAGCGAACTGCTGAAATGAAGCCTGGGACAGACTCGATCAAAGAATGACTGGCGACCCACACGTGGGGTTTGCCTTGCGTTTGAAAAGCGCGCGTCAGGCGTTCACGAGGGAATGGCTGAGACTGGACTTCCGTGACATACCCCGGGGGCGTCAGCGGCGAAAGGCGGGCGGATAATTGCGAGGGGAGCAGCAGGGATTCTGGGCGGAAGGGGTGAGACGTTTTTGACAAAATCCTGATTATTTTTTGCTAATTAGCAAAACCTGGAATTCATCGACGCAAAGCTTCTTGCGCAGGCGGCGGGAGCGATTGGTGGCCATAAGGCAGTTCCTCGGCATAAATGACGGGCGGCACTCTAGCAGCTTCCGTCGCAACTTGCCCGCCCGCTGCGCGTATGTGATTGCACTGGCTGACGAAATGAGTAGCGAACTCGCACAGTCGGGACAGGGTTACGGCATAATGCGCCGATTTCCCGCCCCCTCATGGGAACAGTTGCCATGTCATCCATTTTTGTTACCCGCCCTCGCCAGGAGGGCAATCTTTAATGTTCAAATCCATTCGTACCCTTGCATTTGCTGCCCTGATCCTGCCCTGTGCGCTACCTGCCTCCGCCGCACAGGTGAACACCAGCCTGCCTGCCAAGGTGCAGAAAGCGCTGACCGCCAACAAGATCTCCTCCAACTCGCTGTCCCTGGTGACCCTGCCGCTTACCGGCCCGGGCGCGCAGACTCTGGTCAACGCCGATGTGTCGGTGAATCCGGCCTCCACCATGAAGCTGATTACCACCTATGCCGCCCTGGAGCTGCTCGGCCCCACCTATCAGTGGAAGACCGAATTCTTCACCGACGGAACGCTGAAGGATGGCGTGCTGAACGGCAACCTCTACCTCAAGGGTGGCGGCGATCCCAAGCTGAACATGGAAAAGCTCTGGCTGATGATGCGCGACTTGCGCGCCAACGGCGTGCGCCAGGTCACCGGCGACCTGGTGCTGGATCGCGGCTACTTCATCCACCCGCAGCTACCCGCCTTCAATGATGATGGCGGTGACGACAACAAGCCCTTCCTGGTCGGCCCCGACTCGCTGCTGGTCAACCTCAAGGCGGTGCGCCTGATCGCCCGCGCCGAGGGCGGCAAGGTCAACCTGGCCATGGAGCCTCCGATCGAGAGCATCCGCATCGAGAACAAACTGCAGGTGACCAAGGCCGCCAAGTGCCCCTCCTGGCCCGATGTGCGTTACAACCCGGTGACCCAGTTCGATGGCACCACCCTGATCGCCAGCGGCAAGCTGCCGGAAGGCTGCAGCGCGCAGACGTACATGTCCCTGCTCGACCATCCGGGCTACGCGGCAGGCGCCGTACGTGCGTTCTGGAAGGAGCTGGGCGGCAGCATCAACGGCAAGGATCGCCAAGGCGACGTTCCCAAGGACGCCAAGCTGCTGGCACGCTCCTTCTCTCCGGACCTCGTTGAGATCATTCGTGACATCAACAAGTACAGCAACAACACCATGGCCCAGCAGCTGTTCCTCAGCATCGGCGCGCGCTATCGCACCGACGCCGATGGCGACGATGCCAAGGCCGCGCAGCGGGTGGTCCGCAACTGGCTGGCGAAAAAGGGCATCACCGCCCCCCACCTGGTAATGGAGAACGGCTCCGGCCTGTCCCGCCATGAGCGGGTCAGTGCGCGCGAAATGGCCACTATCCTCCAGGCCGCCTGGCAGAGCCCCTATGCCGCCGAGTTCATCTCGTCGCTGCCGCTGGTAGCGATGGACGGCACCATGCGCAAGCGCCTGCGCCGCACGGCCCTGGAAGGTGAAGCTCATATCAAGACGGGCACGCTGAACACCGTGCGTGCAATCGCCGGCTTCAGCCGAGACAGCAACGGCCATACCTGGGCAGTGGTCGCCATCCTCAACGATGCGCGCCCGTGGGGCGCCTCGGCGATCCTCGATCAGGTGCTGGTGGACCTCTATCGCCAGCCCAAGAGCGTCGCTGGCGCCAACTGAACTCCGAATGGCCGCCCACTCGGGCGGCCAACTCGTCAGTCGGCTATCTGGATCCGATTGCGCCCTGCCTCCTTGGCCGCGTACACCGCAGCATCAACCCGCCGCAGCAAGTCATCCGCAGTCTCCCCTTCACGCCAGCCGGCGCACCCGAAACTGGCCGTTACCGGCCCCACGCCCGCTACGTTCTCCCGTGACAGCGCCTGCCACAGTGCCTGGGCCACCTGGAAGGCCTGGTCGACATTCGTATCCGGGCAGAGCACGACGAACTCCTCGCCACCCAGCCGGCAGAGCACGTCGATGCGTCGCAGACGCTCGCCAACCCGCATGCACAGGGTCTTGAGTACCCGGTCACCGGCCTCGTGCCCATGGCAATCGTTGATCTGCTTGAAGTGGTCGACATCGAGCATCACAAGCGCCAGCGGACCTTCGCGGCGTTCGGCCCTGGCGATTTCCAGGTCCAGCCGCTCCTGGAAGTAACGCCGGTTATAGACACCCGTCAGGGCGTCGGTGACCGAGAGCGCGCGCAACTCCTGCTCCACCAGCTTGAGGCCAGTGATGTCGGTGATGTAGCCGTGCCACAGGAAAACACCATCCTCGCCACGCTCGGGTACCGATTCCCCCCGCAGCCAACGCAGGCCCTTGCGCGGCAACAACACCCGGAAGTCTTCGCGCCATGGTGCGAGGGCTGCCGCTGAACGCCGGATCGAACCCTGGACCCGTTCAAGGTCATCAGGATGAATGCGCTCCAACAGCCACATCGCATCGTCCCGTACCCTTTCCGATTCGACTTCGAAGACTTCGAGGATTCCAGCGCTGGTGTAGGGAAAGCTGAAATGCTCGCCCGGCTCCATGCGGAACTGATAGAGCACACCGGGTACGCGTGCGCTGAGTTTCTCCAGCAGACGATCGCGCGCCTCCAGCGCCTGCTGTACATGCTTGCGTTCGGTCACATCGATTGCCACGCCGAGGTAGCCCACCAGCACATCGCGTTCGTCACGTACGCCGGTCAGGATCAGGCTACAAGTCAGCCGGCTGCCATCGCGGCGCTGGAATGTCCACTCGTGCTCGTCGTAGCGGTCGCCAGCAGTCACCTCTTCCACATAGGCCTGGTAGTCGGGAACCGGCTTGCCGAGTTGTCGTCCCAGCTCGCGGCAGCGCGCTTCCACTTCGCTTTCGACATGCAGCACCACCGGATGCCGGCCAATCATCTCCAGCGCGCGATAACCGAACATGCGCTCGGCGCCGACGTTGAACTGGAGGATGGAACCGCGCATGTCGGTACTGATGATGGCCACCTGCGTCGCGGCATTGAGCAGGCTGCGCAACTGCCCGTGAGCCATGGCCAGCTGGAGTTCCACCGCCTTGCTGGAACTGATGTCGGTCTGGGTGCCGATCATCCGCAGGGGCATGCCGGCGGCGTCCCGATCGACCACCTTGCCCCGATCCAGTATCCAGAGCCAGCGACCGTCCTTGTGCAGCATGCGATGTTGGCTCTGGTAGACGGTGCTGGCACCTCGCAGGTGCCGTTCCAGCTCTGCCCGCGCCTGAGGCTGGTCCTGGGGGTGGATCAGGCGAGCTCGCGCCTCCAGGCTGTCGCCTACATCCTCCTCGGCATAACCGAGCATGCTCTTCCAGCCGCGAGAGAGAAATATTCGCCCACTCTGCGGCTCCCAATCCCAGACTCCGTGCCCGGCGCCATCCAGGGCGAAGCTCCAGCGTTCTTCGCTTAGCTGCAGCTCGATCTCCCGGTCGCGTAGCTCCATCGTGCGCTGTGCCACAAGGGCCAGGGCGTTCTGCCGCTGGTTGACCATCAGCAGGAGATAGCCCGCCAGCAGCAGGGTGAACGCCAGGCCGCTGATCGCTACCAGCTTGGCGGTAGAGAGCGGCGGCCCGGCCAGGAAGGCAGCACTCGGCACCACTTCCAACAGATACCGGCGGTCGCCAAACGGCACCACGCGGCGCAGGTACAAGTCGCTCTCGGGCACCTCGGCGCTCTGGTAGATCAGCTGTTCACGGCCATCCTCACTAACGTCGCTCACCCGCATCGCCAGGTTCGCCAGGTTGTCCGGCGCGATAGCCGCTTCCATCTCCAGGTTGAGGCTGACCACCGATGCCACGAAGCCGCGCAGGCCGGAGTCCTTTGGCAGATTGCCGTCATACACCGGCGCCAGCATGACCACGCCGCTGGCTTCGCGCTCCACGACACCCATCACCCGCAACCGCTCAGTGACGGTCACGCTGTGCGTCTTACGCGCCTTGGCGATGGCGGCTCGTCGCTGTGGACTGGAATTCAGGTCCATCCCCAGCGGCACCTGGTCGATGCGCGACGTCACGCTGTAATAAACCGGGAAGTATTCGTCGCGTGTCGGGCTGGGTACGAGGCCGTCGCCCTTCAGGTCACGTATGGCGAAACCGGTCATACCTTCCGCCCGCCCCTTGGATTCGAAGCTCTCGCGCTCGCCCCCGGCAATTCGAGGTACCCAGGAGTAGGCAAGCGTGTCGCCCAACAGCGGACCGACGAAGCCCTGGAATTCGCTGAGGGTGACTTCATCGGAATTGCCGAAGAAACGCTGGACAGCATCCAACTCCTTGAGTTGACCGTCCAGACGCTCTTGAATGCGGCTGATTCGCTCGGTGGCAGCGAGGCTGAAGCGCTCTCGCAGCTGTTCCTCTTCGGCGCTGCGCACTGCCTGACTGAGCAGGAGGGTGAGCGCAGCACCGCCGAATACGGCCAGCAGGCAAACCAGCCACACCAGGGGGCGGCCGGACAGCAAAGCCGACAGGTTCAGTTTTTCCGTCGCAAGCGACTGCATGCTCACTTCTCGAATCTGGGTGTGGAAATACCGTCCCTGTGAGGATGAACATAGCTAGGTAGTGGCACTTTGCCTAGGCGCAAGCGGGGGCAGGTCGACCGCCCACGACAAACGCCGGACAGCCGGAGCTGGCTGGAAGCAACGAAGGAGAGCGTTTCGGAGGACTGCCAGGAGGGCATTGTAGTGGGAGCGGCACGGCGGTAAAGAAATTTCCCGTTGCACCCGAGCCAGGTCCAACGGGATTTACCGGGCCGTCATGCACCATGCCGGATCGGTATAGGCCCCCTTGACCCGACAGGTACTGCCGCGCCGCGAGGGCCACTCAAGGTGAAAGTCCGATCCCGGAACTCAGTCCCTGGCGACCCGAGCTGAATCAACGGGTGGTCAGGCGCCAGGCGCGGTGGATCTTTGCATTGCGGGCGAAATCCGGGTCCAGGGTTTCGGCGCTGATCTCGCTGACCGCGTAGCGGGACACAAGGCCCTCATCCAGTTGGAACTTGCGGAAGTTATTGGAGAAATACAGAACGCCACCTGGCGCCAGCCGCGCCATGGCCAGGTCCAGCAACTGGACATGGTCACGTTGAACGTCGAACACCCCTTCCATGCGCTTGGAGTTGGAGAAGGTCGGCGGGTCAATGAAGATCATGTCGTACTCCCCGCGATCTTCTGCCAGCCAGGCCATCACGTCGCCCTGCTGCAACCGGTGCTTGTCGGAGAAACCATTCAACGACAGGTTGCGCCGCGCCCAGTCGAGGTAGGTCTTCGACAAGTCCACGCTGGTGGTGCTACGCGCGCCACCCTTGGCCGCATGAACGCTTGCCGTGGCGGTGTAGCAGAAGAGGTTGAGGAAACGTTTACCGTCGGCCTCGCGCTGGATGCGCATGCGCATCGGGCGATGGTCGAGGAACAGGCCGGTGTCCAGGTAGTCGGTGAGGTTCACAAGTAGCTTCACGCCACCTTCACTCACCTCCATGAAGCGCCCTTCGCTGCCCTGGCGCTCGTACTGGCGGGTTCCACTCTGGCGCTCGCGCCGCTTGACCACCACGCGGGAGGGGTCCACGTCCAGCGCTTGGGGAATCGCCGCCAGCGCATCGAGCAGGCGCGCCTGAGCCTTCTCAGGGTCGATGGAACGAGGCGGTGCGTACTCCTGCACGTGCACCCAATCACCATAGAGGTCGACCGCCAGGGCATACTCGGGCATATCCGCGTCATACAGGCGATAACACTGGATACCCTCCTTGCGCGCCCACTTGCCCAGTTGCTTGAGGTTCTTCTGCAATCGATTGGCGAACATCTGGCCGCCTTCGGAGAGGCGCGCGGGCTCCGCGCGCACGGAGGTACGCTCGCCCTCCGCGGCCGCCCGACGATCACCGGTCACGAACTGTTCCGGCAACACCTTGAGCAGCAGGAGCTTGCACGCCAGGGCGCCGTTCCAGAACGCGTACTGCTTGTGGCTACGGATGCCCATGCGCTTGCCCAGCTCCGGCGCACCGGTAAATACCGCCGCTTCCCACCCCAGGCACGACTGGCGCAGGCGCTCACCGAGGTTCTGATAGAGATAGAGCAGGCTGGCTTCGTCGCCAAGACGCTCGCCGTAGGGCGGATTGCTGACGACCAGGCCCTTCTGGTTCTGGTCCGGGCGCGGCTCGAAGGTGGCCAGTTCGCCTTGATAAATCTTCACCCAGTTGCTGAGGCCGGCGCGTTCGATGTTGTTGCGCCCAGGCTGGATCAGGCGGGGGTCCGCCTCGTACCCACGAATCCACAGCGGCGGTTTGGCCAGGCCGGCGTCTGCGCGGTCACGCGCCTCTTCGTGAAGCTTCTTCCACAGCGCCGGGACATGGCCCAACCAGTTGGTGAACCCCCAGCGCTCGCGCTTGAGGTTGGGCGCAATATCGGCCGCCATCATCGCCGCCTCGACCAGGAAGGTGCCAACACCACACATGGGGTCGGCCAGCGCCCCACCTTCAGCAGCGATCCTTGGCCAGCCTGAGCGGATCAGAATGGCAGCCGCCAGGTTTTCCTTGAGCGGTGCGGCCCCCTGCTGCAGGCGATAGCCACGCTGGTGCAGGCTATGGCCGGCCAGGTCGACGGACAGGATCGCCTCGCCCTTCTCCAGGCGCAGGTGGATGCGCAGGTCGGGGTTCACCTTGTCCACGGAAGGGCGCACTCCATCGGCATTGCGCAGCTTGTCCACCACCGCGTCCTTGACCTTGAGCGCACCGAAATGCGTGTTGTCGATGCCCGAACCGTGGCCACTGAACTCCACCGCCAGGCTACCGCTGGGCATCAGATGATCGTGCCAGTCCACCGCCAGCACGCCGTGATAGAGATCTTCAGCGTTCTGTACCGGGAAGCGCTTGAGCACCAGCAGCACTCGGTTGGCCAAGCGCGACCAGAGGCACAGGCGGTAGGCGGTTTCCAGGTCAGCCTTGCCGCGCACTGCAGCAACCTGCTCGCGTACCTCCTGCAAGCCGAGTTGTGTAGCCTCTTCGACCAGCAGGCCTTCCAGGCTCTTCGGGCAGGTGAGAAAAAGTTCGTAGCGATCCGACATTGTGGAATCCAGGGCCTTTGCAGGCCATCAGCGGCACAGAACCTGATCTGTGCGGTAAGAAAATGTGTGACCAAAGGTCGCGGAACGGCCCTTCGTCGGAATGAAAAATTGTCTGACTCGCGCGCCAAACCAAATGGCACTACGACATCACTGCTCTGGCCAGCCCCGAAGCCACGGGGCTTAGACCGAAAAGTGGCAAAAAACGTTTCCGTCAGCTTATGGCCATTGCCACCTTCAAGTTACGTGCTTATGACAAAACGATCATTCACAGGCCAGAGGGCATTGGTTAGAACTCAGCTTAACCCGCCGCCGCAATGGCGGCGGGATGAAGGCGCGTCACGCCGGCAACGCGTCGTCGAAGGCAGAGCATTTTCTGCCGCGGTTCCGCCATTGGAACCAATGGACATAACAGTCAACAAATGAGGGCTACACCCTATGAGAAGACTTAAGCGTGATCCGATGGAACGAGCATTTTTGCGCGGCTATCAGCACGGCATCAACGGCAAATCCCGCGATCTTTGTCCTTTCACCCATCCCACCACACGGCAAGCCTGGATCAATGGTTGGCGCGAAGGCCGTGGCGATAACTGGGATGGCCTCACCGGCGCAGCCGGCATTCATCGACTGAACGAACTCCACGCCGTCGGCTGACACAGGATCACACCGACTTCACCAAGCACGCCCCATCCGGGCGGCGGGCGCAAGCCCAGGGGCTCCCAAGCGGGAGCCCTTTTTATTTGTGCTCAGTTCCTTGGCAGACCAGCGATGGCATCCACCGCCTCGCGAATCAGTGCCGGCCCCTTGTAGATGAAGCCCGAGTAAATCTGTACCAGGCTTGCACCGGCAGCGATTTTCTCCGCCGCATGACGCCCCTCGGTGATACCGCCGACAGCAATGATCGGCAGGCGACCGCCCAGTTCACCGGCCAGCACTTTCACCGTCTGGGTACTCTTGTCACGCACAGGAGCACCGGACAGGCCACCCGCCTCGTCGCCGAACGGCAGCCCTTCGACGCCTTCGCGGCCGAGGGTGGTGTTGGTGGCGATCACTGCATCCATGCCGGACTCCAACAGCGCCTTGGCCACCATTGCGGTTTCCTCGTCGCTCATGTCCGGGGCGATCTTGATGGCCAGCGGCACGTGTTTGCCGTACTGGGCAGCCAGGGCCTCCTGGCGGTTGCGCAAGGCCTCCAGCAATTGCTTCAGCGAGTCACCGAACTGCAGGCTGCGCAGGCCGGGGGTGTTCGGCGAGCTGACGTTGACCGTCACATAACTCGCGTGGTCGTAAACCTTGTCCAGGCAGATCAGGTAGTCGTCCACCGCCCGCTCTACCGGGGTGTCGAAGTTCTTGCCGATATTGATGCCCAGTACGCCGTCGTACCGGGAGGCATGCACCCGCGCCAGCAGATGGTCGACGCCCAGGTTGTTGAAGCCCATGCGGTTGATGATGGCTTCGGCCTGGGGCAGACGGAATAACCGCGGTTTGGGATTGCCCGGCTGCGGGCGCGGCGTCACGGTACCGATCTCGACGAAGCCGAAGCCAAGCTGGGCGAAGCCGTCGATGGCGTCACCGTTCTTGTCCAGGCCGGCGGCCAGGCCAACCGGGTTGGGGAACTCCAGCCCCATCACCTTCACTGGCAGGCTTGCCGGTGCCTTGGTCAGCAGTCGGTTGAGGCCGAGTCGGCCACCGGCTCCGATCAGGTCGATGGAGAGTTCGTGGGAGGTTTCCGGGGACAGGGAAAAGAGCAGCTCGCGGGCCAGTTTGTACATGGTCGGTCGGGCATCGATCGGCGATATGGGCCGGCGATTATAGCTGCGCCGCCCCCTTCAGGCGAGGCGACGCAGGCTCATGAGCTTGCCATCTGCCGAAAATTCAAGCTCGAAGGTGCCACGAACCCCGGCGTGCCCCAGATGTGGGCGCAGATGATGGGCAGGCAGGCTGACCTTCCGGCCATCGCGACTACGTAGCAACACACGGTTGGCCCGACCTTGATAGACTGCGACGAATTCGTCCGCAGTCAGGGAAATATCCAGCACCACGCTGGGCATGGAGGCGTCCTCGACAATGAAGAGCAGAATTCTGCCACACCGTCCGTTCGCCCTGATTCCCCGCCAAGCGGAATTGTCCGACACCCGGTTCGCGCGGCCGGCAAGCCTCTGCCACACTGCCAGCCGTGACCGAGGAGTATTCAGGCCATGAGTCAGATGCAGCCACCACCACTGAGCGCCCGCCTGGCTGCAATCGCCCAGCGCTTTGGCCTTGGCAAAGCGTCGCGCCGAGTGTTCGAACGCGCCAGTCAATTGCATCTGCCATTCCAGCAACTGCCGCCCCCCCAGGAAACCATCTGGTGGCAGGCAAGCCCGCCCCTGCAACGCCTGGTGGAACTGCCGCGCAGCGCGCTGTCAGGCCCCGTCCAGGAAGACAAGGCCGAAGCCCATGCCGTGCTGGTGGGCGTGATCAAGCGCAGCGAGCAGCACCTCTCCAGCTTCGACCTGCGCCAGGTCGATGGTTTCTGCGGCCACGACAACGAACCGCTCCCCACTGCCAGCTTCGAGGACTACCTGAGCGGCCTGCACAGCCGCAAGGTGCGCATCATCAGCTACAAGGACTTCATCAAGGCCATCAGCCTGCCGTTGCCACGCTTCCTCGCTGGCTCACCCATCAGCCTCTTCCGGGCCAACTGGTGCGGCAAGCGAGTGTTCTGGAACGGCGACCAGCATTCCGAAGCGTTTGCCGCCTCCATCGCCTACGCACGCCTGCGCGAGCTGGAAGCCACGCTCCCCGCCGAGATCATCGACTACCGCATTGACGACGGCGGCCTTGATCTGCTGGACGACCGTTACCATGTCCTGGCCATGCCGGTGCAGGCCTGGAGCGACCCCTCGTTCATGGGTCTGCTGCTGGATGGCGGCATCCCCTATTCCCGCCTGACCATCCTGCGTCATGCCGGAGCCCCGGAATTCATCCTGCTACCCAAGAAACACGCCGATGCTACCGCCCTCGGCGAAGGCCTTCGCCTGGCCGGCGCGGCGGATGTCGTGAAATACCTGCGGGCATTGGCCTGAGGCTCGCCCGTCCTAGCAACCTCCTCCATCACCTAGGGGCCAGGGCAGGAGGAGAAAAGTTCAGACAAGACGAAACTGAAACGGAAAGAAGAACAGCCAGACGGTTGGCAAAAACCGAACATCCCCAAGATCCGGACTATGACCGACCACGCAGGCCGGACGAAAGCGACCCGCTCAACGCGTCGGAATGAATGATCCAACCTCACCTGAAACCTGGCTGAATATTGGGCTACCCAATACCCGAATGACCAGAAATGTTCTGGATCGCGGGGCAGGAACTGTGCCGCAGAGTATTGCCTCGTGGCAGATGAAAGGGACAGGAATTCAGCCTGCCCCCTTCTACTGCTCCCTCATTCCTTGATGATTGCGCCGCCAAGGTGAGCGAGGAAGAACAGTGAGTCCTCCAGGGCCTCAGCGTCATGCTCCTCGTCCGGGCCAATCCGCATGTAGTCACCCGCCGCGAGAACTAGGTCGCCAAAGCGGATGCGACCGGACAGCACGAGGATTTCCTCCGGGCCTTCGTGGTCATGGCACGGGAAGACGGCGCCAGCCTTGAATTCAATGAAGTCCGAACCGTTGCCATTTTCACCCCAGATGGAGGCAACACGGATTCCGGGGATGCCGGACTCGACGAACTGACGGGCTGCGTTGGGGAAATGGATCATGGCGATTTACTCGCTAGATATTTGCCTGAGACTTTAATCGTGCTCGATTAAATCGCGTGAGATTGCGAAATGTTGCTCCCGCCGATTGGGAGTGTCAACAGGTGAGTTCCGCCGTTTGTCAGCCACGAAAGCACACCGGCGTGGATGCCATGGGGGGAGCGCAGAACCGGCGTTAATCGCTAGGCCTCGCGATTCTCCGGGCGAAAAAAAGCCCCGCATGAGCGGGGCTGAGAGCACAAAGAGTCTACGGAGCCACGGTCATCACGGGATGCAGATGCCGTGCTGGCCGCTTTGGGCCAGGTCCATGAGCTCGCGGTTGGCCACTGCGTACATGGCGTAGTCGGTAGCTGTGGCGGCGCGCAGTTCGATCAGCATGGCCTTCCAACGCTCCACTAGGGCGCGGTGCTGATCCAGCCACAGAGCCACACGCTCCTCGATGTCCGCCGGACCTTCGTTCATCTGCAAGACGGAGATGGTGATGGCCCGCTGCTGCCAGTCCAGGTCGTCGCGGAAAGCTTCCCGCGCCAACGCTTGCCAGTTGTTTTCCACCGGCAGGCTGGTGATCTGCTGCAGGTACCAGGACAGATCCAGCGCGCCACCCACCGCGAAGTAGGCGGTAGCCACTTCGGCGGTGTCCTTGCCGGTGACATCCGATGCCTCGATGATCGGCAGCAGCGTGTAGAGGTGGCTGGTACCAGCCACGACACGGGCCAGGTCCTCGGGTGCGCCGGCTTCCACGTAGGACTGGAAGCGTGCGAGCCACTGCTCGCGGGACGGGCCTTCGAGAAGCTCGTCCAGGCGGCCGGCCAGGGCCTCCACGCGCGGAGCAAAGTGGTTCACGTCGCGCGCTGCGTTCTGGTCTTCACGACGGCTGCGCAGGAACCAACGGGTGGCACGGCGTCCCAGACGCATCAGCTCATCCATCAGGGTCAGCTGCAGCTCGGCCGGCACCTTGTAGTCCAGCGCCTCGATCTGCTGCCACCAATGCGGCAGGCGGAACACATCGCGCACCACGACATAGGCGCCAGCCACGTTGGCCGCGCTCATGCCAGTGGACTCCTTCAGACGCTGCACGAAGGTGATGCCCATGTGGTTGACCAGGTCGTTGGCGATCTGGGTGCTGATGATTTCGCGCTTCAGACGATGGCGGCGCATGGACTCGCCGAAGGTCTCGGCCAGGCGCGCCGGAAATGCAGTCTCCATCTCCTGAGCCAGGTAGTCATCATCCGGCACCAGCGATTTCAACAGCGATTCCTTGAGGTCGATCTTGCTGTAGGAGATCAGCACCGACAGCTCGGGACGGGTCAGCCCCTGGCCATTGGCGATACGCTCGTTCAGCTCGTCGTCCGAAGGCAGGAACTCCAGGCCGCGATCCAGCTTGCCGGCGGATTCCAGGGCGGCGACCAGGCGCTTGTACTCGCCAATCTTCTCGCGGGCACGGCGTTGTGCCAGGGACAGCGCCTGGGTCTGCTTGTAGTTGTTGCCCAGTACCAGGTTGCCCACGTCGTCGGTCATCTCGGCCAGCAGCTTGTTGCGCTGTTTGCCGGTCATGTCGCCGTTGGCCACGATCTCGTTGAGCAGGATCTTGATGTTGACCTCATGGTCCGAGCAGTCCACGCCGCCGGCATTGTCGATGAAGTCGGTGTTGCTGGCGCCGCCATTGAGGCCGTACTCGACGCGACCCAGTTGGGTCATGCCGAGGTTGCCGCCCTCGCCCACCACCTTGGCGCGCAGTTCGCGGCCGTCCACGCGCAGCGCGTCGTTGGCCTTGTCGCCCACATCGGCATGGCTCTCGCTGCTGGCCTTGACGTAGGTGCCGATGCCGCCGTTCCAGAGCAGGTCGACCGGAGCTTTGAGCAGAGCATTGAGCAGTTCGGTCGGGGTCAGTTTGTCGGCCTCGATCTCGAAGCGCTGCTGCATCTGCGGACTGATGGCGATGCTCTTGGCGCTGCGCAGGAAAATGCCACCTCCCTCGGAGATCAGCTTGGTGTCGTAGTCGGCCCAGGACGAGCGCGGCAGATCGAACATGCGCTTGCGCTCGATGAAACTGGACGCCGCGTCCGGGTTCGGGTCGATGAAGATGTGCATGTGGTTGAAGGCGGCCACCAGCTGCAGCTTGTCTGACAGCAGCAGGCCGTTGCCGAATACGTCACCGGCCATGTCACCGATGCCGATCACGGTGAAGTGATCCTTCTGAACATCGATGCCGCGTTCGCGGAAGTGACGCTGCACCGACACCCAGCCACCCTTGGCAGTGATGCCCATGCCCTTGTGGTCGTAGCCAGCCGAACCGCCGGAGGCGAAGGCGTCACCCAGCCAGAAGCCATAGTCCTGGGCAATGCCGTTGGCTATGTCGGAGAAGGTCGCGGTGCCCTTGTCGGCGGCGACTACCAGATAGGGGTCGTCGGCGTCGTGGCGCACCACGTTGGCCGGTGGCACCACCTTGCCTTCCTTCAGGTTGTCAGTGACGTCCAGCAGACCGGAGATGAAGATGCGGTAGCAGGCGATGGCTTCGTTCTGGATGTCGTCACGGGTGCCGCCAACCGGCAGGCGACGCGGGATGAAGCCGCCCTTGGCGCCCATGGGCACGATCACCGCGTTCTTAACCTGCTGTGCCTTCACCAGGCCCAGCACCTCGGTACGGAAGTCTTCCTCGCGATCGGACCAGCGCAGGCCGCCACGGGCCACATCGCCGAAGCGCAGGTGCACGCCCTCGACACGCGGGCAATAGACGAAGATTTCGAACTTGGGCACCGGACGCGGGATTTCCGGAATCAGGCGCGGGCTCAGCTTGAAGCTGAAGTAGGACTTGTTCTGGCCGGCCGCGTCGGGCTGGTAGAAGTTGGTGCGCAGGGTCGCCTTGATGAGGTCCAGGTAGCGACGCAGGATGCGGTCTTCGTTGAGCACCGCAACGTTGTCCAGCTCACTGAGGATGGCGTGCTCCAGTTTCTGCTGCTTGTCCTCCAGATCGTCTGCCGCCAGCTTGCGCGCCAGGTAGAAGCGGGTCTTGAACAGACGCACCAGCTCCTTGGCGATGTTGGCGTGGTTCAGCAGGGTGCTGGCGATGTAGGACAGGTCGAAGCCCAGGCGAATCTGCTTCAGGTAGCGCGCATAGGCACGCAGCAGGGCAACGTCGCGCCACGGCATGGCGGCAGTCAGCACCAGGCGGTTGAAGGCATCGTTCTCGGCGTGGCCGCCAACGATATGGACGAAGGCGTCCTGCAGGGTGTCGTTCAGCTCCTGGAGGTCCACCTCATCACCCAGGGCGCTGGTGAAGGCGAAATCGTGAATCCAGTACTGGCGGCCGTCCTGGCGCGCAAGGCGGTAGGGGAACTCACCCAGCACGCGCAGGCCGAGGTTCTCCAGGATCGGCAGCACATCGGACAGCGCCAGCGGCGTGTCGGCGTGGTAGAGCTTGCAGTGCAGCTGCTGCTCGCCCTGGACCAGCGGCTGGTAGAAGCTCATCACCAGCGGGCGCTCGTCGGACAGGCTATGCAGGTGCTGCATGTCCACCACCGCCGAGTGCGGGGCGAAGCGCTCGCGATAGCCGGCCGGGAAGCCTTTCGGGAAGTCGGCCAGGACACGGGTGCCCTGTCCTTCACCGAAGCTTTCGTTGACCAGGCTGGCGTAATCGTCCTTCCAGGAGCGACAAGCCTGGATGACTTCCTTCTCCAGTAGCGCGATATCGACGTTCAGCTTGATCTTCGGGTCCAGGCGCAGGATGAATTGCACGCGCGCCAGCACGGATTCGGAGAAGAAGGTCCAGAACTCGCAGTCGGTGGCCTGCAGGCGATCCATCAGGATCTGCTGGATCTTCAGGCGCGTCTCGGTGGAGTACACATCGCGCGGCACATAGGCCAGCGCATAGGCGAAGCGGCCATAGGGGTCACGGCGCAGGAACAGGCGGATCTTGTTGCGTTCCTGCATCTGCACGATGGACATGGCGGTGGTGAACAGATCGGCCACCGGGGTCTGGAACAGGTCGTCACGCGGCAGTACTTCCAGGACCTGGGCCAGTTCCTTGCCCAGGTGAGCCTTGGCATCGAAGCCGGAACGGCGCTGGATTTCCGCCACTTTGCGGCGGATGTAGGGAATATGCTCGACGCTTTCGGCGTACACCGAGGAGGTGTAGAGGCCCATGAAGCGGCACTCCTTTACCACCTTGCCCTTGGCATCCAGCTCACGGATGGAGACGAAGTCCGGATAAGCCGGGCGGTGCACGCGACTCGGTTCGGCTGCCTTGGCAAAGGACAGCAGATTGGGCTCGCGCAGGTACTCCAGCGCCTCGGCCTCGATGTGCACGTCGTCCTTTTTCAGGCCCGCACGGCGCAGCCTGGAAACCCCCAGCAGGGATTTCTCGTCATAAACCAGGTGACCGCCGTTCTTGTCGTCGGCCACGGTGAATTCTTCATAGCCGAGGAAGGTGAAATGGTCGTCCAGGATCCAGTCCATGAACACCTTCACTTCCTTCAGCTCTTCGCCATCGACCTTCAGCTTGGCCTTGTCCAGCCAGGCCAGCAGCTCCTGGGCCTTGGCCTTCATCGGCTTGAAGTCCGCCACGGCCACGCGAACCTCGCCAAGCACTTCCAACAGAGCCTTTTCCAGGGTCTTCATGGCACCGTTGTTGGCACAGCGGTCGATTTCCAGGTACATCAGCGCTTCCTGGCGCACATCCTTGCCCTGGGTACCCTTGGGCAGGACTTCCTGCAGTTCGCCCTTGGCATTGCGACGCACGCTGAGCACGTTGTTCTGCAGGGTATGGATGCTATAGCCGCGACGGTTAAGCTCCATGCGCACCGAGTCCACCAGGAAGGGGATGTCGGGGTGCAGCACTTCCACGGCGGTATGGGTGGACTGCCAGCCGTGTTTCTCGTAGTCGGGGTTGAATACCCGCACTTCAGGGCTGGCGGGGTCGAAGCGCTCCAGCAGGCGCCAGGACGACAGGGTGCAGCCGGCCAGGTCGGACATGCGGCGCTGGGTCAGCTCGTCGAGCGCGATGATGCCGAAGAATTGTTCGGCGAACAGGGAAACTTGTGGCAATGCCTGTTCGCTGACGTGCTGCGCCAGGGCCGCTTGCAGTTGGTGCTGGAAGTCGGCTTTGCTGGCCGCCGTGAAGAACGCCATGGTTGTGCTCCGCTAGGCTCGTTTTGTTGGGGTTAAGCGTAGAACGCTTAAGAGGCGGAGAAAGGGCCACAGGTCGATCCGGGCAGTGCGACCCTGCTCCGGGCAAGCGCCGGGAAACAACTGCGACCCGGCGGTCACCATTGCCGCGAAAGCTTAACGAGGGAGCAATGCAGCGCGCTTACGGTGCTGCGACATATTCGTTCAATCAGCGTCCGCCTATACCAATGTACAAGTGCCCATCCAGAGGCACTGGAGCGAACCAGCGAAGAGACCAAATATCCGGCCCTGTCACGGAACCAACGCCTGAATTCAGGCTCTTCTAGGCCGCCTCCCCTGGTCTGGATTAAAGTTATGCATCAACACCGGAGGGCTTACAGCTCTCTTTTCCCCAGCTCAACGAGTCCATCGATGGAACACCGTGAAGCGCTAGTCACCCTTCGAAACTTCCTTTCCACGCAAATCCTCGGTCAGGAAAAACTCATCGATCGCCTGCTGGTCGCTTTGCTTGCCGACGGCCACCTGCTGGTGGAAGGCGCGCCCGGCCTGGCCAAGACCAAGGCCATCAAGGATCTGGCCGACGGCGTGGAAGCAGAGTTCCATCGCATCCAGTTCACCCCGGACCTGTTGCCGGCTGACATCACCGGCACCGAGATCTACCGCCCTGAGAACGGAAGTTTCGTCTTCCAGCAGGGGCCGATCTTCCACAACCTGGTGCTGGCGGACGAGATCAACCGTGCACCGGCCAAGGTGCAGTCGGCCCTACTGGAAGCCATGGCCGAACGCCAGGTATCCATCGGCCGCTCCACCTACGCCCTGCCTCCGCTGTTCCTGGTTATGGCAACCCAGAACCCGATCGAGCAGGAAGGTACCTATCCCCTCCCTGAAGCCCAGCTTGACCGTTTCCTGATGCACGTACGGATCGGCTTCCCGGACGCGTCGGTGGAACGCAAGATTCTCCAGCAGGCCCGCGGCGAGGCGCTGCATGGCGAGACGCGTGCCGAACACCAGGTCAGCCAGCAGGCGATCTTCGCCGCGCGCAAGGAAATCCTCGGGCTCTACATGGCCGACGCGGTGGAGGAATACCTGGTGCACCTGGTCATGGCCACCCGCACCCCAGCCAAATTCGACAGCGAGCTTGCCGAGTGGCTGGCCTGGGGCGCGAGCCCACGAGGCTCCATCGCACTGGACCGCTGCGCCCGCGCCCATGCCTGGATGGCAGGCCGCGACTTCGTCAGCCCGGAGGACATCCAAGCGGTGCTCTTCGACGTGTTGAGGCATCGCCTGATTCTCTCTTTCGAAGCAGAAGCTGCCGGTATCGACCAGGACCGGGTGATCCAGCGCATCCTGGATGTGGTAGCGGTGGCCTGATGCGCCTGAAAGCGGCGGCCTGGAGATTCCGGATCAGGAAGCGCCGTCCGGCGACTGCTGGCTTCGCCCCACCGGCTGCCAGCGCGGAAGGCGTGCACGTAGACCTGGCCGAACTGATCGACATGCGCCATCGGGTCCGGGAAGTGCAGCTGTTCTCCAGCCCCGCCCGGCGCAGTCCACTGATCGGCCTGCACCACTCCAAGCTGCGTGGCCGTGGCGTAGACTTCGACCAGGTGCGCATCTACCAGGCAGGCGACGACGTTCGCACCATCGACTGGCGCGTCACCGCACGCACCCAGGAACCCCACACCAAGTTGTTCCACGAAGAGCGCGAACGGCCAGTGTTCATCATGGTCGAGCAAAGCCAGCGGCTGTTCTTCGGCACCGGGCTGGTGTTCAAGTCGGTGCTCGCCGC
This sequence comes from Pseudomonas sp. BN606, assembly GCF_029873115.1. NCBI lineage: Bacteria > Pseudomonadati > Pseudomonadota > Gammaproteobacteria > Pseudomonadales > Pseudomonadaceae > Pseudomonas > Pseudomonas sp. BN606. Next base: position 121,004 of record NZ_SSOF01000085.1, on the reverse strand, counting down.
GCAGGCCGCCAGCCTCATCGGCTGGGCCGCCCTGGCCCACAACGACCGGGTCGGAGGCCTGGTGTTCAGTGACCAGGACCACCACGAAATCAAACCTCGGCGCAGCAAGCAGAGCCTCCTGCAATTGCTGAACCGCCTGGCCCGTGCCAACCAGGCCCTCGGCAGTCCGGGCGGTGCCCAGCGCGAAGGTTTCAGCCTGGCCCTGCGCCGCGCCCGCGAGGTACTGCGCCCGGGCAGCCTGGTGGTGATTCTCTGCGACGAGCGCACCCTTTCCGATACCGCCGAGCAGCAGATCAGTCTCCTCGCTCGTCACACCGACCTGATCCTGATGCCGGTTTCCGATCCGCTGGACCATGCGCTGCCGGCTGCCGGCCTGCTGCGTTTCGCCGAACACGGTGCACAGCTGGAACTGGACACCCACGCCAGCGACCTGCGCCAGGCCTATCGCGAGATGGGTGAGGCCCGAGTGGCACGCTGGGAGCGCCTCGCCCAGCGACTCGGCGTTCTGCTGCTGCCGCTGTCCACCCAGGAAGGCATGATCGATCAACTGCGCGACTACTTGCAGCACCGAGGCGGCAAGCAATGAACCCACTGGACGGACTGGAACCCCTTATCGAGCCAACGCCCATTCCCTGGTGGCCGCCGGCACCCGGCTGGTGGTGCCTGCCGCCCTTGCTCGCGCTGCTGGCATGGGCTATCTGGCGCTGGTGGCGACTCCGGACACGCCCAGCCGCGGAAGAAGCCGAACAACCCCTGGACCCTCTGCGCCAGGCCGCCCTGGATGAACTGGCGCGCCTGCCAAAACCCTACGACGGCGCACCTGCCGGCCCCTGGCTGCAGGAACTCAACGGTCTGCTCAAACGTCTGTGCCGCATGCACTACCCCGGAGACCAGAGCCACACCCTCAGCGGTCGCGCCTGGCTGGCCTATCTCGACAACCGCTGCCCGGCCGCTGGCCTGACACGCTGGATGCTGTTGGTCGAAGGCGCCTATCGCCCGCAGTGCAAACTGGACGACAAGGCCATCGCCGGCCTCTACCAGTCCGTCGAGACCTGGATCCGCAAGCATGTTTGAGTTCGCCTGGCCCTGGATCTTTCTCCTCGCCCCGCTGCCCTGGGTGCTGCGCCTGCTACTGCCGCCGGCAGACAGCGGTGAAGCGGCGCTCAAGGTGAGCTTCCTCGCCGACCTCGAAGGCCTGGTGGGCCGGCGCGCCCGCGCCAACCTGCCGGCCTGGCGTCAACAGGCGCCCTTCGCCCTGCTCTGGCTGTTGCTGCTCTGCGCCGCCGCTCGCCCGGAGTGGGTCGGCGAGCCGCAACCATTGCCCACCAGCGGACGCGACCTGCTACTGGCGGTGGATGTGTCCGGGTCCATGGATTACGCCGACATGCAATGGGAAGAGGAAGAAGTCAGCCGACTCACCCTGGTGAAACACCTGATGGGCGAGTTCATCGACGGCCGCCGCGGCGATCGCATCGGCCTAATCCTGTTCGGCAGCCAGGCGTACCTGCAGGCGCCCCTGACGTTCGACCGACAAACCGTGCACACCTGGCTGGACGAGGCCCTGATCGGCATCGCTGGCAAGAACACTGCCGTCGGCGACGCCATTGGCCTGGCGGTTAAACGCCTGCGCCAGCGGCCAGCTGACAGCCGCGTGCTGGTGCTGATCACCGATGGCGCCAACACCGGTGGCGAGATTGACCCGCTGACGGCCGCGCGCCTGGCTGCCGAAGAGAAGGTGAAGATCTACACCATCGGCATCGGCGCCGATCCGGAGCAAAGTGATGTACTGGGAATCCTCGGCCTCAATCCAAGCATGGATCTGGACGAGCCGACCCTGACCGCGATCGCCGAACAGACTGGCGGTCAGTATTTCCGCGCACGCAATAGCAAGGAACTGGAAGAAATCGAAGTAAGCCTGGATCGCCTGGAGCCGGTGACCCAGCGAGCCAGCCAGGCTCGTCCGGCATTTTCCCTGTATAGCTGGCCCCTGGCCGGGGCCTTGCTGCTGAGCGTCTTACTGGTCTGCCGAGTACTCTGGCCCCACGCCCTGCAGCAGCGACCCCAATGGCTACGGAGGCGCCCATGATGGAGCTCTGGCCCCACTGGCTGCGCCCTATATGGCTGCTTCTGCTACCGCTGCTGGGCTGGCTGCTCTGGCAGCTCTGGCACCGCGAGCGGCGCAGCGGCCGCTGGGAACAACTGCTGCCACGTGCCTTCCAGCCCTGGCTACTGAGCGGCGGCAGCCAACGCAATAACCGCCTGCCCTGGCTTGCCCTTGGTCTGGCCTGGCTGCTGTGCCTGCTGGCCCTTCTCGGTCCCACCTGGCAACAGATGGAGCAGAGCACGCAGAAGCGCGCCGACCCACTGGTGGTAATGCTGGAACTGACGCCGTCCATGCTCGCCAGCGACATCGCGCCGAGCCGTCTGGAGCAGGCGAAACGCAAGCTGCGTGACCTGCTGGACGCGCGCCGCGACGCGCAGACGGCGATCGTCGTCTATGCCGGCAGTGCCCACAGCCTGGTTCCGCTCTCCGACGACCTGATGACCAGCCTCAACCTGATCGACTCCCTGAAGCCCTCGATCATGCCGCAGCAGGGGCACCGTGCCGACCTTGCCGTCGCCAAGGCCCTGACGCTGCTGGAACAGGGCGCACAGGGCCAGGGACGCCTTCTGCTGATTACCAGCGGACTCGACGACGAGGAGCAGGCTGGTATCCGCAAGGCCCTCGGATCCCGCGCAGAGCGCCTGGTCATTCTGGGTATCGGCACGGCAGCCGGCGCCCCCATCGCTCAGGAGGGAGGCGGCTTCCTAAAGGATGATCAGGGCGCCATCCTTCTGCCCAAGCTCGACGGTTCCCAACTGCGCCGTTTCGCCGCAAACCTGGGCGGCCGCTACGCTGAGGTCCGACTTGATGAAGGTGATCTGCGTAGCCTGGAACTGCTCGATGGCCCCAGTAGCCTGCGCGAGAGCGGCGAGATCGCCCGCCTTGCGGCCTGGGCTGATCAGGGCCACTGGTTGCTGCTGCCGCTGCTGCTCATCGCTGCCTGCGCGGGCCGCCGTGGCTGGCTGTTCTGCCTTCCATTGCTGCTGGTGCTTCCCCGCCCAAGCCTCGCCATGGATTTCGAAGACCTCTGGCTGCGTCCGGACCAACAAGGCCAACGTCTGCTGGAAGCCCAGCAACCAGCCGAGGCGGCCAGGCGCTTCAGCGATCCACGCTGGCAGGGTATTGCCCTCTATCAGGCTGGCGACTACACCGAGGCCGCAACACGATTCGCCCAGGGCGATACGGCGGCCGACCACTACAACCGCGGCAATGCCCTGGCCCAAGCCGGCGAACTTGAAGCGGCGGTAGATGCCTACGATTCGGCCTTGCAACGCCAGCCGGACCTGGCGGCAGCAACAAAGAACAAGACGCTGGTGGAAGACCTGCTGCGTCAGCGCGAGGCCGAGAGCAGAGCTGGCGACCAGGAAGCGCAGAACAGTGAAAAGCAGCAGACTGGCCAGGGCCGCGAGGCAAATGCTGCGAAACAACAGGAGGGCGAACAAAGTGCCGAGCAGAACGCCCAGCAGCAGGCTGGCGGTGAAACCCAACCAGGTGGGTCGACGCGGCCGGGCCAGGGCGGCACCGCCGAACAGGCGCTCTCCCAGAACACCACACAAAGCCAATCCGCCAGCAACGAGCCTTTGGGCGACGAACGTCGCCAGGCCCTCGAACAATGGCTTCGGCAGATTCCGGACGACCCGGCCGAGCTGCTGCGCCGCAAGTTCTGGTACGAACAGCAACAGCGCCAGGAAGAACAGTGATGACGCGCCTGCTATGCACCCTACTTCTCAGCCTGATGGCGCTGACGGCCCTGGCCGCCGGCTTCACCGCCACCGTCGATCGCACGCGGTTGAGCGAAGGTGAAACCGTCGAGCTGACCCTTGAGTCTTCCGACCCGACCCTGTTCGGCAAACCGGACCTGACGCCCCTGAACGACACCTTCGAAGTTCTCGCCACCCGTCAGATCAACCAGCTCGGCACCTTCAACGGCAAGAACGACCGCGCCACCCGTTGGATCATCACCCTGCAGCCGAAGCAGACCGGCTTCGTCACCATCCCGGCTTTGAAGCTGGGCGATGTTCACAGTGCCCCGATCACCCTGCACGTGCAAAAAGCCGAGAAAAGCGAGAAATCCGGCAGCAGCAATCTGGCCCCGGTCTTCATCGACGCCAGCCTCGACCAGGAAAGTGTCTATGTACAGGCGCAGGCCATCCTCACCCTGCGCATCTACCATTCGGTGTCCCTCTACGATGACAGCAGCCTCAGCCCGCTGCAGATGAACGACGCCCGTGTCGAGCAGCTGGGTGATCCGCGCACATATGAGAAGGAGATCAACGGCGTTCGCCATGGTGTGATCGAAGTGCGCTACGCCGTCTTTCCGCAGAAGAGCGGTGTTCTGAACATTCCCCCGCAGGTGTTCAGCGCGACCTTGGTCGATCCGGGCAGCGATACCGGCTACCAACCCTTTGGCCCGCGCCCCGGCAAGCTGACGCGGGTGAACTCGCCGCGCATACCCCTCACCGTCATGCCCAAGCCCTCCGAGTATCCTGCCGACGCACCCTGGCTGCCGGCACGCAATCTGACCCTGACCGAATCCTGGAGCCCCGATCCGACCAGCGCGCAGACCGGTGATTCGCTGACTCGCAGCCTGCTACTCAATGTAGAGGGCCTCTCCAGCGCCCAGATCCCGCCATTGCCGGCGACACAGGCCCAAGGCTTGCGCCGCTATCCCGACCAGCCGCAGATGGGCAACAAGATCGACGACCGCGGAATCATCGGTAGCCGCGAAGAGCGCGAAGCGCTGGTGCCCACCACCAGCGGCCGCCTGGACCTGCCGGCAGTGACCGTGACCTGGTGGAATACCCGCGACAACCGCCTGGAGCGCAGCGAAATTCCTGCACGCACCCTGGAGGTCGCCAGCAATCCCGAACTCGAAACAGCGCCTGCGCTATCGGTTGGGACGCAGGTCGGCAATGCGATCGGCCAGGCGCTCGTCTGGCCCTGGCAGCTCGCCTGCGCGCTGCTCGCCTGCACTACCCTTCTGGGCTTTGGCCTGTGGTGGCGCGCGCGTCGCCAACCAGCAATCCTGCCCACGATCCAGGCCGGTCCCAGCCCACGCACCCTGCTGGACGAACTGCGCCGCGCCTGCCAATCCAACGATCCCCACGCGACACGCCAGGCCCTGGACAACTGGGCCCGCCAGCAGCCGGAAACCCTCGCTGACATGGCCGCCCGCTTCGTACCGTTGTCCGATGCCATGGACGGACTCAACGGCGCGCTCTACAGCGAAGCCGGCCTGCACTGGCAGGGCGAAGACCTCTGGAAAGCCATTCGCGCCCTGCCTGCCGCCCAGCTGGAACAACTGGCCACTGGCGAACCGAGCCAACTGCCGCCGCTGTATCCGCGCTGACGCCTGGAGCCTCGCGCTTACCTTGTTGGGACGAATTCGTTCCGTAGGTTGGTACGAGCCCGCGAGGCCCAACGTGGGGACTCGACCGCGATCGTTGGGCTTCGCCGCGCTCTGCCGCAACCTACGGATTGCCTAGACCCCCTCTGCAGCCTCGAACTTCCCTTGTAGGGGCGAACTCACTCGCCACCCAGGTAGGGTGCGCCGCGTGCACCAGCGATCAGACCGGCGCGAGAGCTGAATCCGCAATCGGTGCGCATGGTGCACCCTACGACGGCAGCTCTGCGCATACCCTGTGCGAGCGCACTCATTCGCCGACTCGTTACGTTCGAAAGCCCAATAAAAAACCGCGGCCAGGGCCGCGGTTTTTTATTCAACGATCAGGCTCAGTGGGCCAGCAGCGAACCACCGACCTTGCCCGCCAGCTTCTCGGGCTTGATCAGGAAGCGCGCCAGGGCCGGCAGCAGCCACAGGGCACCGAACATGTTCCAGAGGAGCATGAAGGTAAGCATCAGACCCATGTCAGCCTGGAACTTGATGGCCGAGAAGATCCAGGTGGCGACACCGATGGCCAGGCAAAGGCCCGTGAAGAGCACGGCCTTGCCGGTGGACTTCAGGGTCTCGTAGTAGGCCTCCTGCAGCGGCAGGCCAGCACGCAGGAAGCTTTCCAGGCGGCTGTAGATATAGATGCCGTAGTCGACGCCGATACCCACGCCCAGCGCGATCACCGGCAGGGTTGCCACTTTCACGCCAATACCCAGCCAGGCCATCAACGCGTTGCCCAGCACTGAGGTGAGGATCAGCGGCAGTACGATGCACAGGGTGGCAGCGATGGAGCGGAAGGTGATCAGGCACATCACGGCAACGCAGATGTACACCAGGATCAGGATGGTCAGTTCGGCCTGGGCGATCACCTCGTTGGTGGCTGCTTCGATACCGGCGTTACCGGCGGCGAGGAGGAACTGCAGACCATCCTTGTTGTGATCCTTGGCGAACTCTTCCACGGTCTTCACGGCACGGGAGAGCGTCTCGGCCTTGTGGTCGTTGAGGAACACCAGTACCGGGGCCAGCGAGCAATCGGAGTTGTACAGGCCTTCGGCGCGGCTGATGGAGTTGTTCAGCACGTCCTGGTTGCGGGAAAGGGTTTCCCACTTCAGGTTGCCTTCGTTCATCCCTTTGATCACCTGCTTGGAGACGGTGACCATGGAGATGGCGGACTGCACGCCCGGAGTGTTCTCCATCTTCCACATCAACTCGTCCACCGGCGCCAGGGTTTCATGGGTGGAGCAGCCTTCCGGGCCGGTCTTGACCATGACTACCAGTACGTCAGAGCTGGTGGAGTAGTTGTTGATGATGAAGTTGTTGTCCTGGTTGTAGCGCGAATCCGGACGCAGCTCCGGCGCACCCTGGTCGAGGTCGCCAATCTTCAGGTTCTGGCCGTACCACAGGCCGCCGCCGAAGGCGATCAAAGCGATGACCACGGAAATCGGAGCCACCACCGGATGGGCGAAGTTGGACAGCAGGCGCCAGAACGGATGGTCGCGCACCGCGTCCTTCTTGCTGCGCTCGATGGCCTTCTTGCTGATGCCGACGTAGGAGATCGCAACCGGCAACAGGATCAGGTTAGTGAAGACGATCACCGCAACACCGATGGAAGCGCCGATGGCCAACTCGCGGATCACGCCGATGTCGATGATCAGCAGGGTGATGAAGCCCACTGCGTCAGCGAGGATGGCGATCATGCCCGGCAGGAACAGCTGGCGGAACGTGCGCCGCGCGGCGGTCAGGGCGTTGTCGGCGTCACTGGATTGCAGGGCGATACCGTTGATCTTCTGCACGCCGTGGGAAATACCGATGGCGAAGATCAGGAAGGGCACAAGCATCGAGTACGGGTCGAGACCAAAGCCCACGGTGTGCATCAGACCCAGCTGCCAGATCACCGCCACCAGCGTGGTGGAAAGTACGGCGATGGTGCTGCGGATACACCAGGTGAACCAGTAGAGCAGCACCAGGGTGATGAAGAAGGCGATGCCGAAGAACATCACCACCATGATCAGGCCGTCGATCAGGTCACCCACCTTCTTGGCGAAGCCCACTACGTGGACCTTCACATTGGGGTTCTGGGCCTGGTACTTGTCACGGATCTTTTCTTCCAGCTCATGGGAGAACTGGCGGTAGTCGAGTTTCATCAGCTTGCCCTGGTCGTTCGGGTCCGGATAGGACTCGAGCAGCGGCACATCGACGATGCTGGACTTGAAGTTGTTGGCCACCAGACGGCCAATCTGGCCGGACTTGAGCACGTTGTTGCGCAGCTCTTCCAGGCTGGCCGGCGAGCCGTCGTAGGTCTGCGGAATGACTTCGCCACCGGCGAAGCCTTCTTCGGTCACTTCGGTCCAGCGAACGCTCGGGCTCCACAGGGACTTCAGACCGGAACGGTCCACGCCGGAGATGTAGAAGACCTCGTCATGGATCTGACGCAGGGTTTCCATGTACTCCTTGGTGAAGATGTCGCCGTCGACCGCTTCCACCGAGATACGCACGGTGTTACCCAGGTTGGCCAGGTCATTGCGGTGTTCCAGCATCTTCTGGATGTACGGATGATGCAGCGGGATCATCTTCTCGAAGCTGGTGGAGGGCCGTACGTGCATGGCCTGCCAGAAGAGGAAGATGCTGACCAGCAGGCAGATGATGATCACCGCCGGCCGGTTGTTGAAGATCAGGCGCTCCAGAAAGGTCGCCTTGTCCTGGTGATGGGTACTCATCGAAATTCTCCGCCTTTCTTATAGTTGGCCCAGCTCGGCGCCGGTCGGCGACGCTACGCGTACACCGCCCTGTCCCACCAGGATCAGGTTGCCTTTCTCGTCGGCGATGACACTGGCCAGCGACATGCGATCGCTGCGGTTCACCACGGCGAAGCTGCGGCCATTGTCGGTGCTCTTCAGCACGCTGCCGCCATGACCGACCACCACCAGGCTACCGTCAGGCAGCAGTGCGCCACCGGACAGACCGAACTCCAGTTCGCCGTTGCCGGCTTTCAGCGGCACGGTTTCCCAGGTGCTGCCGAAGTCCGCAGAACGGAACAGGTGGCCACGCAGGCCGTAGGCGATCACCACGCCCGGCTCGGAAGTGCCGAGTGCACCGAACAGCGAGCCCTCGTACGGGCCTTCGAGGCGTTCCCAGGTCTCACCCCAGTCGGCGGAGCGGAACATGCTGCCCGCCTCCCCTACCACGAACAGGCCGGAGTCTTTCACCGCGGTGATGGCGTTGAGGTGGTACTGGTCTTCGTTATCCAGGCGGTCGCTGACGTCTTCCCAGTTCTTGCCGCCGTCACGGGTGGTCAGCAGGGCGCCATAGGAGCCCACTGCAAAGCCGGTGCTGGCGTCCTTGAACCAGACATCCAGCAGAGGCGCTTCGCGTTGCAGGTCTTCGAACTGAAGGGTCCAGGTTGCGCCACCGTCCACACTGGCGAGGATCTGCGCGTCGTGGCCAACGGCCCAGCCTTGCTTGTCGTCGACGAAATAGACAGCGGTAAGCATCTGGCGGGTAGGCACCTTGGCCTGGGTCCAGGACTTGCCGTTGTCGTCGGAATAGAGAATGTGGCCGCGGTCGCCAACGGCAACCAGGCGCTTGCCGGCATGGGCGACGTCGAGCAGCAGGCTGCTCACGGCTTTGGGCGATTCGATGGAGAGGACCGGCGCATCAGCGGCCAGCGCGGATGCGGTGATGGGCGCAGCGGCTACAGCAAGGACGGAGAGCACACTGAACAGCGAGAGCGCTTTGGCCAGCGGCGAATGAAAGCGGAACGTCGGCTTGTGGAGATTTTCCACTGCAAGGCCTGACGGGGTGCGCCGCATGACGGGCTCACTCATACACCTTTCCCCTTTTTGTTATAGGTGGATGCTGCCCAGGGCAGGCAGCGCACTAATCCTAGCCAGCTTTGGAAAGCCTGCACAATCGGCGGGACGTTATGTTTTGTTAAGCGCAGGTGCCGCTGTGTAACCGAGGCGCGAACTGCTCTGGCGCGGCGATCATTGACGGAACATCGAATCGACGCAGCGCTGGCAGAACCGTCCGTTTGCAATTGGTTGGCAATGCCCAGGCGGACACCTCCCGGCGACCTGCGCCTGAGGCAATGGGCAATTCTGATGCAGGCTTATCGCCTGCAAAATCGCCGACGAGAATGAAAAAGGCCGCTACAAGTAGCGGCCTTCTTCCTGGAGCTCTAAGCGATCAACGAGTACCACGGCGACGCAGGGCGGATGGCTTGAAGTAGCCATCGTCCGGAGTGGCCTGGGTGAAGTCGATGGTGGTCGGCTCTTCGTTGTCCAGGTTCTGCACGTGGTAACGACGGGCCTGCAGGTCGTGGAACACGTCGAGTGCGGACCAGGTGGTCGGCAGATCGTAGTAGTTCTTCAGGTAGGCAACCGATACGCGCCACAGCTCGCCACGGCCGTCGTACTGGTCAACCACCGCGGCTTGCCAGCTGTCCTCGTCGAGGAACAGGGTGCGCTTGGAGTAGATGTGGCGGGCGCCCGCCTTCAGGGTGCCTTCCACGACCCACACGCGGTGCAGTTCGTTGCGGGTAAGGGCCGGATTCAGGTGGCCGGGCTGCAGCAGGTCCTTGTACTTAACCTCAGGGCTGGAAACCTTGTAGTTGTTGTACGGGATGTAGATTTCCTTCTTGCCTACCAGCTTCCAGTCGTATCGGTCCGGAGCCCCGTTGAACATGTCGGTGTCGTCGGCGGTGCGCAGGCCGTCGGCAGCAGCGATCGGGGTGTCGTAGGCAAGGTTCGGTGCGCGGCGCACGCGACGCTGGCCGGCGTTGTAGCCCCAGGCCTGACGCGGCTCCTTCACCTGGTCGAGGGTTTCGTGGACCAGCGTGGCACCACCAGCCAGGCGAGCCGGGCTCTTGGTGAAGGACAGGTAGTAGAACAGGATGTTGTTCAGGTCGGCGTAAGTACCTTGCGGGTTGTAGTACTTGAACCGGGCTTCCTGCTGCGAGGTCACCAGGGAGTAGTCGCCATTACGCTGCACGGCCACTTCCGAAGCGCGGCGCACGATGTAGGAGCCGCGATAACGGGTGATGTGGTTCCACAGGGCCTCGACGCCATTCTGCGGGATCGGGAACGGGATGCCGCCATAGGCATCGGAGAAGCCATTGCCGCCGTCCAGCAGCTTGGCGGTGGTGGCGTTCTTGACGGTGTTGTCATACACCCACTGTGGCGCAGAACCGGAGCGGCGGGTCTGGTACACCGGCATCTGGAAGCTGTTCGGGTAGGCATTGAACAGGGCGATCTGACCGGGTGTCAGGTTGGCCTTGTACTGGTCCAGGTTCGCCTTGGTGATGGTGAACAGCGGTTTGTCTTCCGGGAACGGATCCGGGTGGTGCTGGCCGGACTTGTAGCCAGCCGGAGCCTGGGTAATACCACCGGTCCAGGCCGGGATGGTGCCGGCAGCGTTGCCGGCCTTCTCGGCACCGAAGGGGGTCAGGCTGGCGCCGAGCTTGGTGGCGTCCTGGGCCGAAACCGAGGCCAGGGCGCTGCTGGCGGAGAGCGCCAGGGCAACCGCGGCGCTAATCAGCGAAAGCTTTTTCAGCATGTGGGTTCTCCGTGATGAGTCTGTATCGGGCGCCCCGGGGCGCCCGTATTGTTCTTGTTGGGATTAGAACGAGTACTTGACGTTGACGCCGATGTTGTCGCGGTCACGTACCGAGTTGTTCTGGCCGCCGCCGTAGAACTCGGTGTACTGGAGTTCGGCTTCCAGGCTGTTCAGGTAGGTCGCTTTGACGCCCAGGGTGTAGGCCTTGCGACCTTCGATGAAGCTGCCGGTCTGGTAGGAGTTGCCCTCGAAGTCGTCCTTGTAGACGACGTAGGGGGAGATGTTCACGCCGGCGTAGACGTCGTTCCAGGTACCGGATACCAGCAGGGTGTAGCCGTAGGCGTTCTTATTGACCTGATCGTCACGCTCGCCGCCGGACACGTAGGAGTTGTTGCCGCGGCCGGAGTAGTAACGCTTCTGGCCGTTGAACGCGGTGTATTGCAGGTCGCTGCCGCGCAGGTGCTCGGAAGCCAGCTCCGCCACGCCGATCAGGGAGTCGAAGGACAACGACGGGCCGAAGTTGTAGATGGTGCCCAGGGAGGTGTTGAAGGCCTCTACGCGCTCGGAGTTGTGGATCGAATCACCCAGCTGCACGTCCTGGCCGCCGATGTTGACGGTACGTCCGGACGCCAGTTGCGGCGCCTGGAGCAGCAGATCACCCAGCAGGTCGTTGGTGGTGGCGATACCAATCGGCAGGTTCGGGCGGTAGGCCAACTCACCGAAGACCGAAGCGTCGCCCACGGTGGTGTTGAAGCTGAAGCCGTACATGCGGATGTCTTCGGCGTATTCACGCTGTGCTTGCACGGCGTTCGCCACATCCATGGTCGCCAGGCCGCCGGCTGCGGTAGTAGCGGCGGTAGTCAGCGCGTTGGAGTAAGCACGCGCCAGGGCCGGGTTGAGGGCCGGGTTGGCCAGCACTGCGCGCAATTGAGCGACCGAGATACCCGCCTGGGCTGCAACTGCCTGCTGAACCTGCGGAGCGATCGCGGTAGAAGCAGCGCCAGCGATCTGGGCAAGGTTCAGGCCCGCGTAATCACCCAGGTTGGCCGCGATGGTCGGCTCTTTGGCGTGATAGTTGACAAAGTAGAAGCCGAACTCGGTGGAGTTCAGTTCTTCAGCGATATAGCGGAGAGCCACGCCGAATTGACCGTCGTTCTTGGCGTTGATGTCCGGGCCGATCGAGGCCACCTTGATCACGCCATTGGCGTCCACGTTACGGCCGCCTTGAAGACCACCGATACCCGCAGCGCTCAGGCCGCTGTAGAGGGGAGCGAGCGGTTGCAGGGCACGCTGGGTGGAGTACGCGGTATTGCCGCCATCAGCGAACAGGTCGGTCTCGGAGTAGAAGGTGCCTACCGGGTCAATGGCCGACTCTTTCCAGTTCCACTGGTAGAAGGTTTCCATCGACAGGTTTTCAGTCAGGCCGACGTTGAAGCTCAGGGCCTCCACCGGCACCAGCACTTCCTTCAGTTCGGAGCCCGGCAGACGGAACTTGGCCGCGTCCACCGGGTTGGTGGTGTTCACGCCGCCGCGGTAGAAGATGCCCTCACCCCAGTTGAATACCTGCTTGCCAACACGGCCGGTGACCGGCATGTCGGCCACGTCCCAGTTGCCATAGAGGTAGGCGTCGAGAATCTGCGCGTCACGGCCGGCCTTGTGACGGGTTTCGTAAGTGAAGCTGTCGTCCTTCGGGAAGTTCTGGCTCGGCTGGACCGGGTTGTTGTTGTCCAGGTAGTCGTTGCGCTTGTCCATGATCTGGGTGTCATAGAAAGCGGTGCCACGCACGAACATGCCGTAGTTCTTGTAGGTCGCTTCCAGGTCGGAAGTGATCTTGTAGACCTCGGAGACCAGGCCGGTATCGAAGTTGCGGTTACCGTCGTTGGTGTTGATGTCGTTGTTGGTCTTGTCCTGGCCCTGTACGCGCCACAGCTGGCCGTAGGAAACAGTGGTATCCAGGGAACCGGAAATTTCGTCGTTGGCGAAGCTGAACTCCACCGCCTGGGCCTGGGCGGCTACCAGGAGCGGCAGGATACCGGCGAAGGCGAAACCTGCCTTGGCCGGTGCGAAACGCAACGTGGGCTTGCGGGACTTGAGCTCCATCGAGTCTTACTCCGTGGACTGATCACTTTGTTATTGGCAGCCCGTCATGCGGGCTTGTTTGTCCAGCCGCTTGGCGGCTTTGTTTGGCTTCGGCAGGAAATCCCCAGCGCAGAGCGCACCCCGCTTCGATTGCACCGAAACGGGGCCAAATCGTCAGCGGCGTTGCAACCATGGTGCCAATTCGCAATTGAGCGTCAGAAAAGTTCCACGAGTCTCGCGACAAATTTCAGTCAAACAAGTGACTGATCATCCACTGATCAAATTTGAATTTTCTGTCCGATCTTGTCGGACGATCTGGCTCGATTTGTCACTCAAGATCACACTTGAAGGGCATGTACGTTCATACCAAAAGCTGTCTGGTCAAGCCATTTATGGGCTTTTAAGACTGCTTGCGCATAACAGCGGCCCGATTCATTTCCTTGAGTAACAAAAAAGTGTTACCGGAGCTAACCGGTAACACTTCTTGAGGAAGAGACTTCAGAGGGATGACAGCCCGCTTTCGCAGGCTGTCAGCGGAGCGTCAGGCGAGGCTCTTGCTAACCACTTCGAAGACATCGCTGGACAGTTCGCCAGAGGCGAGGATGCGCTCCAGCTCGGCCTTCATCAGCTGCTGGCGAGCGGCGTCGTACTTGCGCCAGCGGGTGAGCGGCGCCAGCTGGCGGGAAGCGATCTGCGGGTTGAGGGCGTTCAGCGTGATCACATGGTCAGCGAGGAAACGGTAGCCGGCACCATCGGCCCGGTGGAAGTTCACCAGGTTCTGGTTGGCGAAGGCGCCGATCAGGGCACGCACCTTGTTCGGGTTCTTCAGGGTGAAGGCCGGGTGCTCCATCAACGCCTTGACCCGTTCCAGGCCACCTGGAAGACCACAGCCGGCTTGCACACTGAACCACTGGTCCATCACCAGCGGATCATCCTTGAAGTATTCGGCGAAGCGTTCGAGCGCCTCTGCCTTCTCTTTTTCGAAGCCCGAGTTGACCAGCACGGCCAGGGCCGACAGGCGCTCGGTCATGTTGTCGCAATCGCTGAACTGCTCCTGGCAGGCCTCCAGCACTTCCGCCTTGCCGCTCTGCATCAAGTAGGAAAGCGCAATGTTCTGCAGGGTGCGACGGGCGATATGCGCCGCCTCGGCCACGTAGCCGGTTTCGCGGGACAGCGCGCGATTGGCCTGGAAGCGGGCCAGCAGCGGTTGGAACAAGGCTCCGCCGATGGACTGGCGCGCGAACTCTCGAGCGGCGTGAATGGCATCCACATCAGCCACTTCGCTGATCTCGGTGAGATAGGCCTCGCTCGGGAGGGAAAGCATTTCTGCAACCATCGCCTGATCGAGCGACTCATCCTCAAGCAGGGTGCGGAAGGCAGTTATCAGGCGCGGATCCAGTACCAGCTTGTCGCCGCGCTGATGCTGGCCGATCAGCTCCTGCAGCACCTGCACCGAGAGTTGCTGGCCGGCTTCCCAACGGTTGAATCCGTCGGAGTCGTGCTGCATGAGGAACATCAACTGGTCGCGGCTGTAGGGAAAGCTGAGCTTCACCGGCGCGGAGAAGCCTCGCAGCAGCGAAGGCAGTGGGCGCTCGGGAACGTCGACGAAGGTAAAGGTCTGCTCCGCCTCGCCCAGGGCCAGCACGCGGCTGCACCCTTGGGCCGCGTCTTCTCCCTGCAGGCGCAGAGGCAGCTCGCGGCCCTGGCCGTCCAGCAGCCCCAGCTCCACGGGAATGACGAAGGGTTGCTTATCCTTCTGCCCCGGGGTGGCCGGGCAGCTCTGACGGAAGGTCAGGCTGTAGGTCTTCGTGGCGGCATCGTAGCGGTCTTCCACCTGCAGGCGCGGCGTACCGGACTGGCTATACCAGCGCTTGAACTGGGAAAGGTCGACACCGTTGGCATCTTCCATCGCCTTGACGAAATCGTCGCAGGTCACTGCCTGGCCGTCATGGCGCTCGAAGTACAAGTCGGTGCCCTTGCGGAAGCCTTCGGCCCCCAGGAGGGTATGGATCATGCGTACCACTTCCGAACCCTTCTCGTAGACGGTCAGGGTGTAGAAGTTGGAGATTTCGATGAAGGAGTCCGGGCGCACCGGGTGGGCCATCGGGCCGGCATCTTCGGCGAACTGATTGGTACGCAGGAACGCAACGTCCTCGATGCGCTTGACGGTGCGCGAGTTCATATCGGCGGAGAACTCGGCGTCACGGAACACGGTGAAGCCTTCTTTCAGCGACAGCTGAAACCAGTCGCGGCAGGTCACGCGATTGCCCGACCAGTTGTGGAAGTACTCGTGGGCCACTACGGCCTCGACACGCTGGTGGGCTGCATCGGTGGCGGTTTCCGCCTTGGCCAGCACGCAGCTGGAGTTGAAGATGTTGAGCCCCTTGTTCTCCATGGCGCCCATGTTGAAGTCGTTAACCGCAACGATCATGAAGATGTCCAGATCGTATTCGCGGCCATACACCTCTTCGTCCCAGCGCATGGACTTCTTCAGGCTGTCCATGGCGTGCTGCACCTTGTCGATGTTCTCCGGCTCGACATAGATGCGCAGGGTCACGTCGCGCTTGCTCATGGTGTTGAAGACGTCTTCCACGCACCAGAGGTCGCCCGCCACCAGAGCGAACAGATAAGCCGGTTTCTTGAACGGGTCTTCCCAGGTCGACCAGTGACGACCGCCCTCCTCCGCCCCACTGGCCACCGGGTTACCGTTGGACAGCAGCACCGGATAGCGGTGCTGCTCGGCGCTCACGGTGGTGGTGAACTTGCTCATCACGTCCGGGCGGTCGAGGTAGTAGGTGATCTTGCGGAAGCCTTCGGCCTCGCACTGGGTGCAGAACATCTTGCCGGACTTGTACAGGCCTTCCAGCGCCGTATTGGTTTCCGGGTGAATGCGCACGGTGCTATCGAGGGTGAAGCTCGTTGTCACGGGCTGAAGGGTCAGATGGCTGTCATCCACCTGGTAATCGGCGGCGCCCAGCTCGCGGTCGTCCATGGAAAGCGACAGCAGCTCCAGTTGCTGGCCGTCCAGCACCAGCGGCGGCAGACCTGAGCCGGATTCGGGGTTGCGGCGCATCACCAGCTGGGCGTGAACCAGGGTGTGATCCTCGTACAGCTCGAAGGTCAGGTTGGTCTCGTCGATCAGGTAGTCGGGCGCCTGATAGTCCTTGAGGTAGATGACTTTCGGTTGCTCGGTGCGCATGGTCGTCTCTTCGCGTGCGGGGCGGCCCCGAAACCCTGGGCCGCGCATGATGAAAGGGTCAAGGTCGGAGTATGGACTATTCCCCCTCCGACCTCATGGCGGGAGCTATGCGGCGCTTATGGCCAATTGGTAGGCCGTGTACTTGCGCAGATTGATCACGCCGGTATCGAGGATCAGGTACTGGCCCTTGATGCCCCGCAGCGTACCTTCCACCACCGGCGTCTTGTCCAGATCGAAGCTGACGACCTTGGTCGGGTAGGCATCCACGGGATAGCTGATCTCGATGGGCAGGATATCCCTGACTGGCTGGATGGCCTGCAAGCCGAAGCGGTCCTGCAAGGCGCGAATACCATCGGCAAGCTGGTCGAGCAGCTCATCGCGAATAGCCGGCAAGTCCAGCGAAGGTGCCTCGCCCTTGAGCATCGCCCGCCAGTTGGTGCGGTCGGCCACCTTGCTGCGCAGCAGGTCCTCGACGAAGCCCGACTGCTGGCGGGTGGCCACGCGAACGATCGGTAGCGCCTGGCTGGCGCCCTGGTCGATCCAGCGGGTCGGCACCTGACCGGCGCGGGTGATGCCCACTTTGATGCCCGAGGAGTTGGCCAGATAGACCACGTGGTCGGTCATGCAGAAGCGTTCGCCCCACTCGGGCTCACGGCAGGTGCCCTCGTCGAAGTGGCACTTTTCCGGGCTGACGATGCAGCTGTCGCACTGCGCCAGCTTGGTGAAACAGGGGTAGCAGTAGCCCTGACTGAAGCTCTTCTTCGTCTTGCGTCCACAGTGGGTGCAGTGGATGGCGCCGAGGAACTCCAGGCGCAACTGCCTGCCGATCAGGGGATTCACCGCGATATCGGCTTCGCCAAGGCGGAAGCCGTATTGCACCGGGGCCTCAAGGCGCACCGACATCTTGCTGAGTGCGCCGCGTCCTAGTTCCAGCATCAGTGAACCGAATTCGACTTGAACAGGATGTTGGGGATGGGATCGGACTTGGAGCTGCACTCCTGCGGACCCATGTAGCCGGTACGTTCTTCTTCCGGCAGGTGCTTCAGCTCCCAGGCGATTACCGCCTGAAGCGACAGTTCTTTCTGTTCCTGGGTCAGCTTGCGGCCGTCCGGCCACTTGCCGATCTCCACGGCCAGCTTGAGGCTTTCGTAGACATCCTGGGTGATGTTGCTGATCAGATGGGCAAACGACGACATGGGCCACTCACGGGGAAATGGGACAGGCTGCGCATTCTACCGGCGCAGGCGAGCCAGGGCACCACCCATCAGTCCAGTGGCGCAACCGACGACGAGGCCGCCCACATGGGCGCCGTTGGCGATGGCTCCGAACCCCAGGGCAGTGATCAATCCGGACAAGCACACCAGCAGCCAGATCAGCATCATCGCCATCACGCCTGGCGGCAGCCGGTAAGCCGGACACGGCGCCAGGCGCTGGAACACCCAGCAATGCCCCAGCAGGCCGTAGAGCACACCGGACAGCCCACCGAACAGCGACGGGCCGCTGACGAGATATTGGGTGTAGTCCGACACCAGGCTGAAGCCCAATGTCAGCACCAGCAGCACCGGACCGCCCTGGCGCGCTTCGATGCGGCGCCCCAGCTCCCAGAACCACATGCCGTTCATGGCCAGGTGCAGAATGCCGAAGTGGATCAGCATCGGCGTCACCAGCCGCCACCACTGCCCTGCCGCCAGGCCCTCATCCAGGGACGAAAAATAGATGTAATCGCCCTGGACCTCGAAGTCCTGGAAGCTCAGCCAGCGAATGACCGAGAAGTTGTCACCCAGGTTGGTGAGCGCTGCGACCACCAGGGTGACCAGTAGCACCAGGCTGGTAATGGGGCTGGCCATGATCTGGGCGACGAAGCCCGCGCGGGGGGCATCCTGCGGCGTTTCATGCTGAAGCTGGAAGTGCGGGTCGCCGTCGGGAAAGCGCGCATAGAGCCCACGCACCTGTTCCGCCAGTTGCTGGCCCGGCACCCAGAGCACCTGCTCGCCGGATTCCTCGCTGACGCGATAAGGCACATTAAGGCGCTGCAACAAGGCAATGAAACCGGAAAGATCCACGGTCAGGGGCAATCGCAAGACTTCAATCGCGCTCATTGGGAGCCTCGGGGCGTTCCACTTCGACCCAGACGAACTTGTCCGGATCCAACCGGCTTTCCTGGTCGAGCCGATAGGCCACCAGCTTGCCGTACATCACCGCGCTGTAATCCAGACAGGCAAGGTTGCCGCGAATCGGCGCCGGCCGACCGCGCCGCCAGTAGTGGCCGACGAACAGCAAGGGCTCCTGGGGACCATAACTGAGCAGGCGCGACTTGTGCGCCTTGGACAGTGGTTGGCTGGCCACCTGTTCGGGCAGCGCGTCAGGCTGGAACACCACGTCACCATAGGTTTGCGGGTCTTCAGCCCAGAACTTGGTGCGGAACACCGAGCGGGTGAAGCCGTCGCTGCCGGTCAGGGTCATGCCACCGGGCAGCGGCAGGTCGGTGCCACGCAACAGGCGGTCGAATACGCGGCTGGCGAAACTGGCGGGGTCGGCCGCAGCCTTGATGAAGGCTTCGTTGACCCGCCCGTTCGGATGCATTTCGCGCAGGGCGGCGATCAGCTCGCTGTCCCAGCACGCATGGACCATGCGGAAGTGACCGCCGTCCAGGAACAGCGGCAGTTCGTAGAACCAGCCGAGGAAGTCCCGCCAGTCCGCCGGATGGCCTTCGAATTGCTCCAGGGTTTCCTTGATCAGCCGGGTATGACGCGGCGTGTGCTCACGGACAAAATGCCGACCGCTACCGGGCGACGCGGGGGTGCTCCAGCCGAGCGCGTTGTACTCATGGTTGCCCATGATGCACAGGGCCTGCCTGGCCTCCACCATGGCGTGGACGATGTGCAACGCTTCGCGGATGCGTGGGCCGCGGTCGATGATATCGCCGAGAAACAATGCCATTCGCTTCGGGTGCTGCCAGACATCGCCATGCTTGCGATAGCCCAGGCGGTCAAGCAGGCGCTCCAGGGTGTGGGCGCAACCATGGACGTCACCGATCAGATCGTAGCCACGGCCGGGATCGAGGCTCATCAGTCGCCTCCACCTAGTCGGCTGCCCCAGCCCAGCTTGGTCCGGCAGACCTCGTAGTAGTTGTGGTCCAGCGGGTGGATCAGGCGCAGTTTCTGCGGCTTCTTGGCGACGGTAATGGTGTCGCCGGGCGCGCAGGTGAAGTGGTTCTGGCCGTCGCAGGACACCAGCGGGTAGATCTGCAGGTTGGGCGAGACCACGATTTTAAGCTCGCTGGTGCTGTCCACCACGATGGGCCGGCTGGACAGGGTGTGCGGGTACATGGGCACCACGACTATGGCATCGAGTTTGGGATGCATGATTGGGCCGCCCGCGGATAGCGCATAGGCGGTGGAGCCGGTGGGCGTGGCGATGATCAGGCCGTCGGCCTTCTGGCTGCAGACGAACTGGCCGTCGATGTGAAGTTCGAACTCGATCATCCGCGTCGACTTGCCGGGGTGCAGCACGACATCGTTCAGCGCGTCGCCCTGGCCAATGGCCTCGCCGTGGCGGCGTACCTCGGCCTCAAGCAGGAAGCGCGTCTCGACGCTGTAGCGGCCGTCCAGCACCTCGGCCACCTTCACCTCGAGCTCGTCAGGGCGTATGTCGGTCAGGAAGCCCAGGCTGCCACGGTTGATCCCCAGTACCGGCACGTTGTGGCGCGCGAGGGCCCGTGCGGCGCCGAGCATGCTGCCGTCTCCGCCGACGACGATCACCAGGTCGCAGACCTCACCAAGGATTTTTCGTGAAGACGTCTGCAGGCCGTGGCCCGGCAGCACTTCGGCGATGGTGTCTTCGAGGATGACGTGGAGATGGCGGTCCAGCAGGAATTTTTTCAGCCGGCGAATGGTGTCGAGCACATGGGAACTGCCCAGGCGACCGATGATGCCGATATTGCGGAATTGCTCCATGGGGCTCCAGGGCGGCATTGGCGGGTGAGGAATGGCGAAATTATGGGGGATAGCAGCGGACAGCGGCAAACCGCCTTCGGCTATGCTCGCAGCATGCACGCCTTCGAATCGCTGACCGACCTGCCCCGTCAACTGCGCCACGCCGGTGTACGCGACCTGGCGTGGGTTCTGGTTTCCCCGCCGCTGCTGGCGCAAACGCCCTGGCGCCAGCGCCATCCCCTCAGCGCGAGCGGCTGGGCCAGTCGTCCTGAATGCCTCGCTGACTGGCTCCGTGCACTGGACCGCCAGCCCGAGTCCCTCGACCAATGGCTGGCACATGCCGCCAGCCGGCGCCTCGGCCTCTACTACGAACGCCTGTGGCAATTCGCCCTGACCCAGGCGCCGGATGTGGAGCTGCTGGCCGCCAACCTGCCAATCCGCATCGCTGGCCAGACCCTGGGCGAGCTCGACCTGCTGCTGCGGGACGACGAAGGCGTGCATCACCTCGAGCTGGCGATCAAGCTCTACCTGGGGCCGCGCCACGGCGATGGCGGCAAGCCATCCGAATGGCTGGGTCCAGGCAGCCACGACCGTCTCGACCTCAAACTGGAGCACCTCAGCCAGCACCAGCTGCCCCTGTCGTCGAGCCCAGAAAGCCGCCAGGTTCTCGATCAGTTGAACGCGCAGCCGGCCAGCGCTGAGCTCTGGCTGGGTGGTTATTTCTTCTACCCCTGGCCGGGCAACTGCACCGCACCGCAAGGCGCCAATCCGGGCCATTTGCGCGGGCACTGGCTGCGCCACAGCGACCTCGAGGACTTTCTCGGCCAGGCCGAGGGACCCTGGCAGCCCCTGCCTCGGCAATCCTGGCTGTCCCCGGCGATCAGCGAAGCCGACGAATGCTGGACGACAGAACGCTTCGGACAGTGGCGCGAAGAGCTCCAGTCGGATAGCCCGGCTCGCCTGCTGGTACGCCTGGCTGCGGATGGCGACGGTCGCTGGAAAGAAGCCGATCGCGCCTTCCTGGTCAGTGATCGCTGGCCGCTCGAACCGCTGTAATCCGGCAAGGCGCAACCTGTCCTGCAAGAACGCCAGCAAAGCACAACGCCCGCAGACCTGATGGCCTGCGGGCGCTTGCCAGCTCCTGGTTACTGCACGACCACCGGGCTGGTCCGCACGGTGCCCAAGGCCGATCGCGCAGTGGCGCTGGGGCTGTTGCCAGGGGCGATGCTGGAATTGCTCACCGTCACCCGCCAGGTGCCGTTGGCCGCCGGTACCGCGGTGCCCAGCAAGGTCACGCCGCCGCTGCTGGTCACTTCTACCCGGATGCTGTTGCCAGCAGGGCGGGAGGTGGTGCCACTGATATCCCAGTCATAGCGCCGTACCGACGGTACCAGGATGCCTAGGACTCCCGAGACCAGACCGCCCAGTCCTCCGGTGGCGCGCACCGTGGCCGAGGTTATGCCCAGGGTTTCCGCTGGCACCTGTACCGGTGCGACCAACACACTGACGGTCGCGACCCCAGAGAGGTTGCCCAGGCTGTCCCGTGCGCGATAGGTGAAGCTGGTGCTGAGCGGATTCGCCAGGGCCGACGGCGGCGTGTAGGTGACGCTGGTGCCATTGCTGGTGACGCTGCCCTGCCCGGACGGCGGCTGAGTCAGGTTGGCAATGGCCAGAGGCACATTGCCCTCCGGGTCACTATCGTTGGCCAGCACGTTGATGGTCACCGGGTTCGGCGCCGTTGTGCTCGCCGAGTCATTGCCCGCCACCGGCGGTTGGTTGCCGGCCAAGTTCACGGTCACGGTCGTCGGGACGGAAAGCGCGCCCAGGCTGTCCCGAGCCTGATAACTGAAGGTGGTGGTCAGCGGGCCGGCAAGGCCAGCCGGCGGCGTATAGGTCACCACGGCTCCGTTGGCGGTCACGCTACCTGTGCCGGATGCCGGCTGGGTCAGGTTGGCAATGGCCAGCGGCACGTTGCCCTCCGGATCGCTGTCATTGGCCAGAACGTTGATACTGACCGGCGTACCCAGCGCGGTGCCCGCGGAATCGGCAACCGCTACCGGCGGCTGGTTGGCCGGACCGCCCTGAGCACCGACCACAAGGACCGGTTCGGTATCGGCACCACCGGCGGCAGACTTCACCGTCACATAGGCTGGCGGTTGCGCTACCTCTCCAGCGATCAGGCGCTGCTGGCTGCCGGCAATCCGGGTCAGGGCACCGAAACCCTCCGCGGCCAGCACCGGCACCTGCACTTCGTCGCTGGATCGCGCTTCGATGGTCAGCGTGCGATCGACCGCCGAGTAACGCGCATTGCTGATTTCCACCTGGTCCGTCAGCGGCTGGCTCAGGGTAGTCGGTGCCGTGATGCCACTGCTGTCGGTTGCCGTCACCACCACCTGCGGAGGCAGGCTCGCAGGACTGGTGTCCTGGCCGAAGAACGTACCACTGCCACTGCCGGTCATCTGGAACTGGCAAGGTGACGGCGGATCGCCAACCAGGTCGATGGATTCACGGAAGCAAAGGCTGGCGCCCGTGGTGGAATTGCCGAACACCGAAATCCAGGTGCGACCGGCACTGCGGGTGTAGCTGGCACGGGAAACCTCCAGCGACGTGCCTGCACGGCTGCTCAGGACCTTGCCCGACAAACTGAACAGGTTGGTCTGCGCCACCCGCCCACCGGGCCCTTCGATGCGCACGAAGTTGGTGCCGAAGGGACTGCCGGTAACCTGCTCGGCGAGGTTGGGGTCGCCAATGAAGGTCTCCACCAGCCCGGTCTGAGGGTCGGTTTCCCGGTACGGACCATTACGGCTGACCAGATAGGGACCGACATTGCCAGCCAGGGCACCGCGGAAATCGCCCGGAGCGCCGATGCCGATATCGCGGGTCAGGTTGATGGCCCGGCGGCCGGGTGCAGTGACATTGAAGGTATCCACGCCATAAGGGTGGATGACCCGGTAGGTGCCGGCCACCGGCACGTTCACCCGGATGCGGATACGCGCGAAGCTCTGCTGGTCGCCCTGGCGTGGCACCTCGCTGGCAAAGGCTGCCTCGATGCCGGCAACGTAGGCCTCCATCTCGATGCCATTGCCTGGATCTTCGATTTCGGCTTCCGCGAGCATCCAGAAGCTTTCATCCGGGAAGTTGCCAGGGAAAGCGATCGGTTTGGTTTCGTCGAAGATGCCGGGATTGGGCAGCAGGGTACACATGAAATTGCCCGGCGCACGCGAACTTTGAACCTTGGACAGGCACAGCTCGAGCTTCAGTTTCGCCGCGTCCGAATCCGTGCGGTCCTGGTACCAGAGGGGAAAGCCGCCGGTCGCCGCGGTATAGGGACCGGGGTCGACAGCCGCGAGCTGGGCCTGGGCGCCAGCGGCGCCAACCCCCACAACCATCGCAAGAACTACTGGCCACTTATGCATGACAGTCTCCATAGCAATCTGGGATTGGCGCTCAGGGAAGGATTCGCACGTCTTCGGTGTCGCGGCCGCCGTTGGCGGACACCACCGTGACCCGCGCGGGGGGAATGGGCGTGACGACCTGCTGCAGACGCCCGCCCACCAGCCCGCCGACGCCCTCGACCGTCAGGCCCGGCTGGCCGGTGCGATCGCTGGAAACGGCTTCAACCGTCAGGGTGTTGTTGCCCAGGCTGTACTCGGCGCGGCTGATGCTCACCACATCAACCAGTGCACTGTTCTTGCTGGTAGGCAGACTGCCCGGCACCACGGCCGAGTTGTCGGCAGTGATGCTCACGCTGCTTGCGCCCCCCGGATCACGCGGCGACTGGCCATACCAGGCGCCCAGGGCGGTGCCCTGCATGGCCGCGGCAGTGCCGCCGGCGTCGGTGAAACTGGCACTGGCGCCGGGTGGCGGTGCCTGGACGAAGACGTCCTGCTGTGCCTGCCCCGCCCCGTTCTCACCGCGCGAATAGGTGCTGCGGGAAACCTGCAGGGGCGTCGGCAGCTGGACGCTGGAGAGCTTGCCGGAAACCGAGAACAGTCGTGATTCGAGCCTCAGGCCGTTTGGCCCTTCGATGCGTACGAAGTTGGTGCCGAAGGGGCTGCCTGTAACCGCCTCGGTCAGGTTGGGATCACCGATGAAGGTTTCCAGCAGGCCGGTATCCGGATTGGCCTCCTGATAGGGTCCATTGACGCTGCGCAGGAATGGGCCGACATCGCCCTTGAGCGCCCCCTTGAAATCGCCCGGTGCGCCGATGCCGATATCACGAGTCATGTTGATGGCGCGGGTGCCGGGCGCATCCACCTGGAATACCTCAACCCCGTAAGGGTGAGTCACGGTATAAGTGCCGGCGGTGGGTACCGTCACACGGATGCGGATACGGGCGAAACTGACCTGGTCGTCGTTCGCCGGCACTTCGCCGTTGAAGGCTGCCTCGACCGCTGAGACGTACAGCAGGTCAACCCCGCTGGCGGCGTCAGCAACACTGGTCTCCCCTGTGAACCAGAAGGCTTCATCGGGGAAGTTACTCGGAAAGTTGATCGGCCGGGTGTCATCGAACACTCCGGGGCTGGGCAGCAGCGTACACATGTAGTTGCCCGGCACCCTGGAGCTTTGCGCCCTGGACAGGCAGAGGTCCAGGGCGCGTCCGTGGGTGTCCTGGTACCACGCGGCGAAGAAGCCGTTGGCGTGGATGGGAGCGTTCTGATCGACCGCGTAAAGCGCTGCCCGGACCGGCTGCAGGCCAGCGCCCAGGATCAGCGAAACTGCGACTGTTGTGGCTGTTTTGCGCATGACATTGCCCTTCTATGCTGGTGAAGTTTCAGCCGTAGAAATGCCTGGGAGCTGGTCACGAGGAGGCACCCTCGGGAAGTTGCCCAAGTGCAAACGAGTAATGGGAAAGCGGCGGCAACAGTTCGGATTGCAGTGCCCGAACCGTGTCCGAAAAGCCCCCGGATGATTCAGGCGATGGCGCCGCACCTGCGGAAGCGGCTCGCTCCAGGGGAACGGGGCATCCGCGACCTCAGCGTTGTTGAGGGGGCGGGGCGGCGCAACAGTATCAAGTCGATAGTCGGAAAGTTAAACCGAGTGTGGTGACCCGAAAGTGGGTGGGAAACTGATACCTCCAATTTCCGCCAGAGTTTCGAAGTTATGCGATAGGGCAAGGCCGGCGACAACTTTCTCGAACTACAAAGTTACTCGTCGCAACTTTTCCAGCGAAGTTTGAAGACCCAGTTTTGGGGTTGGAAACTTGTGTGCGCGACCGATCAACGGCTGCGTTCGACCCGCCCTCCCGAGCGCGCCAGGTAGCCTGCCCCGGTCTCGCTGATCAGCGCATCGCGCTGCAATGCCGGCAAGGCATCCAGGCCATCGCGCAGGGCATAGGCGCGAATACCCAGCTGGGAAAGCGTGAACACTGCACTGGCGCTGCGTTTGCCGCTGTCGCAATAGCAGAGGTAAGTGCCACCGCCATCCAGCAACCGCGCCTTCAGGCGCAACAGGTGCAGTGGCATGTTCAGCGCCTTGGGCGCATGGGCGCGCTCGTACTCTTCCTGCAGACGCACATCCAGCCATTGGCCGCCGCCGCCCAGCAGGCGGACCGCTTCGCCCAGGCTGACCTCATCCACCACCGGCGCCTTCAGGAGTTCGAGGAAGTCGGCCTGGTCCAGCCGCTGCAGGATGCTGTCTTCCAGCAGCGTGACACTGGCGTTGCGCGGGCAATCCCCCAGCAGGGCTTCCTCGCCGAAGCACGCTCCCACGTCCAGTTCAGCCAACAGTTGCCGGTCGCCGCCCTCTCCACGGATGACCTCCGCCCGGCCGGACTGCAGGAAGTAGCAACAGTCGCCCTCCTCCCCCTCACTCATCACACGGCTTCCCGCCGGCAGCTCCACTCGCCGCAGACGCTCCAGCATGCTGCGCACGTTGGCCGGTGGAACCTTGGCCAGCAACGGGCTTGCGAGCAAGGTTTCGAGCCACTCGCCTTCGCCTTCCGGACTGAGGTCCAGCAGCAGATCCAGATGGGTCGAGCTCCAGGTCAACTGGCGCGCCAGGGTGGCGCTGTCGATGCCCAGCAGCGAGCAGTCTCGCGAGGCGAGCGCTTCGTGCAGGCGTGGCAAGGTGGGGGAAATGGGATGGCAGCTGGCTTCGCTGCCCGCCTCCAGACGCGTCTCTGCACCTTCGGCATCTCGCAGGAGCAGCTCGCCGGACAACAGGTACCAGGTCAGGCGGGCCTGGTCGCCCCGTCGGAACAGCAACTGTCCCGCGAGCAGGGGTTGGGGTACCAGTTGCGGACGCAGCTCACGCCACTGCTGGTCACTCAGTGCATTGAGCGGGACCAGGCTGCGCAGCTGTTGGGGATTCAGGGGTTCGCTCATGGAGTCATCCTTGTGCTTCCACTGCCCGATCAGTGTAGCCGGCCAGTCGCAACAAATCGGAATGCAGGGCGCGGCGGCCCTGCAGACCACCAGTGTGGAGCAGCACCAGGCGGCTGCCGCGAGGAATCCGGCCAGCCTGTGCTTCATCGTGGATTGCCAGCAGAGCCTTGGCGGTATAGAGGGGCTCAAGTTCCAGGCCGCCATCCCTTTCGCTGTCCAGCAGGAAGCGGGCGAGCACCGCATCCAGCCGCGCAAATCCCCCCTGGCTGGCATCGATCAGGCGGTAGCCCCCGTCGGCGCACCCGGCCTCGGTAAGGATGGCGCTCACTTGCTCTGCCACGCCGTGGTCGGACGGTACCGCGAGGGCACCGATTACCGGGTGCTCGCCTGCCTCGCCCAGCACCAGCCCGGCGAGAGTCGTGCCGGTGCCTGCGGCCGTCCAGAGGCTGTGGTAGTCGCTCCATCCCAGGTCGGCCAGTTGCTGGCGAATCATCCCCACCAGCCCCAAGCATCCTTGGGCCCCCATCAGCCCTCCACCGCCCTCGGGCACCGGTTGGTAGCGCGGATAACGCCCCAGCCACGGGTCCCAGAATCCTGGCCGGTGGCGCGCCCGGTAGCCGCCATACCCCAGCCAGTGCAGCTGCATTCCGAATTGCTGAAGGTCGCGCACGGTTGGCGTGTCCTGGGGTTCGCCACGAAGCAGACCGACCGAGGGAAACCCGAACCGGGCACCGGCCGCCGCCAGGGCATGGAGGTGGTTGGAGTGCGCGCCCCCCAGACTGATCACACCTTCAGCACCCTCGCGCCCGGCCTTGGCCAGGTAGGGCGCCAGCTTGAACCACTTGTTGCCAGACACCAGTGGGTCTACTGCATCCAGGCGTAGCACGGCCAGTTGCAACTCGGCTGCGGTCAACCAAGGCAGGCACAGAGGCTCAAGAGTGGCGCGGGGATTCCAGTCAGGCAGGGTCAGGGGCAAGGTCGGGTCCGTCGGCGGCCATTCGGGGGCGCTAGGGTAAAGCAGGCTCGCGTACGGTTTCGCTCAACCTGCGGTCCGCAGTCGCCCACCCGCACGGTGACGGGGGCAGCAATTGGATTCGCCGGAAACGAAGCGACTGGGTGCCTCGATGCGATCGATGGGCATGCTGCAACGCTCGCCGTTTGGCAGGCTGGCTTCGCAGGTGGGCTGCTGGTAATGAGCCAACCACTGGCGGTACTGGTTCTCGGACACGAAGCACTTGGCCGCGGCGTAGGCCTGGGGATTTTCCTGGTAGCGGGCGATGTCGGTCAGCGGAATGGTCAGGTGCCCAGCGCCCGGATGGTAGACCACAAAGACCACGCCCAACTGGGCCAGACGTTCCAGCATCAGTTGCCCGGACTGTCCTTCGAGCGCATCGCACTCCTGGCGCAGGCGATTGACCTCGGCCTGCAGCTGTGCGTCCAACTGGTCGCGATAGGCCAGTTCGACATCACGAATCGCCAACTGCTCGCGGTACTCGGCCACGGCGGCGGCGACTCGCGCCTGCAGCTCGCCTTCGAATTGCGCGCGGAGGATGTCCGCTTCGGTACGGCCGTGGCGCTCCAGTGCACGCAATTGCACGTTCATTTCCTCACGGCTGGCCTGGAAGCGCTCCAGCTCGCCATCAAGCTTGGCTTGCAGGCCCGCGTTGACCTCTTCCTGCTGGCGCAGGGCGTGCTGCAGGGTGCGAATCTGATCCTGCAGGGCCGAGCTGCTCTGGTCGGCCGCATGGCGCATTCGCGCAATGGCCTCTTCGTTCTGCTGGCTGAGGGAGCTAAGGCGCAGGCGCTGCTGGCGGACCAACTGGGCAGTCTTCAGGCGATGCTCCTTCTCCATCTTCTCCGCCAGTTGCTCGGCCATCTCCTTGGTGATTTCCGGCGGGGCGTACCAGCTGTCTTCCGATGCCACCTGGAGCTTCTCGGCATCCAGGACCGTGGGCAGTTCCTCCTCCACCAGCAGGCCTAGGCTGTTGCCCTTGACGGCGTCACGCAGCAGGGCGAGGTCATTGCGGTCGGAATTGAGGCTGGGGTCCCAGAGATGCATCTGCTGCCAGGACACCGGACACTGACTGCGGCACGCCAGGCGAATAGGACCGGCGCCGAGGTCGGGACCACGCCCTGCGCGCTCGGCCAGCTGCCGCAACGGCAGGTTCCAGCCGGTATCGGCTCGGCCATCTTCATCGAAGTCGAGGTAGAAGAACACCACCGCGCGCACTTGCATGCGCGGGTTGATCATCACGTAAGCCAGTTGCATCTGGCGGTCGGCGAACTCAGGCAAACCGACCACACCGTCGAGGATGGCTTCAAACTCCGAGTGAAGCATCTGCTTGCAGATGCCACGGTCGTTGAAGAACACGACGGCTTCCACCAGTTGCGGCTTCTTCAGCATGCTCATCGCTCTACCTCTGGCTCTGCGCGGTGACTCACTGCGGGCATTGTTGGGGGTGTTCGGTTTTCGTCCGCACACACTAATCCGGACTTTAGAAAAGTCTAGGGGATATTAGGCGCCGAGCAATGTGACTGGGTTGGCAGAGCCCGGTCGCCGGGGCCTGTCGGACCGGCGGCAAGGCTAAAGTGTGACGTGGTTGGAGCTGCAGGGAAGTGCCGCCCGGCGCGAACCGGGCGGCGAGGCGGACGAAGCCCGGACAGGATCTCGCGAGCTAGCAGGTCGCAAGGCGAAAACCGCCTAGGAAGCGCAGTTTACGAATGGTAAATAAGCATTCCGAGGCGGTTTTCAACACAGCAGAGCCGACGCGCATCAAACCCTGTTCTGGCTTTTAGAGTTCGGCAGCGAGGCGCGAGCCTTGATTGATGGCACGCTTGGCGTCCAGTTCGGCAGCCACATCGGCACCGCCGATCAGGTGCACGCTCTGGCCGGCGGCGACAAGGCCATCCTGCAGTTCGCGCAGCGGGTCCTGGCCGGCGCAGACGATCACGGTATCCACCGGCAGCACCTGGGGCTCGCCCTCGGCCACGCGAATGTGCAGGCCAGCATCGTCAACCTTGAGGTACTCCACCGAGTTGAGCATCTGCACCTGCTTGTTCTTCAGGCCGGTACGGTGGATCCAGCCGGTGGTCTTGCCGAGACCATCACCCACCTTGGATTTCTTGCGTTGCAGCAGGAAGACCTGGCGCGCCGGCGCATGAGGCTGCGCCTTGATCCCGGCGATACCACCACGGGCCTCCAGGGCGCCATCGATGCCCCACTCTTTCCAGAAGGCGGCACGATCGAGGCTGGTGGACTCACCCTGATGGGTGATGTACTCGGAAACGTCGAAGCCGATACCGCCAGCGCCGATGACGGCAACCTTCTGGCCCACCGGCTTGCGCTCGAGAATGGCGTCCAGGTAGCTGATCACCTTCGAATGCTCGATACCGGGGATTTCCGGGGTGCGCGGGCTGATGCCGGTGGCGAGGATGATTTCATCGAAGCCGCCCTTGGCCAGGTCCTCGACCGAGACACGAGTATTCAGGCGCAGGTCGACCCCGGTGGTTTCAAGCTTGCGCTTGAAGTAGCGCAGGGTCTCGAAGAACTCTTCCTTGCCCGGCACCCGCTTGGCCACGTTGAACTGCCCACCGATCTCGGCGGCGGAGTCGAACAGGGTCACGCTGTGGCCACGCTCTGCGGCAACGGTGGCGGCCGAGAGGCCGGCAGGACCGGCGCCAACCACGGCGATCTTCTTGGCCTGGGCAACCGGGATGTAGTTCAGCTCGGTTTCGTGGCAGGCACGCGGGTTCACCAGGCAACTGGTCAGTTTGCCGCCGAAGGTGTGGTCCAGGCAGGCCTGGTTGCAGCCGATGCAAGTATTGATCTCGTCGGCGCGGCCTTCGGCGGCCTTGTTGACGAAATCCGGATCGGCGAGGAAGGGACGAGCCATGGACACCATGTCGGCGTCGCCTTCAGCCAGTACCTGCTCGGCCACTTCCGGTGTGTTGATGCGGTTGGTGGTGATCAGCGGGATCTTCACCTCACCCTTGAGCTTGGCGGTGACTTTGGTGAAGGCCGCGCGCGGTACCTTGGTGGCGATGGTCGGGATACGAGCCTCGTGCCAGCCGATACCGGTATTGATGATGGTCGCGCCAGCGGCTTCGATGGCCTTGGCCAGGGTGACGATCTCGTCCCAGGTGCTGCCACCTTCCACCAGGTCGAGCATGGACAGGCGGAAAATGATGATGAAGTTCGGGCCTACGGCCTCGCGAACGCGACGGACGATCTCCACCGCCAGGCGCATGCGGTTCTCGTAGCTGCCACCCCAGCGGTCGGTACGCTGGTTGGTGTGGGCGGCGAGGAACTGGTTAATGAAGTACCCCTCGGAACCCATGATCTCGACGCCGTCGTACTCGGCCTGCTGGGCCAGCATCGAGCAGGTGACGAAGTCCTGGATCTGCTTCTCGATGCCCTCTTCATCCAACTCGTTGGGCTTGAAGGGGTTGATCGGCGCCTGGATGGCCGACGGTGCTACCTGCTTGGGGTTATAGGCGTAGCGGCCGGCATGGAGGATCTGCATGCAGATCTTGCCGCCCGCTTCATGCACCGCGCGGGTAACGATCTTGTGCTTTTCGGCCTCTTCCACGGTAGTCAGCTTGGCCGCACCGGCATAGACGCCACCTTCGGCATTAGGGCCGATGCCGCCGGTGACCATCAGGCCGACACCACCACGGGCGCGCTCGGCGAAGTAGGCCGCCATGCGCTCGAAGCCATGGGGTTTTTCTTCCAGGCCGGTGTGCATCGAGCCCATCAGGGTGCGGTTGCGCAGCGTGGTGAAGCCCAGGTCGAGCGGGGCAAGCAGGTGCGGGTAACGGGTGGCGGTCATGGTTCCTCCACAACAGGCGGTTCTATTCACGGAATGCCTCGGCTTCAGGGGGCCGGGGTCGGTTATGGGGCAGAAGATAAAGAGCCGACATGGCCCGCTCAATGATCAGAACTGACAAGTTACTGATCCAAACTGACAGCCACCCTTGGCAAGCGGCAGTGCGTCCCCTACCCTGATCGGCATTCCCCTGACTCGGATTTTCCATGCGCAAGCTGCTGACGCCCTTGATCGCCGCCATCCTGGTGAGCTGCCTGACTGCCTATGCGGTATGGACCGGCGAACGGCCGCACGCCCACTATCTTTCCGATCTGCGCGCCACGCTCACCAGCAATGTGGGAACGGCCGGTGCAAGCGGCAACCTGCTGGCGATCCGTCCGGCGCTGTACCCCAGCGACTACCGCGACCCTGATCTCCTGCGCATGAAGCTCGTCGCTGCCTTTGACCAGGCCCGTGCCCTGGGCCTGCTGAACGAGAAAACCGTAGTCGCCCTGCCCGACCACATTGGTACCTGGATGCTGTTGCGGGACGAAAAGCACAGCCTCTACCAGGCTCGAACCTTCGCCGAAGGTGGCCGATTGCTCACCCTCAGCCACCCGACGCTCCTGGGACGCCTGTTCCTCCAGGGGCAGGACCTGGAAGAGGCACTGCTGCGGGCCAAGGCCGGTCGCATGGCGCGGGACTACCAGAAGATGTTCGGCCGTCTGGCTGGCCAGTACCAGGTCACCATTCTCGCCGGCTCCATCCTCCTGCCCTCCCCTTACCTCAAGGACGGCAAGCTGCGCAGCGGCCACGGCGCGCTCTACAACGTCGCATTGGCCTTCTCCCCCGACGGCCTGCTGCTTGGCGAGCCTTTCAGCCAGCCCTGGCCACAAAGCGCCAGGGGCGAATCCAGCCAGAAGCTGCAAACCGCAGGCGGCCAGGTGACCATTGCCCGCAGCTGGAGCCAGGGGTATCCGCAGAATCTGGTGACACTGAGCGACGGCCAGACCAGCGCCAGCGAGGCGCTGTTCCTGCGCGGTCGTCTATGGCGGCTGCATAACGCACCAGCGGGCAGCGAACTGACACCCGCCCAGGTCTCGCAAGCCAGCGAATCGCCGGGCAGCCACCTGCTGAATGCCTGGTTGAGCCCGCGATGAAAACGCAACGCGTCAAACTGGGCGATCTCTCCGTGAGCTCCGTACTCAGCATGGCAGCGGCGCTGGAGCAGGCCGGTCACTGCGCGACGGACCTGCTGGAACGCTTCGGCCTGGACGCCACGCGTTTCGCCGAACCCCATGGGCGACTGTCGATCCCGCGCTTCATGCGGCTCGGCCACGCCGCCATCCAGCTCAGCGGCAATCCCGCCCTGGGCCTGGCCATGGGCCGTCTCAGCCGACTCAGCCAGCTCGGGCTCGCGGGTGTCTGCGCCGAACAGGCACCCAACCTGCGCGAAGCGGCCCGTGCCCTGACCCGATTCGAACTGCTCTACGCCAGTAACTATCGCGGACAGTCGAGCTTCCACGAGGACGCCAAGGGTGCCTGGCTGCGCTTCTATTCCATCAGCCCCTACAACGCCTACAACCGCTTCGTCGTGGATTCGGTACTGGCCGGCTGGCAGAGCCACCTGAGCCAACTGGCTGGAATGGGCATCCGAGTAGAGAAGGTGGAGATCGAGTTTCCGGCACCGGAATATGCCGAGCGCTACACCGAGCATTTCGGTTGCACGGTGGAGTTCGAGGCCAGCGCCAACCAGCTTCGACTGTCTCAGGACACCCTGGCACTGCGCGGCAGCGAACACTGCCCGAGCACCTGGCGACAATTACTGGATATCTGTGAGAGGGAGCTGCAGCAGCTGACACGAACCCGCAGCCTGCGCGAGCGTATTACCCAACTGCTGGGACCACTGCTGCACGGGCGCGAGCCGGACCTCGAAGAAGTGGCGGCACGGCTGCAGATGCCGAGCTGGACGCTACGCCGCAAGTTGGCCGAAGAAGGCACCCAATTCCGCGCCATTCTCAACGAAACGCGCCGCGACCTGGCCATGGCCTATATCCGCGATACGGAACTGGCCTTTGGTGAGATCGCCTACCTGCTGGGGTTTGCCTCGGCCGAAGCCTTCCAGCGCGCCTTCAAGCGCTGGAGTGGCAGCACACCGGGCGAGTTCCGCCGCGCCCAGCGCCAGGCAGGTTGATCACATTTCGGTAGCGTCTTCAGCCGGCTCGACCGAGTCCTGCTCGCTGGCGTGAAAGTCGAGAATCTCTTCCTGGTAATCGTCCATTGGCTGTTCCTCCTGGTGGCGATATGAGTCAGGAAACAAAGTCCATGCCAATAAGGTAACGAGCGCAGGTGACCGGAAAATTACCCCTGCCTTCGTCATGGGAACCAAGGAGGGCCGAGAGGGTGGCCATGGGGAGAGATAAACGAACAGGCAAAGAAAAAGCCCCCAGGTATCGCTACCTGAGGGCTTCTCTATATGGCGCAGCGGACGGGACTCGAACCCGCGACCCCCGGCGTGACAGGCCGGTATTCTAACCGACTGAACTACCGCTGCGTGTCGGTTGGACTTGCGTCCGGTGGAACCTTTGCATCGTCTGGCAGATAGGCCCAACGGGACTTTCTGCCTCACGCCCGAGCAACTCGAACATGGGAAATATGGCGCAGCGGACGGGACTCGAACCCGCGACCCCCGGCGTGACAGGCCGGTATTCTAAC
>NZ_SSOF01000085.1:47038-86847 GCF_029873115.1 Pseudomonas sp. BN606 | reverse complement strand
TCGAACCCGCGACCCCCGGCGTGACAGGCCGGTATTCTAACCGACTGAACTACCGCTGCGCGTCGGCCGGACTTACGTCCGAAATTCGCAAGATTGGTGGGTGATGACGGGATCGAACCGCCGACCCTCTGCTTGTAAGGCAGATGCTCTCCCGGCTGAGCTAATCACCCATCGGCCTTGCGAGGCGCGCAATTTACGCAGAGGCCTCCGCTAAGTCAACACCCTGTATGGATTTTTTCTTCGAATGGCATTTCCCGCCCCGCCTGCCATCGCCTCGATGCGCACCAGAGCAGGGCAAGCGCACCGGACTGGCGCAGGATCAGCTCCCGGCCTTCAGCGATACCCGCGCCGTCACCCGGCCATCTTCGGTGCGATCCAGCCCGGCCTCTTCGATGCGAACGCCCTGCCCTTCCAGAACCCCCAGCCAACGCAACAGGCTGGGGAAGGCCGCCGGTTGAAGGTTCACCTGCACCGCCCCTGGGGCGTCGCTGTCGATTCGCTCGACAGCCAGTCCCTGCTCGGCAGCAGTGGCGGTCACCAGTCCCTGCAGGCGCTCCGGATCAACCTTGCTTTGCGGCTGACTCTGTATCGCACGCGCTTCGGGCGCATGGAGTTGTAGATAGGCGTGCATCCCGCGCTGGGTTTCGAAGTACTCGCGAGCGCTGGCCAGGCGACGTTCCGCTGGCAGCCAGAGCAGCAGGTAGAGCAGGACCATGCCGAGGAATATGCCCAGCCACAGCAATGCCATGCGATCCCGTGCCGGCAAGGCGCGCCAGCGCGGGGCCAGGGAGGAAGCCTGCCACTGCGAGCGGAGCGGCGCCTTGATTGCATCGAGCATCTTCATCCTCCTATCACCAGGCGCGCGCTGACGCCGCTCTGGTCACGGCTGGCCGACCCCATTTGCACGGAAAGCCCGCTTCCGATCAGGCGCTCGCGCAGACGCTCCAGGGCGTCGAAGCCCGGAGCCTGCACCTGCAGAGCCAGATCACCCCGTATCTCACTGAAATCCAGTTGCTGCACCCGCACCTGAGCACCTTCGGCAATCAGTGCCTCGGCCGCCTTGCCAAGTAATGCGAGCAAGCGGCTCTGACCTGCACCAGAGCCTTCGACCAGGTGTTGATCGAACTGCGCCCGCAGATTCACCAGCTTGGTGTCCTGGGGGAACAGTTCGCGATAGAGCGCTTCGTTGGCATCGGCGTAGGTGTCACCCTGGCGCTGCAGCTGCCAGGCCTGGACCAGGTTGAAGCCCCATTGCAGTACCAGCCACAGACCGACCAGTCCGAGCAGCGGCTTCCAGCGCGACCAGCGTTTCCGCTCTTCCTTCAGGGTGAACTCACCCTGGGCCAGATCGCTGCCCTTCTGCTCCGCCAACCAGCCATAGGCATCCATCTCATCGCGCCAGTCATCCACGCCCTCGAGGGATTGGCGCTCGACGGGAGCGCGGCCATTGCGCGGTGCCGGGCAGACATCCCGCAGATGCGGCCAGTCCTGTTCCAGGAAGCCAAGTCGGGCACTCCCCTCGCCCCCCAGCAGCCAGCGCTGGTCCAGCCAGAGCAGCTGGGTGCCCTGCTCCGGCAACATGTCGGCGTCTATCTGGATGGATGCGGGCATCGTCCCGAGTTTGCCAGCCAGATCGAGCCATCCCGCCAGCCAGCTGCGGCGCACCGCAAATACCCGATGCCGACCATCGACCAGAGCACCACCGAGCCCCAGATGGAAGCTCTCGACCTCCTCGGCAAGCATCTCCTCCACCGCGAATGGCAGCGCCTGACGCAGCCAGCGCCCCTTCTGCGTAGGCAGCCGGACCGCGCAGCAGGTCACGGCCTCCACCGGCAGAATCAGGCGCCAGGGCGAAAGCACTTCTTCCAACGCCCTGGCAAACGGCAGGCGACGGCCCGTGCCTCCTTGCCAGAGCAGCACCTCCAGTTCGGCATCCAGCTGCGTGCAGGCGGCCACCGGGAGGAAGATGCAAGCCTGTGTCATGACTGCGGCTCCTTGACGGGCGCCGGCGGCAAACCGCCTTGCCCGAGATCACGAGAAAGAATCCGTACCTTGCCGTCACTGCCGCGCTGCAGGGTACTGACCAGAACCTGGCGGCGACCGGCGAGGCGTACCTCGCTGATCACCTGGAAATACTGACTGCCCACCGCCAGTCCCTGCGCCTCCAACCCCATACCGGCGAGGGCCGGCTGGCCGAGGAAGGCATCCATGCTGCGGAAGCCCGTGGCGCCTCGAGCCGCCATCAGCAGCCCGCCGCTGTCAGCGTCGAGGTTGTCGGCCAGGGTGGATAGCACGAGGGCACTGGCCGTGTTGACGTTGAGAGTGGAATCAGACGGCAGCACGGCCACGAAAGGCAGCAGCTTGCGGTAGTCCAACTCCGTCATGCCTAACACTAGGCGCAACTCGGAAACATCGCTCATGGCGTGATTGGCCGCGCGGTAAGGCGGCTGCAATAACAGGTACTGGTTATCTTCCGCACCATTTGGCCCGAAGGGCTCCTCGTCACGGTCGAGCCAGTCCACCAGCCGCTCGGTATAGGGCGCCTCGATTCCCAGGCGCAGCAGAAGACGCCGGAACTGGCGAATACCCTGTTCGTTGAGCTGGCCATCGCGCACCAGGCTGTTGAGGTTGAAGCGCCCGCTCGGATCCTCGATGCGCACGCTGAGCGAGCCGCCGTCGTCCAGTTGGAAAGTGCTCAGGGGACGCGCCCAGGCCTCGCCGAGGTGATCCACCGGCGTACGCGGATCGCCCTGGCGCAGGTCACGAACCAGGATGGCTTCCGCCAGCGCCTCGCCGCCAAGCGCGTACTGGGCCACCTGACGGGTATGGAGCTCGTTGCCGCTGGAGCGGATGGAAAGCTGGGTCCTGGCGATCAGGCCAGCGCAGACGACAGTGACCACCGCCACAACCAGCAGCACAGTAAGCAGCGCAACGCCTGTCTGGCGCTTCATTGCGTCCGCTCCTGTCCGTCATCTTGCTGGTTGTCCTGCTCTCCCTGAGGACTCTGCTGCTCGCCGCCTGCCTGGGGCACCTGGCGCGGCGGGGTTTCCACCAGCCGCAAGACCCTGCGCAATTCGCCGTAGCGGCGATGCTGCAAAGTGATCTCCAGCGCGCGCGGCAGGCGATCCAGACGCTCATCGTCGGACAGCCCGGCAGGCGGCCAGCTGTCTTGCCAGTCGCCACTGTCGTCCATGTAGCGCAGCTTCATGGAGGTCACACCATCCAGGGCGTTCTGAACCCGCGGCAGGCTGTCCTGCGCCTGGTCTAGGACCGTCCAGTAACGCCGTTCCAGGCGCTCACCGGAAAGCTGCCAGCGCACCCGCTGCAAGCGCGAGCGCTGCGTGCCGGTAGGATTGCGCCAACCGCTCCGGGTGAGTTCCAGGCTGTCGCCGTCGCCGGACTGTTCACCCAGCAGCGCGGCCCGTGATTCGCCGTAGGCATCGCGTATCGGCCGTGAGATCACTTGGCGAACATCGCGTTCGAAGGCGGAAATGCCCCGCACCAGCTCCCGCAATTGCTGCTCCTGTAAACGGGTCGCCTCATCGCTGTCGAGGACCGCACCGAGCATGCGCCAGGTACCGATGGCCAACAGCGCAAAAATGGCGATGGCGATCAGCAGCTCCAGCAGGGTGAAGCCTGCGGAGCGCTTCATGGTGTACTCCCGAGGAAGCCCACCAGGCGTACAGCGGCGCGGTCTTCCAGTTTGCCGCCGATACCTCTAAGGGGCTTGGGTGCGACCCACAGCGTGACTCTCCGCAGTGCCGGGTCGCTGGTCCCCTCGACCTGGCTCAACCACTCCCAGCGCCGCCCACCGTAGTCCAGTTCACCCTGGTCGCGGCCATTGCCCGGCGGCGTCTGGCGCAACTGCAACTCCGTCAGGCGGTTGTCGGCGATCCACATCGCCAGGGTCTTGTCTTCCAGGCGCGAAGCGATCTGCAGGCTGCGGGCGCTGGCAGTGAGCACGCTGGCGGCTACCACTGCGAAGATGGCCAGGGCCACCAACACCTCGATCAGGGTGAAGGCGCGACTGTGCTTCATCCAGCGCGCCCTTTGCCACTCAGGCTCTCCACGCGGGGCAGGCGAAAGCCGTCGCTGGAAAGCTGCAGGCGCCGCCCATCCTTGCGCCGCTCGGCCATTACCAGGCGGAATGGACTGAGCTCGCCACTGGAGAGAATGATCAATTGCGGTACCGGCCGGGCATCCTTCGCCTTCTTCTCGTCCTTGGCAGGCGCCGGCAGCACCAGGGGCTCGCCGTCCAGTTCGAAGGTCAGCTCGGCCCACTCGGGCAACTGGCGGGCGCCATCGGACATGGGCTGCCAGTGCGAACTGGATTCGTCGTAGTAGTAGACCTGGTAACGGTCGCGCTCGAGTCGCAGGCCGTACTCGCGGTTGTCCAGCACGGCCTCGTCGGCGAGCACGCCGATCAGGCCCGCCAGGCGCTCCGCTTCGTTGTTGAGTTCACGAGCGGGGCCGGCGACACCAGAGCTGATTACCGCCAGACCCGCGAGGCAGGCAATGACGACCATCACTACCAGGACTTCTATCAGGGTGAAACCCGCGGACGCCAAGGTACCGGACATCCGACCAGCGCCACCCTGCCGCCCGCTTCTCATCAATTGTCCCAGTTGGTGATGTCGGCGTCGTTGTCGCTACCGCCTTCCTTGCCATCGGCCCCCAGGGAATAGAGATCGTAGGTACCCTTGCTACCGGGCGACAGGTACTGATAGGGGTTGCCCCAAGGGTCGATTGGCAGCTTCTTCAGGTAGCCGTCCTTATTCCAGTTCTTCGGCGGCGGGTTGCCGGAAGGCCGGCTCACCAGGGCCTCGAGACCCTGCTGGGTGCTGGGATAGGCGAAGTTGTCCAGCTTGTACATGTCCAGGGCGGCGCCAATGGCCTTGATATCGCCCTTGGCCACGGTGACCTTGGCCTGGTCGGGACGGTTCATCACCTGCGGCACCACCAGCGCGGCAAGAATGCCGAGGATGACCACCACCACCATGATTTCGATGAGCGTAAAGCCCGACTGACTACGGCGCAGATTCACGCGATTACCCCACGAGTTGGTTGAGAGAAAGGATAGGCAGCAGGATGGCGAGCACGATCATCAGCACCACTGCCCCCATCACCACCAGCATGAATGGTTCGAAAAGCCCGACCAGCAGGGCGATGCTCGCGGCCAGGTCGTTTTCCTGGTTGCGCGCTGTGCGGGCAAGCATCTGGTCGAGCTCACCAGAGCGTTCGCCACTGGCGATCATGTGCAGCATCATCGGCGGGAACTGGCCGCTGCCTTCCAGGGCGCGGGTCAGGCTGCCGCCTTCGCGGACCTTCTGTGCAGCCAGCACGACATGGGCCCGGATCACACGGTTGGCGATCACTTCGGCACCGATGCCAAGGGCCTCCACCAGCGGCACACCGCTACGGGTCAGGATCGCCAGGGTGGACGCGAAGCGCGCCGTATCGGTGGCGCGCACTAGCCGCCCCACCAGCGGGATGCGCAGCACCATGGCATGCCAGCGGTGGCGGATGTTGGGGTCACGCAAGGCCCAACGTGCACCGACGATGGCCGCGACCAACACCAGCAACATCAGCCAGCCCCAATGCTTGACCAGATCGCTCAACGCGATGAGCCCTCGGGTGAGCAAAGGCAAGGTCTGTCCGGAATCGATGAACACCTTGACCACGTCCGGCACCACGAAGCCCAGCAAGAAGGCGACGATCGCCAGCGACGCACACATCAGGATCACCGGATAGAGCAACGCCAGCTGGATCTTCTGCCGCGACTGCTGGCGTTGCTCGGTGTAGTCGGCCAACTGCTCCAGCACCGGGCCCAGGTGACCTGCATGCTCCCCAGCCGCCACCGTGGCGCGATAGAGATCAGGGAAGGCCGATGGAAACTCCCGCAGGCTGCTGGCCAGGCTGTGCCCCTCCAGCACCCGCGCGCGCACCGCCAGCAACATCGACTGGATGCGCGAACTGCTGGACTGCGCGGCTGCCGCCCGCAAGGCTTCCTCGATGGGCAGCGCCGCCTGCACCAAGGTCGCGAGCTGTCGCGTCACCAGGGCGAGATCACGCGCGGAAAGGCCACGCGAGAGGCTGAAGCGGCCACGCTCGGCCTGCTCGCGGACACGGGTCGCGCGCACTTCCAACGGGGCCAGCTGGCGCTCCCGCAGCAGCTGGCGCACCTGGCGAGCGCTGTCCGCCTCGAGCACGCCCTTCTGCTGGCGGCCCTTGGCGTCGAGCGCGAGGTATTCGAATGCGGCCATTTACTCTTCCTGGGTGACCCGCAGAACTTCTTCCACCGTGGTGACCCCGAGCAAAACCTTGCGTCGGCCGTCCTCGCGAATGCTTGGGCTGGACAGCCGGGCGTGGCGGATCATTTCCTGCTCTGAAGCAACGCTGTGAATCAGGCTGCGCATGTGATCGTCGAACACCACCAGCTCGTATATACCGGTGCGCCCGCGATAACCCTGCTGGTGGCACTCCGTGCAACCACGGGCGCGATACAGGGTCGGCGCGCTACCCGGGTCCACACCGAGTAACTTGCACTCGGCGGAGTCAGCCTGATAGGACTCCTTGCAATGCGGGCACAACACCCGCACCAGGCGCTGGGCCAGCACACCAAGCAAGGACGATGACAACAGGAAGGGTTCGACCCCCATGTCCACCAGGCGGGTGATGGCACCGATCGCGCTGTTGGTGTGCAGGGTCGAAAGCACCAGGTGACCGGTGAGCGATGCCTGTACGGCGATCTCGGCAGTCTCCTGGTCGCGGATCTCACCCACCATCACCACGTCCGGGTCCTGGCGCAGGATGGCACGTAGACCACGGGCGAAGGTCATGTCCACTTTGGGGTTGACCTGAGTCTGGCCGATACCCTCGATGTGGTACTCGATGGGGTCTTCGACGGTAAGGATATTGCGGGTGCGGTCGTTCAGCGTGACCAGGCTGGCGTAGAGAGTGGTCGTCTTGCCCGAACCGGTGGGGCCGGTGACCAGCAGGATGCCATGAGGGCGGCGCACAGTGTCTTCCAGCTGGTGGCGATCGCGATCGCTCATGCCCAGATGCTGCAGGGTCAGGCGGCCGGCCTGCTTGTCCAGCAGACGCAACACCACCCGCTCGCCATTGGCCGACGGCAATGTGGAAACACGGATGTCGACTTCGCGTCCGGCAACCCGCAGGGAAATGCGGCCGTCCTGGGGAATGCGCTTCTCGGCGATATCCAGGCGCGCCATGACCTTGATCCGCGACACCAACAGGGCCGCCAGCTCACGCTTGGGCTCCAGCACTTCACGAAGTATGCCGTCGACGCGGAAGCGCACCACCAGGCGTTTCTCGAAGGTTTCCAGATGGATGTCGGAGGCGTTTTCCTTGATCGCCTCGCCGAGGATGGCGTTGATCAAGCGAATGATCGGCGCGTCGTCCTCCTGCTCCAGCAAGTCCTCGGTTTCCGGAATCTGCTCGGCCAGGGCCGCAAGGTCGAGGCTTCCGCCAAGGTCTTCGGCGAGTTGCATGGCGGCGGAGGAATCATGCTGATAGGTCTGCGCCAAGGCCTGCTCGAAGGCCTCACCGGTGAGCGGTTTCATCGGCAGGCTGCGCCCGGCGAAGCGACGCGCCTCGGCCAGCGCTACCAGTTCGACGCCCGGGCGGTGTGCCAGGCAGGGCTCCACACCATCGAGCAACAACACACCATGTCGCTTGGCGAATCCGAACGGTAGCCGTCGCAGAGGGGCTTCAACGAGTGGAGGGTTCATCCGTGGGCGCCTATTTCAGGTGGGTCCAGAAAGAAGTATTGCAGGGCAATCTGACGAATGTGCAGAGCCGCTGTCCGATTCTTATGATGCTTGTGAACAAAACCACCTAAAGCCGTAAAAATTCACATATATCTTTAGCACAGCGACCGTGTCGCAACATCACCCGAACGGCCGACCATCGCCGGCAAAGTCGCTGCTATGATCAAAGCAGATTTGCCAAAAACAAAACCAGAAAAAAGCCCCATTAGGAGTTGGACCCACTTGCAAGCCTCGGATTCCGTGCATTGGCTGCAACGCCACGCGCCTGCACTTGTCGGTGCGCTGTTGGTGCTTGTCATGGGGGCCAGCTTCGCCTGGCAGACCCGTGAGTGGTTGCGCCTGGTGGATGCTCCAGCCGAGGCGCCCGAACAGCAGGGAAAACCGCGTGCCACCAGCCAGCCGCTGCAGAACCTGGAGCCCCTCTTCGGCCCGGCGCCGAAGGTCCAGCCAAGCGGCCCGCCCCCCACTACCAATCTGCGCCTGACCTTGCTCGGCAGTTTCGTCCATGCCGGGCCGGACAAGTCCATTGCCATCATCCAGTACGAAGGTGGCAAGCCGCGTCGCTTTACCGCCGGTGACGAGATCACCAGCGGGGTGAAAGTACACGCGGTGTATCGCAATCGCGTCGAGATCGAACGCAACGGTCGCCTGGAAAGTCTCAGTTTCCCGGAACCGCGCTCACGCTTCACCCCTGTCGGTGGCGTCCCTGACGAGCCCTCTGCCGCAGTGATCGACGAACTCAACGGCCTGCAGGAAGACAACGCCGCGGAATTGCGCGAGCGCATGGAAAAGCTGCGCCAACAGATGGAAGACCCGGAAAACACCGTCTCCGATCCTTCCGCCGAACAGTCCCAGGAAAGCGAATGACACGATGCCCCTGACCTTCTCGCGCCTCACGCTCGCCCTGATCGCCGCCGGGATGCTGACCGCGCCCCTGTCCCTGCTCGCCGCACAGCCGGCCGCCGCTCCTGGCAGTGCACAACAGCAGCAGCAGGACGGCTGGACCATCAACCTCAAGGACGCCGATATCCGCGAGTTCATCGACCAGATCGCCGACATCACCGGCGAGACCTTCATCGTCGACCCGAGAGTGAAGGGCCAGGTCAGCGTTGTGTCGAAGGCACCACTCGGGCTCAACGAGGTGTATCAGCTGTTCCTTTCAGTGATGGCAACCCACGGCTTCACCGTCGTCGCCCAGGGCGACCAGGCACGCATCATCCCCAACGCCGAAGCCAAGGCGGAGGCCGCCAGCAGCCGTGCTGGCGCGGAAAGCCTGGAGACCCGGGTGATCCAGGTGCAGCACACCCCGGTGACCGAACTCATCCCACTGATTCGACCGCTCGTTCCCCAGTACGGCCACCTGGCGGCTGTGACCTCGGCCAACGCCCTGATCATCAGCGACCGCGCGGCCAATATCGCGCGTATCGAAGACCTGATGCGCCAACTCGACCAGAAGGGTGACCGTGACTACACGGTGCTCAACCTCCGGCACGCCTGGGTCATGGACGCCGCCGAAGTGCTCAACGCGTCCCTCAACCGTGGTCAATCCAAGGGGACGTCGGGCACCCAGGTGATAGCCGATGCCCGCACCAACCGACTCATCATCCTCGGCCCACCGTCTGCCCGGGCGAAGCTGGCTGCCCTGGCGCAGTCCCTCGACACGCCTACCTCGCGTTCGGCCAATACACGGGTGATCCGTCTACGCCACAACGACGCCAAGGCGCTCGCGGAAACCCTCGGCGAAATATCCGAAGGCCTGAAGAGCGAAGAAGGGGGCGGTGAAGGGGGCGGCGCCGCTTCAGGCGGCAAGCCACAGAACATTTTGATCCGCGCTGACGAGAGCCTGAACGCGCTGGTCATGCTGGCCGAGCCGGATGTGGTAACGGCCATGGAAGATATCGTCCGCCAGCTCGACGTACCCCGCGCCCAGGTGATGGTCGAAGCGGCCATCGTCGAAATATCCGGCGACATCACCGACGCGCTGGGCGTGCAGTGGGCGGTGGATGCACGCGGCAGCACCGGCGGCCTGGGGGGCGTGAATTTCGGCAACACCGGCCTCTCGGTGGGCACCGTGCTCAACGCCATCCGCGACGACGAGATTCCCGACACCCTGCCCGATGGCGCCATCATCGGCATTGGTACCGACAACTTCGCCGCCCTGATCACCGCCCTCTCGGCCAACAGCAAGAGCAACCTGCTGTCGACGCCCAGCCTGCTGACGCTCGACAACCAGAAGGCGGAGATCCTCGT
Organism: Pseudomonas sp. BN606; assembly: GCF_029873115.1. NCBI lineage: Bacteria > Pseudomonadati > Pseudomonadota > Gammaproteobacteria > Pseudomonadales > Pseudomonadaceae > Pseudomonas > Pseudomonas sp. BN606. The sequence goes on along the minus strand of NZ_SSOF01000085.1, from coordinate 76,807 downwards.
AGGCCAGAACGTGCCCTTCCAGACCGGCACCTTCACCACTGACGCATCAGGCGCCAACAACCCCTTCACCACCATTGAGCGCCAGGACATCGGCGTGACCCTCAAGGTGACCCCGCACATCAATGAAGGCGCCACTCTGCGCCTGGAGATCGAGCAGGAAATCTCCTCCATCGCTCCCTCCGCCACCCTGACCGCACAAGCGGTGGATCTGATCACCAACAAGCGCTCGATCAAGAGCACCATCCTCGCCGAAGACGGTCAGGTGATTGTGCTGGGCGGCCTGATCCAGGACGACATTACCCAGACCGATTCCAAGGTGCCGCTGCTGGGCGACATCCCCATCCTTGGCCGACTGTTCCGCTCGACCAAGGACACACATGTGAAGCGCAACCTGATGGTGTTCCTGCGCCCGACCGTGGTCCGCGACCGCGCCGGCATCGCGGCCCTGTCCGGGAAGAAATACAACGATATCCGCATCGTCGGCGAACACGACAAGGAAGGCCGGCCTTCCATCCTGCCGCGAGAGCCGGTGCAACTGTTCGACAACCCGCAGACTCCGGCGGTCGACCTGCGCAAACCGTGATGCTCAGGGGCTCGTGATTCAGCCCCGACGCGAGTCCTTCTTTCAGGCAGCCAGGCACAAAAATGGGCGGCCCACCTTCGAGGTGTAGCCGCCCTCTTCTTTCCAGCCCGATTGCCTATCAGCCGAGATAGATCATCTTGCGCGTCATGCCGCCATCGACCATGAACTCCTGACCGGTAACGAAACTGGCGTTCTCCGACAGCAGCCAAGCCACCTGGGAAGCAACGTCTTCCACCAGACCGACACGGCCCACCGGGTGCTGCTCGTGGTCCGACTGGGAGAGGGGTGCTTCTTCGCGGGCGGACAGGTCGCGGGCGTCGATCCAGCCGGGCGTCACGGCGTTGACCCGGATGTCGGGCGCCAGGCTCATGGCCAGCGCATGGGTCAGCGCCAACAGGCCGCCCTTGCTGGCGGCATAGGCCTCACTGTCGGGCTCCGATTGATGCGCACGAGTAGAGGCGATCGTGACAATGGCGCCCTTATGTCCTCGCAGGTATGGCGCACAATGCTTGGCGAGCAACATGGTCCCCGTCAGATTGACCGCCAGCAGGCGGTTCCAGCGGGCCAGTTCTAGGCTCTCCAGCGGCGGATTGTGGGGGTCGGTAATAGCAGCGTTGCTGACCAGGGCATCGAGGCGGCCGAACTGCCCGAGCACTTCAGCCACGCCCACCGCCACCTGACTTTCATGGGCGACATCCATGCCGACGAACCAGGCATTCTCACCCAATGCCTTGGCTACCCGAGCACCACGGGCGCGGTCGATGTCGGCAAGCACCACTTGCCAGCCTTCAGCGATCAGCCAGGCGGATACACCCAAACCGATCCCGCGCGCCGCGCCGGTAACCAGGGCGACCTTGCCGTTATTTGGCGCAGTCGCCTGCAAGGCCCAATCGATCACAGGGCGGCGAGCCCACGCTCCAGATCGGCCTTGAGGTCCGCCACATCTTCCAGGCCAATGGCCAAGCGGACCAGGCTGTCACTGATACCCGCATTGGCCCGCTCCTGAGGCGAAAGGCGCCCGTGGGAAGTGGTGGCCGGATGGGCGATGGTGGTCTTGGTGTCGCCCAGGTTGGTGGTGATGGAAATCATCCGGGTGGCGTCGATGAAACGCCAGGCCGCTTCCTTCCCGCCCTTGACCTCGAAGCTGACTACCGCGCCGAAGCCTTTCTGCTGACGCTTGGCCAACTCGTGCTGCGGATGACTTTCCAGCCCTGAGTAGTAGACGCGCTCGACACCGGATTGCTGCTCCAGCCACCGGGCGATATCGAGAGCGCTGGCGCAATGGGCCTGCATGCGCACGCGCAGGGTTTCCAGACCTTTCATCATCACCCAGGCATTGAAGGGGCTCAGGGTCGGGCCCGCGGTACGCAGGAAACCCACCACTTCCTTCATATGCTCGGCGCGACCGGCGACCACACCGCCCATTGTGCGTCCCTGGCCGTCGATGTACTTGGTGGCCGAGTGCATGACGATGTCGGCCCCCAGCTTCAGAGGCTGTTGCAGGGCTGGGGTACAGAAGCAGTTGTCTACCACCAGCAGAGCGCCTTTGGCGTGGGCAATCTCGGCCAGGGCGGGGATATCCACCAGTTCGGCCAGAGGATTGGAAGGAGACTCGACGAACAGCAGCTTGGTGTTCGGTTTAATCGCGGACTTCCAGCCATCCAGGTCGGACAGCGCCGGATAGTCGACTTCAATGCCGAAGCGCTTGAGGTACTTTTCGAACAGGCTGATGGTGGAGCCAAACACGCTACGGGAGACCAGTACGTGATCGCCGCTGCTGCACAGACTCATGGCAATGGCGAGGATCGCCGACATGCCAGAGGCGGTAGCCACAGCCTGTTCGGCACCTTCAAGGGCAGCGATTCGCTCTTCGAAGGTCCGAACGGTCGGGTTGGTGTAGCGCGAATAGACGTTGCCCGGGACTTCGCCGGCGAAACGCGCAGCAGCGTCGGCGGCAGTGCGGAACACGTAGCTGGAGGTCAGGAACATGGCCTCGCCGTGCTCACCTTCCGGCGAACGGCGCTGGCCAGCTCGCACGGCCAGGGTTTCGAAGGCGGCGCCTTCCAGGTCACTGTCCAGCCTTCCGGCTTCCCATTCCTGCGTCATATCCCTACCTCTTCAGAAACGAAGCCCGGATGCGATCCGGGCTACAGACTTACGACTCGCCGCCAGACGCGCGACTCAGTTGTTGTACAGATCGATAATGGCGCTGACCGCGTGGGCCTTGGCCTTGCTGGCGTCGTTACGGGCCTGCTCGATCTTGTTCAGATAGTGCTCATCCACGTCGCCGGTGATGTACTGGCCGTCGAACACCGCACAGTCGAAGTGGTCGATCTTCACTTTACCGCCACCCACTGCGTCGATCAGGTCCGGCAGGTCCTGGTATACCAGCCAGTCGGCACCGATCAGTTCGGCCACTTCCTCGGTGGAACGGTTGTGGGCGATCAGCTCGTGGGCGCTGGGCATGTCGATGCCGTACACGTTCGGATAGCGCACCGCCGGAGCGGCGGAGCAGAAGTAAACGTTCTTGGCGCCAGCTTCGCGGGCCATCTGGATGATCTGCTTGCAGGTGGTGCCGCGAACGATGGAGTCATCCACCAGCATCACGTTCTTGCCGCGGAATTCCAGTTCGATCGCGTTCAGCTTCTGGCGCACGGATTTCTTGCGCGCGGCCTGGCCCGGCATGATGAAGGTACGGCCGATATAGCGGTTCTTCACGAAGCCTTCGCGGAACTTCACACCCAGGTGATTGGCCAGCTCCAGGGCAGCGGTGCGGCTGGTATCCGGAATCGGAATCACCACGTCGATGTCGTGCTCGGGACGTTCGCGCTGGATCTTCTCGGCAAGCTTCTCGCCCATGCGCAGACGCGCCTTGTAGACGGAGATGCCATCCATGATGGAGTCCGGGCGGGCCAGGTATACATGCTCGAAGATGCAGGGGGAATACTGCGGATCAGCCGCGCACTGGCGGGTGAACAGCTTGCCTTCCTCGGTGATGTAAACCGCTTCGCCCGGGGCCAGGTCGCGAATCAGGGTGAAGCCCAGCACATCAAGGGCCACGCTCTCGGAAGCGATCATGTACTCGACGCCTTCGTCGGTGTGGCGCTGACCGAAGACGATCGGGCGAATCGCATGGGGATCACGGAAGCCGACGATGCCGTACCCGGTAATCATCGCAACCACGGCGTAGCCACCCTTGCAGCGCGCGTGCACGCCGGAAACCGCGGCGAATACGTCTTCCTCGGTAGGCTGCAGCTTGCCGCGGTGAGCCAGCTCGTGGGCGAACACGTTGAGCAGCACTTCCGAGTCGGAATTGGTGTTCACGTGGCGCAGGTCGGATTCGTAGATTTCCTTGGCCAGTTGCTCGACGTTGGTCAGGTTGCCGTTGTGCGCCAGAGTGATGCCATAAGGCGAGTTGACGTAGAACGGCTGGGCCTCTGCGGAGCTGGAGGAGCCGGCAGTGGGATAGCGCACGTGGCCGATGCCCATGCTGCCGACCAGGCGCTGCATGTGGCGCTGCTGGAAGACGTCACGGACGAGACCGTTGTCCTTGCGAAGGAAGAGCCGGCCATCATGGCTGGTCACAATACCGGCAGCGTCCTGGCCGCGATGCTGAAGCACGGTAAGCGCGTCATACAGCGCCTGATTGACGTTCGACTTACCGACGATACCGACGATGCCACACATGTGACGCAACCCCTGCTAGTAGTTCAGGCTAATCAAGTACCCGTCCAGGCCGTTTGGGCATGGACGAGCATGCTTCCAGTTGCGACGCATCAGCTGGGTGAGCTGATGCCGCTCGCGAGCCACTGACTGGTGAAGCCCAGAATAAGGTTCTTCGACCAGTCAGCGACCATTAGAAAATGCGGTAACAGCGTAGATTGCTGCCACCAGGGATCCTGTTGCACCGGTGCCAGGCTAAGCAGGCCGACCAGCAGCACAACCAGCAGCGCACCACGGGCGGCGCCAAAGGCCATGCCCAGCACGCGGTCAGTGCCGTCCATACCGGTAACCCTGACCAGTTCGCCGATCAGGAAATTGATCAAGGCACCCACCAGCAAGGTGGCGATGAAGAGAATGGCGCATGCGGCGATGATGCGCGCCGAAGGCATTTCGATGAATTCAGTGAGGTGCAGCGACAAGGCGCCGCCGAAGGTCCAGGCAACAACACCTGCGACTATCCAGGTCAGGAGCGAGAGGGCTTCCTTGACGAAGCCCCGACTCAAACTGACCAGACTGGAAACGGCGATGATGGCGATTATCGTCCAATCGACCCAGGTGAATGCCACGATGCGGCCCACAAACAGAAAAGGCGCTGCATTTTAGCAGAGCCCTTCCACTCCGGTAACCCGCGGAGCAGAAAGGGCTCGATTAACCTGCTCTATCAGGTCTTTTCCGGCTGGAAACGGACGATGAAGCCGTTCAGCTTCTGCTGACGGGAGAGCTGGTCGCGCAGGCGATTGGCCTCGGCACGCTCGATTACCGGGCCGACGAACACTCGGTTCATGCCCTCCACGCTGCGGATGTAGGCGTTATAGCCCTGGGTACGCAGGTTCTTCTGCAGGTTCTCGGCACTGGCGCGACTGGACAGGCTGGCGAGCTGGATCGACCAACTGACCGGCAAGCCATTGAGATCCAGACGCTTCTCTTCGGCCTTGACCGCCGCAATGGGAGCAGCCGGCACGGGCACCGGTGTCTTAGCCTGAGCTGGTGCCGCAGGTTGCGGCTGCGCAGGAACCGGAACGGCAGGTGCGGTCGGTTGGGCGGGCGCTGTCGGTGCGGCCTCCTCGGCCGGAGGCATAGCCGAAGCGAGTGCGTCGTCGACAGGCTCCAGCGGCGGCACAGGCTCCTGAGGCAGAGCTTGCGGCTCCGGCACCTGGACCTGCTCGAGCTCCACCGGCGGCATTTCCGGCGCCTTCGGCATGGGCGGAGCCTCGACCACCACCTGGCGCAACTCGTCCTCGCGACTGAACAGCATGGGCAGGAAGATCACCGCCAGCGCCACCAGCACCAGAGCGCCGACGATACGTTGCTTGAGTCCCTTGTCCATTACAGCCATTTCCCCTACTCCCCCGCTGCTTGGTTATCCAGCCAGCTCAGCGCCTCAGCCACACTGTAGAACGAACCGAACACCAGAATCTCGTCGTCCGGTGACGCCCGCTCACACTGCGCCTCGAGAGCTGCGGCGATATTTTCGTGGACACTGACGCTTGCGTGAAGGTTCGTCAATGCCGCCTGCAGTTCCGATGCGGGACGGCTACGCGGGGTGGGCAATGGCGCCACAGCCCAGTGGGCCAGTCGCGCGCTCAGGGGGCCAAGAACGCCGGGAAGATCCTTGTCGGAAAGCAGACCGAAAACAGCCAGGCGGTTGCCGGCAACCGGGCGGGCAGCGAGGCGTGCCGCCAAGTACTCGGCCGCATGGGGGTTATGACCGACATCCAGCAGCAGGGAAACCCTCTTGCCGTGCCAGTCGAGGTTGCGGCGATCCAGTCTTCCGGTGACCCGCGTACCGATCAGCGCGGCCTGGAGGGCTTCCGGCTGCCAGGGCATGCCCAGCAGCGCATAGGCCTGAAGTGCCAGAGCGGCGTTTTCCATAGGCAAGTCGAGCAGAGGCAGATCATGCAGTTCCAGCACCTGCCCGGAAGCGCAGGTACCACGCCAGTGCCAACCGCCATCGCCCTGCGCCAGGTCGAATTCTCTTCCGCGCAAGAACAGCGGCGCGGCAAGCGCATGCGCCTGGTCCAACAGCGGTTGAGGCGGGTCCAGATCGCCACACAGGGCCGGCTTGCCCGCGCGGAAAATGCCTGCTTTCTCGAAGGCCACGCTTTCCCGTGTGTCGCCGAGCCAGTCCGCGTGATCCAGGCCGATGCTGGTCACCAGAGCGAGATCGGCATCCACCAGATTCACTGCGTCCAGGCGACCGCCAAGGCCAACTTCCAACACCACGGCATCGAGGCTTGCATGCTGGAACAACCAAAAGGCTGCCAGGGTGCCCATTTCGAAATAAGTAAGAGAGATTTCGCCGCGCGCGGCTTCTACCGCGGCGAACGCATTGCAGAGCGCCTGATCGGTAGCCTCCTGGCCGTTCAACTGGACGCGCTCGTTGTAACGCAGCAAGTGCGGCGAGCTGTACACACCAACCCTGAGCCCTTGAGCGCGCAATAGCGCGGCCAGGAAAGCGCAAGTGGAACCCTTGCCGTTAGTGCCGGTGACCGTGATCACTTTCGGAGCCGGCCGGGTCAGGCCCAGCCGTTCGGCAACTTCGCGGCTACGCTCCAACCCCATGTCAATGGCTGTGGGGTGGAGCTGTTCAAGATAGGAAAGCCAGTCGGCAAGGGTTTTCTGGGTCATGCGATAGCCGGGGAAGGTAGACGCAGCATCTGCGCCAGCAGCCGACCAAGGCGCTCTCGCAGCTCTGCGCGTGGGATGATCATGTCGATGGCGCCGTGCTCCAGCAGGAACTCGCTGCGCTGGAAGCCTTCCGGCAGCTTCTCGCGCACGGTCTGCTCGATCACGCGCGGACCGGCAAAGCCGATCAGGGCGCGCGGCTCGCCGACGATCACGTCGCCAAGCATCGCCAGACTGGCCGAAACGCCACCGTAGACCGGGTCGGTCAGTACGGAAATGAAGGGGATGCCCTCTTCACGCAGGCGGGCCAGGACTGCGGAGGTCTTGGCCATCTGCATCAGAGAAATCAGGGCTTCCTGCATCCGCGCACCACCGGAGGCGGAGAAGCAGACCAGCGGGCAACGCTTTTCCAGGGCAACGTTGGCGGCGCGAACGAAGCGCTCACCGACGACGGCCCCCATCGAGCCCCCCATGAAGGAAAACTCGAAGGCGCAAGCCACGATCGGCATCTTGTGCAGGGTGCCGCTCATCGCAATCAGCGCATCTTTCTCGCCGGTATCTTTCTGGGCGGCTACCAGGCGGTCCTTGTACTTCTTGCTGTCACGGAACTTCAGGCGATCTACCGGTTCCAGGTCAGCCCCGATCTCTTCGCGACCTTCCGGGTCCAGGAAGATGTTCAGGCGAGTGCGCGCGTCGATGCGCATGTGGTGGTTGCACTTAGGGCAGACGTCCAGCGTCTTTTCCAGCTCGGGCTTGTAAAGCACCGCCTCGCAGGACGGGCACTTGTGCCAGAGGCCTTCCGGAACGGAGCTCTTCTTCACCTCAGAACGCATGATCGAAGGGATCAGCTTGTCTACCAGCCAGTTGCTCATGCTCTAGTTCTCCACAGCTTTCAGGCCCGAACACGCGCTAGCGGTTCATAGCCCCGCGCATGTCCTTGAGCGAATTCATGGTTGCGACCCCGGCACTCAGCATGTAACCGGGGATCACCCTGGTGATGGCCTCACCACCACCCTCTAAAAAAACAGGCCCGATCGACGCAGCCTTGCCGCGTGACCCGACAGGCTTCGCCTGACTGGGCAACTCGGTTATGGACGGCAGCGACGCGCTGTCCGTCACATATGCAGGAGACGCGCCAGCAAGCAAATACGCGAAATCTTCCGCGATCTGCATGTCAGGCACGTGCCCGTTGGATGAAGGCTTGAATCTTTGCTGCGTCCTTGATGCCCTTGCTGGCCTCGACGCCACCGCTGACATCCACGGCATAAGGGCAAACCTGGCGCACCGCTTCGCCGATATTCTCGGGGGTCAGACCGCCAGCGAGAATCACCGGCTTTACCGCATTCCGGGGCACCAGGCTCCAGTCAAAGGCTTCGCCGGTGCCACCAGGGGTGCCCGCGACATAGGTGTCGAGCAGAACACCGGATGCGTCGGGGTAGCGTGCGATCGCCGCCGCAACATCATCACCCGGCTTGACCCGCAGCGCCTTGATGTAGGGGCGACCGTAGCCCGCGCAGTCCGCCGGGCTTTCATCTCCGTGGAACTGCAACAGGTCAAGGGACACCACTTCCAGCAACTGCTTCAGCTCAGCCCGCGGCATGTCGACGAAGAGCCCGACAGTAGTCACGAATGGCGGCAGCGCAGCGATGATGGCACCCGCCTGGGCAGAAGTTACGGCGCGCGGACTCTTGGCGTAGAACACAAAACCTATGGCATCCGCCCCGGCAGCAACCGCAGCCAGGGCGTCCTCGATTCGGGTAATACCGCAGATTTTGATGCGAACGGCTGACAAGATGCGGGCACCTGAAGGCTAAAGACCACGGATGTTAGCAAAGCCCTGACGCAGCGTCAGCCCGCGCAATCCGGCAAACCGGAAAGAAAGTGCGGCCCCAGGTAACGCTGGGGGAGCTCGAACTCTTCGGGGTACTCGACACGCACCAGATAGAGCCCATAGGGATGCGCTGTCACGCCGCCCTCCCGACGGATCCGCCCCTCCAGCACCTGCTCCGCCCACTCCGCCGGCTGCTCGCCGGCACCGATGGTCATCAGCACCCCGGCGATATTGCGCACCATGTGGTGGAGGAATGCATTGGCGCGGATATCGAGCACGATCAGGCGTCCGTGCTCAATCAGCTCAAGGTGATGCACCGTCTTGATCGGCGATTTCGCCTGGCACTGTCTGGCGCGAAACGCACTGAAGTCATGGGTTCCCACCAGGCAGCGCGAAGCCTCGCGCATACGCTGGACATCCAGGGGGCGGTGGTTCCAGGTCACTTCCTCAGCCATGTGCGCCGGACGAATCTCGTCGTTGTAGATCACATAGCGATAGCGCCGGGCCATGGCGCTGAAGCGGGCATCGAAATTCTTCGGCATCTCCCGCGCCCAGGTAACACTGATATCCGGCGGCAGGTTCGCGTTAGCCCCCATCACCCAGGAGAGCGCAGACCTCGAGACGGGTGTATCGAAGTGCACGACCTGGCCACTGGCATGAACCATGGCGTCCGTACGTCCGGCGCAGGAGAGTGTCACCGGGGCACCACCCGCCACACGGCAAAGGGCTTTCTCCAGCGCGCCCTGGATAGAAGGAACCCCGTCGATCTGGCGCTGGAAGCCGCGATATCGCGAACCCTTGTATTCAACGCCAAGGGCAATTCTGTAAATGCCAGCGGCAGCCGAATTGGCTGCCGCTGCGGGTACTACATCTGTCATCTATCAGCTGAGTCGTGCGATCAGTTCGCGCGCTTCCTGTTGCTGGGTGTCACTACCCTCGGACAGCACCTCGTCGAGGATGTCGCGAGCGCCTTCAGTGTCACCCATGTCGATATAGGCACGAGCCAAATCCAGTTTGGTCGCGGTTTCGTCGGTACCGGAGAGGAAATCGAAGTCGTCCTCCTCGCCCAGCCCCAGGCCGAGGTCTGCCGTCTCATCTTCCAGTACGGCAACCGGCTCGGGTTCCGGCGCCTTCTGCAGACTGTCGGAGAGCTGATCCAGCTCGGCGGTCACTTCGTCCAGTTGCGCGGCAAAGCTGTCATTGTCAGCCAGCGGCTCGGCAATCGGCTCGTCGGGCAACGAGAGGTCGAAATCAGCCGGCAGACCGAGCAGACCTTCGCTTTCCTTTTCTGCTAACGGAGCGGGTGCTTCGGCAGTCAGCGGCGTGTCGAGGTCACTGTCCAAACTCAGCAGGAAATCTTCCTCATCGGCCGTCGCCGGCTGGGTAGTCGGCTCCAGATCCAGGCTGAAGTCAGCCAAGTCGTCGCTGAGTTCCAGACTCTCGTCGCCAGTCAGCAGTTCGTCGCTACCACCGATATCCAGATCGAAATCCAGATCGCTTTCGGCCTTGACCGGCGCGGCTGGGAGGTCGAGCTCCAGATCGTCCAGCCCCAGATCATCGACCGGAGCTGCAGCCGGCTGGATGACGGTCGGTTTTTCGTCTGCAAGCTCCAGATCGAGGTCGGAATCCAGATCATCCAGACTGAGGTCGAATGCGTCGTCCAGATCAGCGCTGCCAGCTGTCGGCGCGTTTGCCGGAACATCGTCGAGGGTCAGGTCATCGAGACTGAAGCCATCGAGATCGTCTGCCGCAGCCAGCCCCGCAGCCGCACTGGCTGCTACGGCGGCAACGGCCATGGCTGGGTACTTGCCTTTCAGTTGCTCGATTTCGCCGTTCGCGCCGCCAATTTCGCGGAGCTCGCTTTCCTGGCGCGCAAAACCTTCGCGATCTCCCAGTTCGGCATAGACCTCCATCAGCTTGAGGCGAAGATCGCTGCGATGCGGCTCATCATTGATGGCGTTCTGCAACAGCTCGCCAGCCTGGTTGAAGCGGCCGTAGGCGATGTAAATGTCGGCCTCGCTGATCACGTCGCCAGTCTGCGCGGTGACACGCTCGTCGGCCTTGGCGGGAGCAGCATCCGGCGCGTCGGCAACCGCGGCGTCCAGATCCGGACTATCGAGGCCAGAGAAACCGTCGTCCTTCAGATCGAGATCACCGTCGAAACTGTTCTCGTCGTCCTGCGCGGCAAGACCGTTCTGCAGCTCGGCCTCTTTCAAGGCATTGCGGCGCGACAGCACCATCAGCAGAACCAGCAAGGCCACGAGCGCACTGCCACCCGCCAGGAGCAGCAGCATGGGGTTGGCAAGCACATCGTCGATGATGCTGGACTGCGGCGGTTCGACCACAGGCGCAGCCGGTGCGGTCTGCACAGGCTTGACTGGCGCGGCCGGCTTGGCGGGTTCCGCCGGTTTGGGCGGCTGCGCTGCGGCGGGTGCTGCAGGCTGGGCAGGTGCAGTCGGCTGGGTCGGTGCGATGGGCTGTGCCGGAGCGGCAGCTGCCGGTTGGGCCGGAGCAGCGGCTGCTGGAGCAGCAGGCTGGGCCGGGGCTGGCGTCGGATTCGCTGCCGCCGGCGCAGCAGGTTGTGCCGCCGGTTGAGCAGGCTGTGCCGGCGCAGCGGCAGCCGGCTGGGCCGGAGTTGCGGCAGGCTGGGCCGGGGCTGCGGCTACCGCGGCGGGCGCGGCAGTTGCGGAGGCAGCAGGAGCCTGCTTGCCTTGGTTGGCCATGTTGGACTGCAGCTTCGCGAGCTGATCATCCTTGAGCTGAATCAGACGCTGCAGCTTGTCCATCTGGCTCTGCAGATCGGTCATGCGGCTCTTCAGCTCATCATTCTCGCGGCGAGTCGAATCCAGGCTCTCCTGGGTAACGGCCAGTTTGTCGCTGAGCGCCTTGCTTTCGCCGTTGGCGCCCTTGTCGCTGCCGCTGGAAGCCTTACCGCTCGCAGCGGAAACCAGGCGCAGACTGTCCTGGGTCTCAACTTTCTCCGGAGCGACGTCCGCGCTGCTGCGCTTGGTGGCGTCAAGCTGGCGCTTGCCCTCCCCGGCCAGACTGCGACCTTCGCTCCAGGCGGTGTTCTGCGCCTGTACCTGGGAAATAGCCTCGGCCTGGGTGCGGCTGGCAATCTGCTTTTCATCGGGCAGACGCAGTACCTGGCCGCTCTTCAGGCGGTTGATGTTGCCATCGACGAAGGCATCGGGGTTCAGATCCTGGATGGCCAGCATGGCCTGGTGCACCGAGCCACTGGCACGTGTGCGCTCAGCGATCTCCCAGAGGGTATCGCGGGATGTGGTGCGGTACTGGTCGGTTGGCGCCTTGGCCGCCGGCGCAGGAGCGGGGACAGGAGCCGGCGCTGGAGCACTGGGACGCGGCGCGACGCTGGAAGTTGCCGGGGCACTGCGAACTGGCGCTGGGGACGGGGCTACCGCGGGACGCGGAGCCGGAGCGGCAACCGGGATCTTCGGCGCGGCAGCGGCGGCAGCCTGCGGCGAGTAAAGCGGCGGATCGAGGAGCAGCGTGTACTCACGCAGGAGGCGGCCATTGGGCCAAAGCACCTCGACCAGGAAGTTCAGATAGGGTTCGCGGACTGGCTTGCTCGAAGTCACGCGGATAACGCTGCGACCGTTGGGCTTGACCACCGGGGTGAACTTGAGGTCCTGCAGGAAATACTGACGGTCGACACCCGCCTTGGAGAACTCCTCGGCCGATGCCAGGATCGGCTTGACCTCGGCCGACGCCAGGTCACGAACTTCCAGCAGCTCGATTTCCGCATCCAGTGGCTGGTTCAAGGAAGAACGCAGGGTGACTTCCCCGAGTCCCAGGGCGTTGGCCACACCCGAAGTCAGCGCGGATGCAGCCGCGATTGCCAGCACAAGTTTGCGAACCCGAACCATAGAGTGATTCCCTTGTTTTATCTTTTTTCTCGCTGCGCGAGAGGAGGGTCTTAAGTCGCTGCCTGCGCACGCCGAAACGGCGGCTCCCCATCAACGATAAGGCCAAGCCAGTATTGTCAAGCTAGAATATTTCTACAAATTTTCAGGTAAGTATCTTTGACAGATAGTGTTTTATCAACAACTCGGCCGACTGCACAGCATTGAGCGCAGCGCCTTTTCTTGCATTATCTGAAGCAATCCACAAATTGAGTTCGCACGGGTCATCCAACCCACCTCGAACCCGGCCTACATATACCGAATCCTGTCCTACGGCGTCGCCGACAGCGGTCGGATAATCACCTTCTTCTTCCACAAACTCGACGCTCGGCGCTATCCCGAGCCGCTCGCGCACCTTGGCGACATCCACCGGCTGCTCTGCCACGACCGATACTGCCAGGCTGTCTCCAAAGAAGACTGGAGCCAGGGCGCATGTGGCAGACACACGCAAATCCGGCTCGCCGAGCAACTGTTTGATCTCGCTCGCCAGGCGACGCTCCAGGGAGGCATGCCCTTCGGCATCCGGTGCACCGGCCTGAGCCAGGACGTTGAAGGCAATCTGGCGATCGAAAAAGCGCGGCTCCAGTGGTCGCGCATTGAGCAGCTCGGCTGTCTGGCGCGCCAACTCGGCTACGCCCTCACGGCCACGACAGGAAACCGCCAGGCTGGCCATCACGCTGATGCGCTGTGGCTTTAGCAGGTTCTTGAGCGGCGCCAGCACGCAGGCAAGCGCCACCGATGAGGCACTGGGACTGCTCAATTGATAGGGCGCCGAGAGCGTATCGAGCAACTGGGGATTGGCTTCCGGAACCAGGCCAGGGGCCTTGACCGGATCAAGGGCCCCGGACAGATCGATCAGCGAGCATCCCGCGGACGTCGCGCGCGCAGCAAAGCTGCGGGTCACTGCCTCACCAGCCGCGAAGAAAGCCAGGCGAACCTGGGAGAAGTCGAATTCGGCCACATCCCGCACCCGCAGGTTGCGCCCTTTGAAAGGCAGCGATGAGCCGGCGGATTCGCCACTGGCAAGCAGATGAAGGTTTCCGACCGGAAAATCCCGCTCTTCGAGGAGCTGGACGAGGGTTTCGCCAACGGTGCCGGTGGCGCCGATCACGGCGATATCGAGGGTCTGGCTCATGGGGGGATACTTCTGGCGATGCGAGGAGCGGCACTTTAACCGTCACCCCGCACGCAGGCAATCGAGGGTCAGAGGGTGCCGACGAGCCTCATCGGCACCCTGCGATCCATCAACGCTCCAGCAGGATGCGCAGCATGCGGCGCAGCGGCTCGGCTGCGCCCCACAGCAGCTGGTCACCGACGGTGAAGGCGCCAAGGTACTGCGAGCCCATGTTGAGCTTGCGCAGACGGCCGACCGGAACGGTCAGGGTACCGGTCACGGCGGTCGGAGTGAGTTCGCGCATGCTGATTTCGCGCTGGTTCGGCACCAGCTTCACCCAGGGATTGTGCTGGCTGATCATGCCTTCGATATCGGCGATCGGCACATCCTTGTTCAGCTTGATGGTCAGTGCCTGGCTGTGGCAGCGCATAGCGCCGATGCGCACGCAGATGCCATCCACCGGGATCGGGCTCTTGAAGCGACCGAGGATCTTGTTGGTCTCGGCCTGGCCTTTCCACTCTTCGCGGCTCTGGCCGTTAGGCAGTTCCTTGTCGATCCACGGGATCAGGCTGCCGGACAGGGGCACACCGAAGTTCTCGGTAGGGAAATCTTCGCCGCGCATGGCTTCAGCCACTTTGCGATCGATGTCGAGGATGGCACTGGCCGGGTTGGCCAGATCGTCGGCCACCGCCGCATGTGTCGCGCCCATCTGCTTGATCAGTTCGCGCATGTTCTGCGCGCCGGCGCCGGAGGCAGCCTGGTAGGTCATGGCGCTCATCCACTCGACCAGGCCGGCTTCGAACAAGCCACCCAGAGCCATCAGCATCAGGCTGACGGTGCAGTTGCCGCCGATGTAGTTCTTGGTACCGGCGTCCAGTTGCTGGTCGATGACCCGGCGGTTTACCGGATCGAGCACAATCACCGCGTCATCCTGCATGCGCAGGCTGGAAGCAGCGTCGATCCAGTAGCCCTGCCAACCTGCTTCGCGCAGCTTGGGGAACACCTCGTTGGTGTAGTCGCCACCCTGGCAGGTCAGGATCACATCGAGGGGCTTCAGCTCGTCGATGCTGTAGGCGTCCTTCAGCGGGGCAATGTCCTTGCCGACCGCAGGGCCCTGGCCACCGACATTGGAAGTAGTGAAGAACACCGGCTCGATCAGGTCGAAATCCCGCTCTTCCAGCATTCGCTGCATGAGCACGGAACCCACCATGCCGCGCCAACCGATCAGACCTACACGCTTCATGACAACTACACCTTTCGTGAAAAAGTGGGCCGCTGGTATTCCAGCGGGCCCGACAGATTACAGATTCCGCAGTGCCGCGACCACAGCATCGCCCATTTCGCGGGTACCGACCTTGGTCGCACCAGCGGAGTAGATATCGCCCGTCCGCAGCCCCTGGTCCAGCACCAGGCTGACGGCCTTCTCGATGGCGTCGGCAGCAGCAGTCTGGTTGAAGCTGTAGCGGAGCATCATCGATACGGAAAGTATGGTCGCCAACGGGTTGGCGATGCCCTGGCCGGCGATATCCGGTGCCGACCCATGACAGGGTTCGTACATGCCCTTGTTGTTCGAGTCCAGCGAGGCGGAGGGCAGCATGCCGATGGACCCGGTGAGCATGGAAGCCTCATCCGACAGGATGTCGCCGAACATGTTGTCGGTGACCATGACGTCGAACTGCTTGGGTGCACGCACAAGTTGCATGGCGGCGTTGTCGACGTACATGTGGCTGAGCTCAACGTCCGGATAGTCCTTGGCCACCTCTTCGACGACTTCGCGCCACAGCTGGCTGGAAGCCAGGACGTTGGCCTTGTCCACCGAGCACAGCTTCTTGCCCCGCACGCGGGCCATGTCGAAGCCGACGCGCGCGATACGGCGAATTTCGCTTTCGCTATACGGCAGCGTGTCATAGGCCTGACGCTCGCCGTTTTCCAGAACACGCTGCTCGCGGGGCTGGCCGAAATAGATGCCGCCGGTCAGCTCGCGAACGATGAGGATATCCAGGCCGGCAACCACTTCCGGCTTGAGGCTGGAGGCCTCGGCCAGTTGCGGATAGAGGATGGCCGGACGCAGGTTGGCGAACAGGCCCAACTGCGAACGGATCTTCAGCAGACCGCGCTCCGGACGGATGTCGCGCTCGATCTTGTCCCATTTCGGGCCGCCCACGGCACCCAGCAGGACGGCATCGGCCTTGCGCGCACGCTCCAGTGTCTCGTCGGCCAGGGGTACGCCGTGCTTGTCGATGGCTGCGCCGCCGATGACATCCTCGGTCAGCTCGAAGCCCAGCTGGAACTTGTCATTGGCGACTTCCAGCACCTTAACCGCTTCGGCCATGATCTCCGGGCCAATACCGTCGCCAGGAAGAATCAGAATCTGCTTGCTCATGCTTTCCTCTCGTTAGGCGCACTCCGCGCCATGCAATTCGTTCTAGCGTTCGGCCCAGAGCACCACGACATCGGTGCTGAAGGAGCCGTCTGCCGCAATCTCGAAATACTCGCGAACCTCATCACCCACTGCTTTCTGCAGCGCCAGGATCGCCTCGCGGAACACCATCGGCGTGCGCATGCGCTCGACCCAGGAAGTGAACTCCAGTCGCAGCCGCTGGCGGGTATGGCTACGAGTCGCCAGGCCGGCCTCGGACACCTGGCGCAACCACTCTGCGGGCGAATAGTTGCGCACATGGCTGGTATCGCGCAGCACTTCCACGGCCTGCAGGTGGGTATCCAGCAGTGGGCGCCCCGGCGAAGCGACGTCGATGAAGGCAGCTACGCCGCCCGGCGTCAGGACACGGCGCACCTCGCGCAGGGCTACACCGACATCGCTCCAGTGGTGCGCCGAATAACGGCTGAAGACGAAATCGAAACTGGCGTCAGCGAAGGGCAGCATTTCGGCCGCCCCTTGCTGGGTAACCACATTACCGAACCCGCGTTGGGCAGCGGCACTCGCCACTACGTCAAGCATCTGCCCGGAGAGGTCGTACGCAACGACTTCGCCGACCAGCGGCGCTACATGAAAGGCCACATGGCCAGCACCGCAGCCGAGGTCCAGCACCCGCGCATCGCTTCGCCCATCCACTTCAGCCTGCAGCAGGGCGAACTCGGTGCCCTGGGCATGTACGGCACTGCTCAGGTAGGCAGCGGCCTGCTCACCGAACTGACTCTGGACGACCTGCGCATGGGCCTTATCGTTCACTTCGTGCTCCTGGATATCAGGCGTCGCGGAACAACCAGGGGTTGCCCTGGCGGTAATTGCCTTCGAAGGCCTTGATCGCTTCGGCGTCCTGCAGGGTCAGGCCGATATCGTCCAGGCCATTGAGCAGGCAGTGCTTGCGGAAGGCGTCCACTTCGAAGCTGTACTGCTTGCCATCCGGGCGGGTGACTGTCTGCGCGGCAAGGTCAACGGTGAGCTGGTAGCCCTCGGCGGCCTCGCACTGTTGGAAGAGTTCATCGACTTCCTCGTCCTTCAGGATGATCGGCAGCAGACCGTTCTTGAAGCTGTTGTTGAAGAAGATGTCGGCGTAGCTCGGCGCGATGATCGCGCGGAATCCGTACTCGTCGAGCGCCCAGGGTGCGTGCTCGCGAGAGGAGCCGCAGCCGAAGTTCTCACGGGCCAGGAGCACGCTGGCGCCCTGGTAACGCGGGAAGTTCAGCACGAAGTCGTGGTTCAACGGACGCTTGGAGTTGTCCTGGTTCGGCTGCCCCACATCCAGGTAGCGCCACTCATCGAACAGGTTGGGGCCGAAGCCGGTGCGCTTGATCGACTTGAGGAACTGCTTGGGAATGATCTGATCGGTGTCGACGTTGGCGCGATCCAGCGGAGCGACGAGACCGGTGTGTTGGGTAAAGGCTTTCATCTCGACTCTCCTTCCTTACTTGAGCAACTCGCGAACATCGACGAAACGGCCGGTCACCGCGGCAGCGGCTGCCATGGCGGGGCTGACCAGGTGGGTACGGCCACCAGCGCCCTGACGCCCCTCGAAGTTGCGGTTGGAGGTGGATGCGCAATGCTCGCCACTCTCCAGGCGATCCGGGTTCATCGCCAGGCACATGGAGCAGCCCGGCTCGCGCCACTCGAACCCCGCCTCAAGGAAGATCTTGTCCAGGCCTTCCTGTTCGGCCTGCTGCTTGACCAGGCCGGAGCCCGGCACCACCAGCGCCTGTTTGACGGTGGCAGCGACCTTGCGGCCCTTGGCCACTTCAGCGGCGGCGCGCAGGTCTTCGATACGCGAGTTGGTGCAGGAACCGATAAATACGCGGTCCAGCTGGATATCGGTGATCGCCTGGTTGGCGGCGAGCCCCATGTATTTCAGGGCGCGCTCAATGGAACCGCGCTTGACCGGATCAGCTTCAGCGGCTGGATCCGGCACGCGCTGATCGACCGGCAGCACCATTTCTGGCGAAGTGCCCCAGCTCACCTGCGGCTTTATGTCTTCGGCGCGCAGCTCGACCACGGTGTCGAAATGCGCATCAGCGTCGGAAACCAGGTCACGCCAGGCAGCCACGGCATTGTCCCAATTAACACCTTTCGGCGCGAACGGGCGACCTTCGACATAAGCGATGGTCTTTTCGTCCACGGCCACCAGGCCGACGCGGGCACCGGCCTCGATGGACATGTTGCAGATGGTCATGCGGCCTTCGACGGACAGGTCACGGATGGCGCTGCCGGCGAACTCCAGGGCATGGCCGTTGCCGCCAGCGGTGCCAATCTTGCCGATCACGGCGAGCACGATGTCCTTGGCAGTGACGCCGGCGGGCAGCTTGCCCTCCACGCGTACCTGCATGTTCTTCATCTTTTTCGCCACCAGGCACTGGGTGGCCAGCACGTGCTCGACCTCTGAGGTGCCGATGCCGTGGGCCAGCGCGCCGAAAGCGCCGTGGGTGGAGGTGTGCGAGTCGCCGCAGACCACGGTCATGCCCGGCAGAGTGGCGCCTTGCTCCGGGCCTACCACGTGGACGATGCCTTGGCGCACGTCGTTCATCTTGAACTCGAGGATGCCGAAGTCATCGCAGTTCTCGTCCAGGGTCTTGACCTGGATGCGCGACACTTCGTCGGCAATGGCTTCGAGGCCACCCTGGCGCTCGGCGCGGGTGGTCGGCACGTTATGGTCGGGAGTCGCGATGTTGGCGTCGATGCGCCACGGCTTGCGGCCCGCCAGACGCAGCCCTTCGAAGGCCTGCGGCGAGGTCACTTCGTGAAGGATGTGACGATCGATGTAGATCAGCGACGAACCATCGTCGCGGCGCTTCACCTCGTGTGCATCCCAGAGCTTGTCGTAGAGCGTCTTGCCGGCCATCGTCAGGTCCTCGTCAGCTTGTTTCTGTGCGCAGGGGTCGAAAAGCCCCTTTTGCTTGTGGGGACGATCGTAGGGGCTTGCATCGAATAACTCAAATTCATATTTTTTATTTAAAGCATTCCATCAAGGAATGCGGATACTACCGGCGCCAGCAACCCACGGAGTCCAGATATGGATTTGGCCAGCCTCAATGCTTTCATCGCCATCGCCGAGACCGGCAGCTTCTCTGAAGCGGGTGAGCGCCTGCACCTGACCCAGCCTGCGGTGAGCAAGCGCATCGCCTCGCTGGAACAGCAACTCAGCGTGCGTCTGTTCGACCGCCTGGGTCGCGAAGTGAGCCTGACCGAGGCCGGGCGCGCCCTACTCCCGCGTGCCTACCAGATCCTCAACGTGCTGGACGACACTCGCCGCGCGCTGAGCAACCTTTCCGGTGACATCAGCGGCCGCCTGACGCTGGCCACCAGCCACCACATCGGCCTGCACCGACTGCCGCCTTTGCTACGCGCCTTTACCCGCGCCTATCCGCAAGTCGCCCTGGACATCCAGTTCCTCGACTCGGAAGTGGCCTATGAGGAAATCCTCCACGGCCGAGTGGAGCTGGCCGTGATCACCCTCGCACCTGAAACCGCATTGCCCGTGCAGGCGGTGCCGGTCTGGAACGACCCGCTGGATTTCGTCGCAGCGCCGGAACATCCGCTGGCCCGCGACAAGACCATCTTCCTTCCGGACGTAGCACGACATCCGGCGGTATTCCCGGGCGGCAACACCTTCACTCACCACATCGTCCGCCGCATGTTCGAGGCCGAAGGCCTGATGCCGAACATCGCCATGAGCACCAACTACATGGAAACCATCAAGATGATGGTTTCCATCGGCATCGCCTGGAGCGTGCTGCCGCGTACCATGCTTGACGACTCCGTGGTACGTCTGCCCCTGCAGGACATCCAGCTTTCACGCCAGCTCGGCTACATCCTGCACACCGAGCGCACGCTCTCCAACGCCGCCAAAGCCTTCATGGCGCTGCTGGATGCGCAACGCGACGACCTTGCGTATCTGTGAAGGCAAAGGATAAGTTGACGCGCACAGCATAAGAAAAGGGTCGGGAAAGCGTCAGGGGCGTCCCTGCAGTTCACCGACCCGAACATCTGCCCTATCGCCGGAAAGGGGCGCGCATGCGCAAAGCCAGTGAGCCGAATCCTCCATTCCCCCATATTCCTGCCCTTGACCCTGTCGCATTCGAGCAATCCTGGCAGGACGCCACCAGCCTGCTCGCAGCGCTGAACGGCGCCCGACTTGGCGCCTGGTCGTGGGATATCGATACCGGCCAGGTCAGCTGGTCACGAGGTGCCCAGGCACTATTCGGGCTGGACCCGCGCCAGCCGCTCAGCGAACCCGTTGATTACATACAACTGATTCCCGAAGACGATCGCGTCGAAGTGCTGCGCCTGTTCCAGGAAGCTCTCGCCGGGCGCCAGGCGGAACGCGCCATGCGCCACCGCATCCGTTGGCCCGACGGCAGCCTGCACTGGCTGGAAATCAATGGCAGTCTGCAACCCCAAGGTAACGGGAAACGTCGCATGGTTGGCGTCATCAGGGACGTCACACAACAGCAGCAACGCGCCCAGGAACTGGTCAACTCGAGACAACGCTACTCGAGCCTCTTTCACCTGAGTCCGGACGTGGTGCTACTGGTTCGCCTCAGCGACAGCCGGATTGTCGAAGCCAACCAGCATTTCGAGGACGTGCTGGGTTGGCCGGTGAGCGAAACCATTGGCCGTACCACCCTGGACCTGGGCATCTGGGAGGATCTCAGCCAGCGCGAATGGTTGCATTGCAATGCCCGTGGCAGCAGCTCGCCGGTTGCACAGGAAGTGAAGCTGCGCACCCGCAGCGGCCGCATCCTCGATGGCCTGCTCTCGAGCCAATACGTCGAGCTGGAAGGCGAGCCGTACCTCATCAGCACCTTCCTCGACACCACCGAACGCAAGCGCGCGGAGAATGCGCTGCGCATCAGCGAAGAGAAGTTCGCCAAGGCCTTCCGCAGCACGCCAGAAGCCGTGGTGATAACCGATCGCGCCAGTGGCCTGTTCCTGGAGATCAATGTCGGCTTCGAGCGTCAGTTCGGCTGGAGCCAGGAAGAAACCATCGGCCACAGCTCCCTGGAACTGGGTATCTGGGAAGACCCGGCGCAACGTCATGCAATGCTCGAAACCCTGCAGCGCGACGGCCGCCTCGATGAACTGGAAGTGAATCTCAGGCGACGGGATGGCAGCCATGCCATCTGCCTGCTTTACGGCGAGGAGATCGAACTGAATGGCCGCACCTGCCTGGTGCTGACCGTCCGCGACGTCACCCGCCAGCGTGCCCAGGAACAGGCCCTCAAGGACAGCCAGGAGCGCCTCAACCTGGCGCTCGAATCCGCCGACCTGGGCACCTGGGACTGGCACATCGCCAACGGCACCTTGTACGGCTCGGCCCGCGCATCGGCCCTGCACGGCCTGGCCAAGGAACCCTTCGAAGGCGAGTTTCGTGACTTCTTCGTATGCGTACCGGAAGAAGACCGCCAGAGCATGCGCCGTGCCTACCAGGGACTTCTGGAGGGTCACGAGAACGACTACCAGGTGACCTATCGCACACGTTTCGCCGACGGCGAAGTGCATTACCTGGAGAGCACCGCCAAGCTTTATCGCGACGAGCTGGGCCGGCCACAGCGGATGACCGGCATCCTCATGGACATCAGCGAACGGGTTCGCCGCGAGCAACGCCTGGCGGCCTCGGAAGAGAAGTTCGTCACCCTGTTCCAGGCCAGCCCCGACCCCATTTGCGTTTCGCGAATCCGCGACGGGTTGTTCATCGAGATCAACCCGAGCTTCAGCGAGGTGTTCGGCTGGCAGCCTGAGCAGATCGTCGGCCGCAGCGCTCCGGACATTCAATTCTGGGCAGACCCGGAGCAGCGCTCGAGCCTGTTCGGCCAGTTGCTGCGCGACCAGGGCCTGGACAACGTGGAAGCGCGCTTCCTGACCCGCGATGGCCGCCTGTTGACGTGCGTGGTCTCCAGCCGCTTCATACGCGTCGAACGCCAGCTTTGCATCACCACGACCTTCCGGGACATCACCGCGCGCCAACAGGCTGAGGCCGCACTCAAGGCCAGCCAGGAGAAGTTCGCCAAGGCATTCCACTCCAGCCCCGACGCCATCACCATCACCGAGCGCGAATCCGGCCGCTACATCGAGGTCAACGAAGGTTTCAGCCGCCTGACCGGCTACCGTGCCGACGAGGTGTTGGGCCGCACCGTCAGCGAAATGAACATCTGGGCCGATCCAGCAGAACGCGAGCACCTGATTGAACTGATCACACGCAATGGCCGCGTCCACCACCTGGAGATGCTGGGCCAGCACCGCGATGGCAGCCAGAAGGTGGTGGAAGTCTCGGTGGAGCAGATCGAGCTGGACGGCACGCCCTGCCTGCTGCTGACTGCACGGGACATCAGTGCGCTCAAGGACGCCCAGGCACAGATCCAGCACCTGGCCTACCACGATCCGCTGACCAACCTGCCCAACCGTGCCCTGCTAACCGATCGCCTGACCCAGCAGATCGCCTTGCTGCAGCGCCACCACATGCGTGGCGCCCTGCTCTTCCTCGACCTCGACCACTTCAAGCACATCAACGACTCGCTCGGCCACCCCGTCGGCGATGCCGTACTGATGATGGTCACGGCCCGCCTGGAAGCCAGTGTGCGACTGGAAGACACCGTAGCGCGCCTGGGCGGCGACGAGTTCGTGGTGCTGCTCACCGGACTCGAAGGCAAGCGGTCGGAAGTCACCCGGCAGGTTCGCGAGATCGCCGACAAGCTGCGCAAGCTGCTGGCTGAACCCATGCTGCTCGACGGACACCGTCTCCAGGTCACTCCCAGTATCGGCATCGCCCTGATCCCGGACCACGGGGCCAGCCCGGCGGATCTGCTCAAACGTGCCGACATCGCTCTCTATCGCGCCAAGGATTCCGGACGGAACGCCATCCAGATTTTCCGCAGCACCATGCAGGAAGCAGCCAGCGAACGTTTGCGCCTGGAGAACGACCTGCGCCAGGCCTTGGCCCGCGGGGAGTTCGAGTTGCATTTCCAGCCCCAGGTGGATGCCCGCAACAACCGCGTGGTAGGGGCAGAAGCCTTGCTCCGCTGGCAGCATCCGACATTGGGCCAGCAGTCGCCCGGCCAGTTCATCCAGGTACTGGAGGAAAGCGGCCTGATCCTCGAAGTGGGTGCCTGGGTACTGGATGAAGCGTGCAACGCCTGCGAGCAGCTGACGGCCGAGGGCCTGGTCGAAGCCGGTGAATTCAGCCTGTGCGTGAATATCAGCCCACGGCAGTTCCGCCAGAGCGATTTCGTCGAGCGGGTCGAACGCAGCCTGCAACGGAGCCAGTTACCTGCCCAGCTACTGAAACTGGAGGTCACCGAGGGCATCGTCATCCAGAACATCGAGGACACCATTGGCAAGATGCGACGCCTGAAGAAGCTCGGTACCAGCTTTGCGATGGATGACTTCGGCACCGGGTACTCGTCCCTGACCTACCTGAAGCGGTTACCGGTCGACGCGCTCAAAATCGATCAGTCATTCGTTCGCGACGCCACCCAGGACCCCAACGACGCCGAAATCATCCGTGCGATTGTCGCCATGGCACGCAGCCTGGGGCTGGAAATTATCGCCGAGGGGGTGGAACGCGACGAACAATTGGCATTCCTCGAGCAACAGGGCTGTCACCTGTACCAGGGCTACCTGTACAGCAAGCCGGTGCCGCTGTCGGAGTTCCGCGCGCTACTGGCCCACAGCCAGCAACGACCTCCGCCCCCCTGAAACCAGGCATGAAAAAGGGCGCCCGTAGGCGCCCTCTTCCTTTCAGGGTGATGCCAGGAGATCAGTTCTCCAGCACTGCGTGCTGCCCGTTGATCGGAATGCGCTTGGCCTTGGCCTCTTCTGGCACCACGCGCACCAGGTCGATGTTCAGCAAGCCATTCTGCAGGCCAGCATTCCTGACTTCGATGTGGTCGGCCAGGCGGAAGGACAGCTTGAAGGCACGCTGGGCGATGCCATGGTGCAGATAGGTGACGGATTCGTCGCTCTTCTCACGCTTGCCGCCACCCACTGTCAGCACGCCGCGCTCGACCTGGAGCTCCAGGTCTTCTTCCTGGAAGCCGGCCACGGCGATGACGATACGGTACTGGTCGTCACCGTGCTTTTCGACGTTGTAGGGCGGATAGGTGCTGCCACTTTCATTGCGCAGGGCGGATTCGAACAGGTCATTGAAACGGTCGAAGCCCACGGAATGACGGAACAGAGGGGCGAGGGAAAATGCAGTGCTCATGAAAATCTCCTGAATAATCAGCAAGTGGTTCAAGTGCGGGACCCGACTTCGGCGCCCCGCAGTACCCTAGATAAGGACAGCCGAAAGCATTTCAAGCCCCCAAGGAAATCCCATGCAGAAAGTCATGCTGATCACTGGTGCTGGCCGTGGCATCGGTGCCGCCACGGCCCGCCTCGCCGCACAACGCGGCTACGCCCTGGGCATCAACTATCGACAGCAGCGGGAAGCGGCTGAAACCCTGGCACGCGAAATCGAATCCGCTGGCGGCCGTGCGCTCCCCCTGTGCGCGGATGTCGGTGATGAATCCCAGGTACTGGAAATGTTCGACCGCCTGGACCGAGAGTTCGGGCGGCTGGATGTGCTGGTCAACAACGCCGGTATGCTGGAGCGCCAGATGCGCCTGGAGGACATGGACGTGGCTCGCTTCGAGCGGGTGCTGCGGGCCAATGTAGTGGGCAACTTTCTCTGCGCCCGGGAAGCCATCAAGCGCATGTCGACCCGGCATGGCGGCCAGGGCGGCGCCATCGTCAACCTGTCGTCCATCGCCGCGCGCATTGGTGCTCCCAACGAGTACATCGACTACGCCGCCGCCAAGGGGGCCATCGACAGCATGACCCTGGGGCTGGCCAAGGAACTGGCGGGAGAAGGGATTCGCGTCAACGCAGTGCGCCCTGGAGTGATCCACACCGAGATCCATGCCAGCGGCGGCGAACCGGACCGTGTCGAGCGCGTGCGCCAGTCGGTGCCCATGGGGAGAGGAGGTGAAGCGGAGGAAGTGGCTACAGCGATCCTCTGGCTGGCCAGCGAGGAAG
The DNA here is from genome assembly GCF_029873115.1 of Pseudomonas sp. BN606. NCBI lineage: Bacteria > Pseudomonadati > Pseudomonadota > Gammaproteobacteria > Pseudomonadales > Pseudomonadaceae > Pseudomonas > Pseudomonas sp. BN606. The sequence goes on along the minus strand of NZ_SSOF01000085.1, from coordinate 51,544 downwards.
CGTCCTATACCAGCGGAAGCTTCCTCGATGTCTCGGGCGGCCGCTGAGGCTCAGACGGCTTCAGCCCACTCTCTCTGCAGGTCCGGAACTCCGAGCAAGGCGTCGATTTGGGCGCAGTCATTCTCCCGGCGAACCTCTGCGAACAACGCGACCGCCTCGGGATAGCTGCGGGTGAGCATGCCCAGCCACTGCTTCATGCGCCCCGGCGCATAGCGCGGAGCCAGCTTGCGCCTGGCCTGGCGCCAGAAGTCCTGGAGCATCGGCTGAAGCTCCGCCCAGGTCATTTCCACCACCGGCTCTCCGGCGCGCACTGCCGCAATCTGTCGAGCCAGGTCGGGTCGCGACACAAGACCTCGGCCAAGCATGATGTCTTCCACCCCGCTCACTTCGCGACAGCGGCGCCAGTCAGCCAGGGTCCAGACCTCGCCATTGGCGAAGACCGGCACCTTGACCGCATCCTGCACCCGCGCCACCCACTCCCAGTGGGCTGGCGGCTTGTAGCCTTCGACCTTGGTTCGCGCGTGCACCACGATCTGCTGGGCACCGCCATCGGCCAGAGCGCGCGCGCAATCCAAGGCGCCGTCGGGGCTGTCGAAACCGAGACGCATCTTCGCTGTCACCGGGATATCCGTGGGCACGGCGCGGCGCACTTCGCAAACGATGGCATGGAGCAGTTCGGGCTCCTTGAGCAGGACCGCACCGCCCCGCGATTTGTTCACGGTTTTGGCCGGGCAGCCGAAATTGAGGTCGATCACCGGTGCCCCAAGCTCGCAGGCAAAGGCTGCGTTATCCGCCAGGCAGACCGGATCGGAACCCAGCAATTGCACGCGCATGGGCGTACCGGCGCGGGTGCGCGCGCCATCGGCCAGCTCGGGGGCCAACTTTTCGAAGGTACTGGCCGCCAACAGACGGTCGCAAACCCGGATGAATTCGGTCACGCACCAGTCGATGCCACCGACACGGGTCAGCACATCGCGAAGGATTTCGTCGACCAGCCCTTCCATCGGGGCCAGGGCGATTTGCATGGATTACAGGCTCACAGGAAAAAGGCGCGTAGTTTACGCAGCATGACGGACGGCGAATATCCCGGGGAGCATCCGGCTGGACTGGTGGTCGAACTTTCACCGATTCAGCGCAGGAGAAACGCCACGATGAATTCGCTCGTACCCGTCCTTGCCGCACTCACGCTGGCCGCCACGGCAGTTTTCGCCGCCAGCGAGGCGATTATGTCACCTGCGCTGCAACCGGCGCCGGACGCCATCGGCGAGCTTCTGGTCAGTCGTGACGAGAACACCCCGAACGCATGCGACATCGACCTTTACGTACAGAACGAACTCGTGGCGAAAATAGCGCCGGGCCAGTCGGTGAGTATCCCGGTACCTGCAGGCGAGGTCGCGCTGAGAGTGGCGCAGAACGGGGCCGGCTACTGCTCCGGGCTGCTTGCCGGCGACCCGCAGTCGGCCATCTTCCAGCCTGGCGAAGTCCGTCATTTTCGTATCGTGCAGAACCAGCACGAGGTGCTCCTCGCTCCGGCGGCGGACTGAGCTTCAGAGTTCCAGCGGAAAAGGCGGCTGCAGCGCCTGGCCATAGCCCTCGACGAACTCGGTCGGCATGCGTTTCGGCCTGCCCGAGGAAAGTTCGATGCAGACGAAGGTGGTTTTCGCCCGCAACAGGGTGGCGCCATCTTCCGGCCGCATCAGTTGAAAGCGCCGATCCATCTTCAGGCGTTGGTCCGACTCCACGATCCATGTCGCCATCTGCAGCTCCTGGCCCTCATAGGCTGCAGCAAGGTAATCGATCTCATGCCGCAACACCGCCATGGCGCGGTCGAGTCTGCGGTATTCGGCCAGGTCCAGCCCAAGATTCTGGGAATGCCGCCAGGCACAACGCTCCAACCAACTGACATACACGGCGTTGTTGGCGTGACCAAGGCCATCGATGTCTTCCGCAGCCACCTTGATATCGATGACGAAGGGAGTGGGCATGTCCCAGTTCATGAATGCTGCTCCAGGTTGCTGGCCAGTTCGCGGGCCTCTGTGGCGAGTTGAGTGATCTGGTCCCAGGCGCGGGCACGGATCAGGCTGGAAGGCGCGATCCAGGTGCCGCCCACGCAGGCCACATTGGGCAGGCGCAGGAAACTGGGCAGATTGTCCGGGGTGACGCCGCCGGTCGGGCAGAAACGGATGCCGGTAAACGGCCCCTTGAGGCTTTTCAGCATCTTCACACTGCCATTGCCATTGGCCGGGAATAGCTTCAGGGAGCGATAGCCGTACTCGAGCGCCAGCAGAACCTCGGAGGGCGTCATCACGCCAGGCAGGTACGGCAGGCCGGAGTCTTCGGCGGCAGCCGCGAGGCGCTCGGTACATCCAGGACTGACGGCAAAATGCGCTCCGGCGTCGCGAGCCTCGAGGAATTGCTCGGTATGGATCAAGGTACCGGCGCCCACCAGCAGGTCCGGGAATTCCTTGCGGATCGCCGCCAGCGCGTCCAGCGCCCGCGGCGTACGCAGGGTCACCTCCAGCACTTCGACCCCCCCCGCGCTCAGCGCCCCGGCGAGGTCCAGGGCCAACCCGGTATCTTCGATCACCAGTACGGGCAGAACCGGTCGCGCCCGCTGCAGCACCACATCCATCGTCAGGCTCATGTCAGCTCTCCACATTGCAAAGTCCCCAGCTCATTCTCGCAAGCGAACAGAACGGGTCGGTGAACGTTGGAAGTAGAGCACTGTCGGCAGGTCACCTGCCAGCCTCAACGCAGAGCTTCTGCTCCGAGGCGGGCGTCCCGAACCTGGGCCAGTAGAGTTAGCACGGCTTGGATCACGCGGGTATCGGCGAGCAAACGCTGGTGGCCTCCTTGCTCCAGTCGGAGCAATTGGCTGTCGAACCAGGCATCGTGGATGGCCTGGCTATCCGCGGCCGGCACCAGCGGATCGTCCTCGGCGTGCACTACCAGACCGGGTATATCCATCTGGTAACGCTCCACGTCGAGGTGGGCAACGGAGATGCCCGCGTGCCGTTCCACCTGATTGACGAAATGAGCTCGTGCTTTTGGCGGCAGCCCCATGAAACGGGCGAAGCTACGTAATGGCCCAAGGATTCGGCTGGGAGCGGAGATGCTCACCAGAGCCTTGGCACGCAAGCCCATCTGGCTGGCCAGCAGGACACTCGCACCGCCCATGGAGTGCCCGATAACCGCATGCAGCGGCGGCAACTCCCCTGCGGCCTCCAGCAATGCCCGGGCGAAAAGCACCACATTCGCTTCGTGTCCGGGCGAGCGCCCATGGGCAGGACCATCCAGCGCCACCACTCCATAGCCGGCCGCTACCAACGCCTCGATCAGACTGGCGAACTGGGTCGGACGCCCCTCCCAGCCATGCATCAGCAAGACCGTTGGACCGCTTCCCCAGCGCAGCGCGGAAAGACCAAAGCGCAAGGTGATCCGCTCTGAGGTGCCGAGCAACTGCATCTCCCATTCCCGCGGGGCCAGGTTGCGGGGAGTCATGAACTGGCGACGCATGCGGCGGGCTACGACCCGCGGCGCCAGACGGCCAAGGGTAGCGTTTACGCCGCGAATGAGGCTCAGGCTATTCATCATCAGACTCCTCAAATGACCGCCGACTTGGCGGCACGCAGTACTCGATCGGATAGATCACCCTCACCCAGGGCCCGCGCCAAAGCCAATCCGCCCACCATGAGCGCGATATCAGCGAGCGCCATGTCGACCTCCTCAGGGCTGTCGCACATCCTGGCACTGAGTACTTCCAGGTGCCCCACCAGCAACTCCCGGTACGCACCCGGCAGCTGCGCCATCGCACTCAAGGAACTGGGAAGTGGGCAACCTGAGCGCGTGGCATCCCGGTGCTTGCGCGACAAATAGAAGCCGGCGGCGAGAGCACGCCTTTCCGCGCCAGGAAGGGATTGATCGATCAAAGCCATGAGATCGCGACGCTTACGCAACAGCTGCTCGAACACTTCCAGCATCAGGGCATCCTTGCTGGCGAAATGAGCGTAGAAACCGCCCACCGTCAATCCGGCAGCACCCATTACATCAGCTACACCCGGCTCCTGCGGACCGTGCTGCAGCATGGCCGAAGCGGCGGCCTGCAAGATGCGTTCACGGGTCTGGGCTTTCTTCTCGCTCATGTCAGCCTCCAGTTGAATTACACTCATAATATTATTTGTGTAATACAAAAACGCAAGCCGATCGCGAAACCATTCGTCGGTACTGAAAAAACAGGGCAGAAAAACAAAAGGGCCATCCCAAGCTGGAATGACCCTTGAAAAGCCCGCAAAGCGGGAAATTGAAAGTGGCGTCCCCTAGGGGACTCGAACCCCTGTTACCGCCGTGAAAGGGCGGTGTCCTAGGCCACTAGACGAAGGGGACAGAACCTTCGAACAGCAGGGCCAGCGCTTAGGCTGGCCCTGAGTGATGCGCATGGCATCGATTTGGTGGAGCTAGACGGGATCGAACCGTCGACCTCTTGCATGCCATGCAAGCGCTCTCCCA
>NZ_SSOF01000085.1:0-46988 GCF_029873115.1 Pseudomonas sp. BN606 | reverse complement strand
CGGGATCGAACCGTCGACCTCTTGCATGCCATGCAAGCGCTCTCCCAGCTGAGCTATAGCCCCGAATTGCTTCGGCTGCACCGACTGACCGATGCTGCTGGAAAATGGCGTCCCCTAGGGGACTCGAACCCCTGTTACCGCCGTGAAAGGGCGGTGTCCTAGGCCACTAGACGAAGGGGACGAAACCTTCATGCCTTTTCGCGACCCACTCGGAAAGAGTGGTGGAGCTAGACGGGATCGAACCGTCGACCTCTTGCATGCCATGCAAGCGCTCTCCCAGCTGAGCTATAGCCCCATCGCGAGGACGGGGCGCATATTAGGGGCGCCCCCTCCTGCTGTCAACAATATTTTTTCTACGAACCGAACTTTTTTATCTGGAAGAACAAACACTTACCCGACCTCGGTCAGCACAGGACCTTCCCCGCACCGACCGAAGGGCCATCAGGAGATGGCCGCGAGAAGCTTCTCCCACTCCTTGGTTTCCTTCTTCGACACACCGCCGAGAAGCTCGATGGCCTGACGCAAACGGAAGCGGCTGAGGTCAGCCCCCAGGATTTCCATGGCGTCCAGCACCGAAACCGAACTGGCCTGCCCCGTGATGGCAGGGAACATCAGCGGCATCACATCTCGCAACTTGAGTTCCAGGCTTTCGGCAACGGCCTGAATGCAGCCGGTGATGCGGTCTTTTTCCCACTGACGCAAGGATTCCAGCTTCCACAGAACCAGTTGCATGACCTGGCGCACCTGGTCAGGGCTCAGCTTTTTGTGCTCGAACAATTTGGCGTCCAGCGGCACCGCACCGGAGAAGAAGAATCCGGCCAAAGGCGCAATCTGGCTGAAAGTCTCCACCCTGCCCTGCACGTGCGGCGCGATACGCATGAGGTACTCGGGATTGAGCGCCCATTTCTGTATCTCGGCGGCAAAACGCTCCACCGGCAGCTCCCGGATCCACTGGCCGTTCAGCCAGGAGAGTTTCTCCAGGTCGAAGATCGGACCACCGAGCGAAATACGCGACAGATCGAAGTGCTCGACCATCTCAGCCAGCGAGAACTTCTCGCGCTCGTCCGGCATCGACCAGCCCATTCGCCCCAGGTAGTTGAGCATCGCTTCGGGCAGGAACCCCATACGCTCGTAGAAGGTGATGGAGGTGGGGTTCTTGCGCTTGGACAGCTTGCTCTTGTCCGGATTGCGCAGCAGCGGCATGTAGCAGAGCTTGGGCTGCTCCCAACCAAAGTACTCATAGAGCTTGATCAGCTTGGGCGCCGAGGGCAGCCACTCTTCGCCACGGAGCACATGGGTGATGCCCATCAGGTGGTCATCCACCACGTTGGCGAGGAAGTAGGTCGGAAGGCCATCGGTCTTCATCAGGACCTGCATGTCCATGCGATCCCACGGGATTTCAACATCACCACGAAGCATGTCCGGGACCACGCAGACACCCTCGCTCGGCACCTTCATGCGCACGACGTGGGGTTCACCGTCGGCAATGCGCTTTTCTGCCTCATCTTTGGCGAGATGCATGCAATGGCCGTCGTAGCGCGGGGTTTCCTTGCGTTCGGTCTGCTCGGCGCGCAGTTTGTCCAGCCGCTCGGCAGTGCAGAAGCAAGGGAACGCGTGGCCCTTGTCCACCAGCTCCTGGGAGTACTTCTTGTAGATTTCGCCACGCTCACTCTGGCGATACGGACCATGTGGGCCGCCAACGTCCGGACCTTCATCCCATTCGATACCGAGCCAACGCAGAGCGTCATAGATCTGCTGCTCGGACTCGCGGGTGGAGCGCAGCTGGTCGGTGTCCTCGATACGTAGGATGAACTGACCGCCGTGCTGGCGCGCGAAACACAGATTGAACAGGGCGATGTAGGCGGTGCCCACGTGCGGGTCACCGGTGGGCGACGGCGCGATACGGGTACGGACGGTGGTCATGGAATGGTCTCGAAACTCAAGGTGGATCAAAGGCGCGATCTTATCAGGCTGGCCGCCGTCGGCTCCAGCAAGTGTCCTTCCTGTACCGGCAGGCTGCGCATCAGGAAGTCGAGAAACGCCTTGACCTTCATCGCCTGGAAGCGCCGCGACGGATAGACGGCATATATCTCACCGCTTGGCAGTCGCGCCTCGGGTAGCAGCTCGATCAGCTCGCCACGCTGCACAGCGGACTCGGTGAACATCAACGGCAACCCTGCAATGCCAGCGCCTGCCAATACTGCCTCGCGGGCGAAAGTGATGTTGTTGCAATAAAGGACGCGCTGGCAGGGCACGCTTTCACCCTGCAACATCCAGTAGCGCTGGGAGTCCTGAGGCAGCAGGACGGCACGATGGCCGGCCAGTGCCTCTACCGTGCGCGGCGTGCCATGGGCAGCGAGGTAGGCCGGGCTGGCGCAAAGCCGACGACCGCTTTCGAACAGCTTGCGAGCGATCAGTGTGGAGTCCTGCGGCTGGCCGATCATGATCGCAATGTCCACGCCCTCTTCCAGCGGATCGACATTGCGCGACGTGATCTCGACCTCAGCAGTGATCTGTGGGTACTGGCGCATGAAACTGCCCAGCACCTTGCCGAGGAACAGCTGGCCAAATTCGATAGGGGCAGTAACGCGCAAAAGGCCGGAGGGCTCCTGCTGCAATTGCATGACCGCCTGCTCGGCCTCAGCGAAATCCAGCATGATCTGGCGGCACCGCTCGTAATAAGCCAGCCCGACCTCGGTCAGGCGCAGCTTGCGAGTCGTACGATTGAGCAGACGCACGCCGAGCCGCTCTTCCAGAAGCGCAATACGGCGACTGACGGTCGATTTCTGCATACCCAGGCTATGCGCAGCCTGGGTGAAGCTGTGGCACTCGACTACGCGAGTGAAGATCAGCGCATCATCCAGCCCCATTATTGTTCCCTATAAGCAACAAAGTTTCTGAATTGTACTGGCTATTGGCGAGCACGGAACACTGCTAGATTCGCAACATTCTGCAAAGACTTCGAGTCACACTTTCCATGCCTGCCAAACTGCAACGCCGCCTATTCATCTTCATTGCTCTGGTGGTCCTGGTCGCCGCTGGCCTCTTCGCCCATTGGCTGCTGATCGGCCGATTCGTCGAATCCACTGACAACGCCTACGTTCAGGGCGAGATCACCCGCGTCTCCAGCCAACTGGGTGCGCGCATCGACGAAGTGCTGGTCAGCGATAACCAGCAAGTAAAGAAAGGCGATGTCCTGGTGCGACTCGACGCTGACGACTTCAAGCTCGCGCTGGAGCGGGCCCGGGCCCAGCTCGATACGCGCGAAGCCGAACTGGCCCAGGCGCAGAGCAAACTGGTCCAGCAGTCCAGCCTGATCGCCGCCAGCCAGGCTGACGTCGCAGCCACCCAGGCCACCCTTGGCCGCACCCAGATCGACCTATCCCGCGCCCAGACCCTGCGCAAGCCTGGTTACGTCTCCGAGGAGCGCGTTACCACCCTGTCCGCCGACTCCCGCGTCGCCCGCTCCCAGGTTGCCAAGGCAGAGGCCGACCTCAAGGCACAGCGCCAGCAAGTGGATGCATTGAACGCCGAGATCAAGCGCCTGCAGGCGCAGATCGCCACCGCGCGTGCCGAGGTCGCCCAGGCAGAGTTGAATCTCAGCCGTACTGAAATCCATTCCCCCATCGACGGCCGCGTTGGCCAACGCGCTGCGCGTAATGGCCAGTACGTACAGGTGGGCGCTCATTTGCTGTCCCTGGTACCGGACGAAGACATCTGGGTCCAGGCCAACTTCAAGGAAACCCAGATCGAACGCATGGTGCCGGGCCAGACCGCGGAACTGGTGTTCGACAGCTTCCCGGACACCCCCATCGAAGGCCGCGTGGATAGCCTCTTCGCCGCTTCTGGCGCACAGTTCAGCCTGCTTCCGCCGGATAACGCCACGGGCAACTTCACCAAAGTGGTCCAGCGTATTCCGGTGAAGCTGATTTTCGCCGCTGACAACCCGCTCAAAGGCCGCATCCGGCCCGGCATGTCCGTTCTGGTCAAAGTACGCCTGAAGGCCGAGAACCATGGCGGGTGACGTACTGGTTCGCCCCACTGGCGAACCGACTCGACGCGATTGGATAGCCGTGATGAGCGCCATGCTTGGCGCTTTCATGGCGGTACTGGACATCCAGATCACCAACTCCTCGCTCAAGGACATCCAGGGCGCGCTCTCCGCCACTCTCGAAGAAGGTTCATGGATTTCCACCTCCTACCTGGTGGCCGAAATCATCATGATTCCGCTCACCGCGTGGCTGGTGCAGCTGCTCTCTGCGCGGCGCCTGGCGGTCTGGGTCTCCATCGGCTTCCTGATTTCGTCGCTGCTCTGCTCACTGGCCTGGAGCCTGGAAAGCATGATCGCTTTCCGGGCGCTGCAGGGCTTCACCGGTGGTGCGCTGATCCCGCTGGCATTCACCCTGACCCTGATCAAGCTGCCGGAGCATCACCGCGCCAAAGGCATGGCGCTGTTCGCCATCACGGCGACATTCGCCCCTTCCATCGGCCCAACCCTGGGTGGGTGGCTGACGGAAAACTTCGGGTGGGAGTACATCTTCTATATCAACGTTCCACCGGGTCTGCTGATGATTGCTGGCCTGCTCTACGGTCTGGAGAAGAAAGCACCGCACTGGGAACTGCTGAAGCGTACCGACTACGCCGGCATCGTGACGCTCGGTGTCGGCCTCGGTTGCCTGCAGGTGTTTCTCGAAGAGGGGCACCGCAAGGACTGGCTGGAATCGGACCTGATTGTCGGCCTGGGCAGCATTGCGCTGGTTAGCCTGATCCTGTTCGTCATCCTCCAGGTCTCGCGCCCCAATCCGCTGATCAACCTCGGCATCCTGAAGAACCGCAACTTCGGCTTGTCGAGTATTTCGAGCGTCGGCCTCGGCATGGGTCTGTACGGCTCGATCTATGTATTGCCGCTGTATCTGGCTCAGATACAGGCTTACAACGCACTGCAGATCGGTGAAGTGATCATGTGGATGGGCGTCCCGCAGCTGTTTCTGATTCCGCTGGTCCCCAAGCTGATGAAGGTGATCCCGCCCAAATTCCTCTGCGCCCTGGGTTTTGGCCTCTTTGGCTATGCCAGCTTCGCCTCTGGCGTGCTCAACCCGGACTTCGCAGGGCCGCAGTTCAACCAGATCCAGATCATTCGCGCCCTCGGCCAACCACTGGTGATGGTAACGGTGTCGTTGATTGCCACCGCCTATATCCAGCCGCAGGACGCCGGCTCTGCCTCCAGCCTGTTCAACATCCTGCGCAACCTGGGCGGGGCCATCGGTATAGCCCTGCTCGCCACGTTGCTGGACGCTCGCGCCAAAGTCTACTTCGACTACCTGCGTGAATCCCTGGTGCCGAGCAACCCACAGGTCGCCGAGCGCCTGGCGCTGCTGACGGAAAAACTTGGCAGCGAGCAAGCGGCTCTCGGCAAGCTCAGCGAGATCGCACACCAGCAGGCCGCCATCATGGCCTACAATGACGCCTTCCACTTCATCGGCATCGCCCTCGGCGTCAGCATGCTCGCTGTGCTGCTCACCCGCGCCCTGCCCGTCGGCGCTACCGGCGGCGCCAGCGCCGCCGCCCACTAATCCCGCGCCGGACAATCGGCGCGCTTCGCTTCAGGCTGTACATGTCTTCCCACGCTTCATCCCGCCGCACCCTTCTCCTGATCGGTGCCTTCGCCATGATTTATATCGGCTGGGGCACCACCTATCTGGCCAACCACTTCCTCCTCCGCGAGCTTCCGCCCTTCGTCATCGCCACCTTGCGCTTCCTGTTCGCGGGCTCCCTGGCCCTGGGCTGGGTGATGGCCAGCGGCAAGGCGCAAATCCAGCGCAGCGACTTCGGCGGCGCCCTGGTCGGAGGGGTCCTGCTGATTGCCGTTGGCCAGGGGGCGCTGATCTATGCCAACCAGTTTCTGCCCACCGGCATGCTGGCGATGCTCTACACCACCCTCCCCCTCTGGAGCGTGGCCCTGGAGTGGCTGCTCGACCGTCGCCCGCCGCTGTGGGTCCTGTGCGGCCTGGCACTCGCCAGCGGCGGCATCGTGATGCTGATGGGCAAGGGCCTGGGAGGTGGAGCGGGCTTCGATCAATGGTTCGCCGGCGGACTGGTAGTGATGGCCACCCTCCTCTGGGCGGTCGGCGCTTGGCTGTTGCGCCAACGCCCGCCCTTCCGCTCGAGCTGGATGGGCCTAAGCCTGCAGATGCTGACAGGCACTCTGATCCTCGCGATGTTTGGCCTCTGGCGCGGGGACTGGCACGAGGTGAACCTGTCCAGCGTGAGCCTGGATGCCTGGTTCTGGATGGCCTATCTGGTGGTGCCGGTCAGCCTGGGGGTCTATCCCGCTTACTTCTGGCTGCTGAGGGAAGTGAAACCGAGCCTGGTTTCGACCTTCGCCTTCGTCAATCCGGTAGTGGCACTCCTGCTCGGATTCGTGATCCTCGGAGAACGACTTGAGGCCGCTGCGCTGCTCGCCTGCCTGGCGACTTTGGCTGGCGTCGTGATGATCATTTTCGGTAGACGCTGAAGACAAAGAGCAAGGGCGCAATGCGGCGCCCTTGTCCATTCAGAGCTTGAGAAGGCGCTCCCGCAGCTTCTGGATTTCGTCGCGCATTTGGGCCGCCGCCTCGAACTCAAGGTCGCGGGCCAACTGGAACATCTTCTCTTCCATCTGGCGAATGCGCTTGGTGATCTCGCTGGGCGAACGCAGTTCGGCCTCATAGCGGGCGCTCTCCTCCGCCGCCTTGGCCATGGCCTTGCGCTTGTTGCTGCGCGAGCCCGGCACGGTCGCACCTTCGAGGATGTCCTGAATGTCCTTCTTCACGCCCTTCGGCACGATGCCGTGGGCTTCGTTGAAGGCCACTTGCTTGCTCCGGCGTCGATCAGTCTCGTCCAGTGCACGCTGCATGGACCCGGTGACGTTGTCCGCATACAGGATCGCCCTGCCGTTCAGGTTGCGCGCCGCACGGCCGATGGTCTGGATGAGCGAACGCTCGGATCGCAGGAAGCCTTCCTTGTCGGCATCCAGGATGGCCACCAACGAGACCTCCGGCATATCCAGGCCTTCGCGCAGCAGGTTGATCCCCACCAATACGTCGAACGCACCGACACGCAGGTCCCGGATGATTTCCACCCGCTCCACGGTGTCGATATCCGAGTGCAAGTAACGCACCTTTACGTCATGGTCAGCGAGATAGTCGGTAAGGTCCTCCGCCATTCGCTTGGTAAGGGTGGTAACCAGCACGCGCTCTTCTACTGCCACGCGTTTGTGAATTTCGGAGAGCAGGTCATCCACCTGGGTGGTTGCGGGACGTACTTCCACCTCAGGGTCCACCAGCCCTGTCGGCCGCACCACCTGCTCAACCACCCGACCGGCATGCTCACCCTCGTAAGGGCCCGGCGTGGCAGAAACGAAAATGGTCTGCGGACTGATTGCTTCCCATTCATCGAAACGCAGTGGGCGGTTGTCCAGCGCAGACGGCAGCCGGAAGCCGTACTCCACCAGGGTTTCCTTACGCGATCGGTCGCCCTTGAACATCGCGCCGACCTGGGGAACCGTAACGTGGGATTCGTCGATCACCAGCAGCGCATTCGCTGGCAGGTAGTCATAGAGCGTCGGCGGCGCCTCACCCGGAGCACGGCCAGAGAGATAGCGCGAGTAGTTCTCGATGCCATTGCAGTAGCCCAGCTCGAGAATCATCTCCAGATCGAAACGGGTCCGTTGCTCCAGTCGCTGCGCCTCCACCAATTTATTGGCTGAGCGCAACTGTTCCAGACGCTCCTGGAGCTCTTCCTTGATCTTGTCCACCGCTTCGAGAAGCACCTCGCGAGGCGTCACGTAGTGGCTTTTGGGATAGAAGGTGAAGCGCGGAAGCTTGCGAATAACCTCACCGGTCAGTGGATCGAACGCCGCAAGGTTTTCAACCTCATCATCGAACAGCTCGACACGGATGGCTTCGAGATCGGATTCCGCCGGGAAAATATCAATGACATCGCCACGAACACGAAAGGTTGCGCGGGCAAAGTCCATGTCATTGCGGGTGTATTGCAACTCAGCCAGGCGGCGCAACAAGGTCCGTTGATCGAGACGGTCGCCACGATCGATGTGCAGCACCATTTTCAGGTAGGACGCCGGATCACCCAGACCGTAGATGGACGAGACGGTGGCGACGATGATCGCATCCGAGCGCTCCAGCAGGGCCTTGGTCGCGGACAGACGCATCTGCTCGATATGGTCGTTGATCGAGGCGTCCTTCTCGATATAGGTATCGGAGGACGGAACGTAGGCTTCCGGCTGGTAATAGTCGTAGTACGAAACGAAGTACTCGACGGAGTTGTTCGGAAAAAAGGCGCGGAACTCGCCATACAGCTGCGCAGCCAATGTCTTATTGGGCGCCAACACCAGTGTGGGGCGCTGTACCTGGGAAATGACGTTGGCGATGCTGAAGGTCTTTCCTGACCCGGTAACCCCCAGTAGCGTCTGGTGCGAAAGACCCGCTTCCAGCCCTTCCACCATCTGGCGAATGGCCTCCGGCTGGTCGCCGGCAGGCTTGAAACGGGTTACAAGCTGGAACTCCGACATGCTGACCTCGACTTTGGATGTGACACCTGGGCAGAACGGGCGTCATACCTGGCGGAAAGCTTGCGCGCGATGTCGCCGCAAACTGTCTGGGCCGCTATAATACCGGCCCGATTGCGCAACCCCTAGCGCACATCGTTCGGGGTTGCATCCCATCCTCACCTTCCTCCTCCGAGCTGCCGCATCATGAGTCTGTTTTCTGCCGTCGAAATGGCTCCGCGCGATCCTATCCTGGGTCTCAACGAAGCGTTCAACGCCGACACCCGTGCCGACAAAGTCAACCTGGGCGTGGGCGTCTACTACAACGAGCAAGGCCGTATCCCGCTCCTGCGCGCTGTAGCTGAAGCGGAAAAGGCCCGCATCGAAGCGCACGCCCCGCGCGGCTACCTGCCGATCGAGGGTATCGCGTCCTACGACCAGGCCGTGCAAAAGCTGCTGTTCGGCGCTGATTCCGAACTACTGGCCCAAGGCCGCGTTGTGACCACCCAAGCCGTAGGTGGTACCGGCGCGCTGAAGACCGGCGCCGACTTCCTCAAGCGCCTATTACCCAATGCCGTTGTCGCCATCAGCGACCCGAGCTGGGAAAACCACCGCGCACTGTTCGAATCCGCCGGTTTCCCGGTGCAGAACTACCGTTACTACGACGCAGCCACCAACGGCGTGAATCGTGCCGGCCTGCTGGAAGACCTCAAGGCCCTGCCCGCTCGCTCCATCGTGGTACTGCACGCCTGCTGTCACAACCCGACCGGCGTGGACCTCGAACTGGAAGACTGGAAAGCCGTTCTGGAAGTCCTGCGCGAGCGCGAGCATGTGCCGTTCCTCGACATCGCTTACCAGGGCTTCGGCGCCGGCATCGAGGAAGACGCCTTCGCGGTACGCCTGTTCGCCAAATCCGGCCTGCAGTTCTTCGTCTCCAGCTCCTTCTCCAAGTCCTTCTCGCTTTACGGCGAGCGCGTAGGCGCCCTGTCCGTGGTAACCGGCTCGAAGGAAGAGGCTGGCCGCGTCCTGTCCCAGGTCAAGCGCGTGATCCGTACCAACTACTCCAACCCGCCCACCCATGGCGCTACCGTGGTTGCCTCCGTGCTGAACAGCCCGGAACTACGTGCCATGTGGGAAGCTGAACTGGCTGAAATGCGTACCCGCATCCACAGCATGCGGCTTGCCATGGTTGAGCAACTGGCTGCACAGGGTGCCAAGCGCGACTTCAGCTTCGTGGCTCGCCAGCGCGGCATGTTCTCCTACTCCGGCCTCACCGCCGAGCAGGTGGAACGCCTGAAAAACGAGTTCGGCATCTACGCCGTCAGCACCGGCCGCATCTGCGTTGCCGCGCTGAACAACAGCAACCTGGAAAGCATCACCCGCGCGATTACCCAGGTACTCTGAGACGGAAATGGAGAAGCTCAAGCAGCTGCTTGACTTCTCCTTTCTAATCAGTAAGATACGCGCATCCGATCCGCGATAGCTCAGTCGGTAGAGCAAATGACTGTTAATCATTGGGTCCCTGGTTCGAGTCCAGGTCGCGGAGCCAAATTAAAAGCCCTCGGCACATGCCGAGGGCTTTTTCTTTTGGGCGATGAACTCTCACCAGGAACTGCGCCCCAGGTGACTCGAGCCTTCGGCCCTCTACCCTTCCGGGCCATGTTGAAGCGCGCTGAGCTCCCCCCACATACCCGCCGCCACCTGACGCCACCTGACGCCAACAAAAAAGCCGGCCTCGAAAGGCCGGCTCTTAATGTCGATTGATCGTTACTCGACGGTCAGCTTGTCACGACTCTTCTCCAGAGTCTTGACGCCTATACCTTTAACCTCGAGAAGGTCATCCACCGAGGAAAAAGGACCGTTCTCCTCTCGATACTTCACGATCGCCTTGGCCTTCGCTGCGCCGATTCCGATCATATAGTCCTGCAACGCCAACTCATCCGCAGAGTTGATGTTCAGCTTGGCCTGGCTAGAAGAACTTTCAGCTACCACTGCAGGCGCAGCCTTCGCTGCTGCCGCAACCTGGGTATAGCCGAGACAAAGCGAACAGAGAACAAGAAATAGCGAGGCAATACGAACACGAAACATCGTTAACACTCCTTGTCATCAGTAAGGGGAAGGGCGGTACATCCATAAACCGCCCGACACAAACTAATGCCTGGAGTTAGAAGGCTCAATTCGCCGCTGCTGATGGATCCAGTCAACGATTTCCTCTTCAGGGGTGTAACCGTTGACAGTTTCGCGTAGGAGTTGGCGTACACGAACGTAGTCATCGGCCTCAACGGCAGCGAAGAGCTCAGTGAGCACACGCTTGAAGGCCTCCCAGGGAAGATGCTCCTCATTCGCTCGCATGATCATCGGGTGATCGGTCGGGCTGACGTTGTCTCCAATGAGCAACTCTTCGTAAAGCTTCTCGCCAGGTCTAAGACCAGTAAACTCGATTGCGATATCGCCGCTGGGGCTTCTGTCGGACCGAACCGTCAGGCCGGACAGATGAATCATTTTCTCCGCGAGCTCAGCAATCTTTACGGGCTGCCCCATATCCAACACGAAGACATCCCCCCCCTGCCCCATTGATCCCGCCTGGATCACCAGCTGGGCAGCTTCCGGGATGGTCATGAAATAGCGCGTGATATTGGGATGCGTAACAGTAACCGGCCCGCCGCGCTTGATCTGCTCGCGAAACAGCGGAATTACCGAACCGGAAGACCCCAGCACATTGCCGAAGCGCACCATGGTGAACCGAGTCTTGTTAACCCGGTGAACCGCGCCGCTGTCACCAAAGAGCACGGGCGCCGACTCGCCGCTGAGCGCCTGCAGGACCATTTCGGAGAGACGCTTGGTGCTACCCATTACATTGGTCGGCCGGACTGCCTTGTCCGTCGAGATCAACACAAAATTTTCCACTCCAGCCTGAACTGCGGCCTGAGCGGTGTACAGCGTACCCATTACGTTGTTGAGCACACCTTCGGCCACGTTGTGCTCAACCATGGGGACATGCTTATAGGCAGCCGCATGGTAGACCGTATCTACCTTCCACGTCCGCATGACATCGACAAGACGCCCCAGATTACGGACCGATCCTAAGATCGGGACCAGCTTGATATTCAGCGACTCGCGCAGGAGACGTCTCTCGAGCTCGATCTGGATATTGTAGAGGTTGAATTCGCTATGCTCGAACAGCAGAAGCGTTCTGGGGCCAGAACCGAGGATCTGCCGGCAGAGCTCCGATCCAATGGATCCACCGGCACCGGTGACCATCACGACATTCCCGCGAATGCAGCGCTCAAGCAGCTCCTGCCGCGGCGGTACCGCATCTCGCCCAAGCAGGTCGGCAATGTCCACTTCCTGAATGTCGTCGACTTTCACCCGCCCACTGGCCAGGTCCATGAAGCCGGGAATACTGCGCACATGGAGGGGAAAACCTTCCAGTGTACTGAGGATTTCCCGGCGCCTGGCGCGCGAGACCGACGGAATCGCCAGCAGAACCTCTTCAGCCCCGGTCTGGTCGATCATCTGGCGGATGTGTTTCGGTTTGAAGACCTGCAACCCCGCGATTACCCGAGTCGCGATGCTGTCGTCATCGTCGATGAATGCCACGGGGCGCATGACCCGCCCCAACCGCAACGCGGCGACAAGTTGATTGCCCGCAGCACCCGCACCATAGATGGCGACCTTCGGCAGGCCTCCGACCTTGCTGACGAACGGGATCTGCTGCGCCGCGACGTACCAGTCCCCCATGAAGTAATGACGCATGCCCAAACGCAGACCGCCGATCAGCACCAGGCTCAGCCACCAGTAATTGAACACGATAGAACGCGGCACCACCGCCGTAGCGTCGCGATACCAGTAGACGATCAGGGCCAGCACCAGGGCCGAGAGCGTTACCGCCTTGAAAATGGCAATCAGGGCATCGTTGCCGAAATATCGCATGACCGCTCGGTACATACCGAACTTGACGAATATCGGAATCGCGATAATCGGGGCAACCAGGAACAGCCACGTATGTCGAATGACGGGCTCTATAAGTTCGTCGACGCCCAGCCTGACGATAAAAGCCAGCCACAGAGCGCCGTATACCAGAACGATGTCGGTAGCCACCTGCAGCAACCGCTTATATCGGCGCGGCAAACCTAACAACCATACACGCAGCTTATCTGTCATCCCTTCCAGTACTCCGGCTCTATCAGAGCGCTTGACCAAACAAACCCTCGACCCAACTCTCATGCTCCACAGGCATCAGCTTGGCGAAGCACCCGCAGTGAATTGCCCGCCACGAGCTCCTACGCCACGGAAGAAATCGTCACCGATCGAGAGCCCTGACGCATCGCTACGAATCTCATTCCTGTTTCCCCGCCTTGAATCGGATGGCCAGTGCGAGGATCGGCAGGTACGCCAGCACCACCGCCACGAGACCCTCCCCTCCTCCGACTGCGACCCACAATGCCAGGGGCAGCAGCCAGAACAGATTGATTGCCGCCACCGCCAGGGTCACGGGGAGGTGCCTGCCGAACTTGCGTGCCGCGTACTGATAGGCATGGCTCCGATGAGCTTCATAAACCCTATCCCCACGCAGCAAACGACGCAGCAAAGTCCAGGTGGAGTCCACCACGAAAACACCGAGCAGGACAATCCAGCTCCACAGCAACTCGGGAGAAACCCAGGCCGCATGAATGGAGAGTAGACCCAAGGAAATCCCCAGGAATCCGCTACCAGCGTCGCCCATGAAGATTCGCGCCGGCGGGAAATTCCAGTACAGGAAACCGGCCGTCGCCAAGCCGAGCATCAGCGGCACCACGACGAGCGCCTCCTGTCCCTTCAACCAATAGAGCAACGCCCCCCCCAGGCAGATGCAGATGGCCTCGACGGCAGCGATACCATCGATTCCATCCATGAAGTTGTAGAGATTCAGGAGCCATACGAGATAGATCGCCGCCAGGATGTTCCCGAACCAACCCAAATCGACCAAGGCGCCAAAGACAACAACCTTTGGAAGCCCTCCGAACCACCACAACGCCCAGGCGGCGGCGGAAAAATGCCCCAACAACCGCCAGCGAGCAGGAATGTGCCCATGGTCATCGAGAAATCCCACCATCGCTACCAGCGCCCCCGCGCCCAGCAGCGCGAACACCACCGGCCAGGACAGGACAGCCATGACCCCGAGGAGTGGCAGTGTCGCCAGGAAGGCGAGCACAATGGACACCCCTCCTCCACGGGGAGTGGGCACCGCATGCGAGCTGCGGGCGTTAGGGATGTCCAGCAGGCTGCGGGAAAGGGCATACCGACGCAGAACGCCGGTCATGAAGAGCGCTACGCCAGCAACTACTGGCAACAACCACCAGGCGGTCATTTGACTTGATTATCCAGAAAATACTTGGCGGTTTTATCCAGTGCCTGATCGACGCTGACCGGCGGGGACCAGTTAAGCAGCTCGCGAGTCTTGCTGATATCGACCTGCAGCGACCCGCATAGCCTTTGCGATAGCGCCTTGCGACCTAGTACGCGAGCAGCGACATCCAACAGACGTTCCGGTACGGGCAGCAAACGGGCTGGAGTCCCCAGTGCATTGCCCATACGCCGAAGCAACTGCGTGGTGGAGAGATCTTCCCCGTCGCTGACCAGGAACGTCTGGTTTGCGGCAGCAGGATGCTCGGTACAGGTCAGGATCAGATCCGTGAGGTTGTCCAGGGCGACGAGGCTACGCCGGTTGTTGATGGCCCCGAGCGGCAGGGGCACACCCTTGTACAACCAGCGCATCATATTCAGGAAATTGGCGCGCACCCCCGGGCCATACACCAGCGGCGGACGAATGATGACAACCTCCATACCACTCTCCGCGGCGAGCGACCGCAAGGCCTGCTCCGCTTCCATCTTGGAAACCCCGTAGGGGTCGGCAGGCGCCGGCGTTGCATCGACCAAGAAAGGAGCACTCGTGGAGGTCATCTCGCCGTTCACCTTGATCGAACTCACGAAGATGAATCGCCGAACGCCAGCTGCAGCTGCTTGAGAAGCCAGGCGCAAGGTTCCTTCCACATTCGTCTTGCGGAACTCGGACAGGGGGTCGTCCGAACACTCGTTCATGACATGGACGCGAGCAGCCGTGTGGATGACGACATCAACGCCGCTCAAGGCCGCGCGCCAATCTGCCTCGGCATCCAGGGACGATACCAGTTCCGACTTTACCTCGGGCGACAACCCTGGAAGAGCCCGTCGCGTCGCGACTGTCAGCTGGAAGTTGCCGGCTTTGCAGATGCGCGCCAACAGCGCAGAACCGATGAAGCCGGAGGCTCCAGTCAATAAGATACGCATATTACTGCCCAAGCCCCGTCAGGGTTTCGCCCAAACGGTTCTATTGATGTAGTCGGTGTAACTCAGGACTATCCGCAGAACCTGCTTTGAAACCGCCCCGCCCTGATAATCGCGGACGACGGGAACTTTCCATTGCCCTTGGGCCTGCTGCCGGGTCACGACACGCACCGCATCCAGAACGCGCTCGGTCTTCAGTCCGCTCATGATCAGCGTACCCTCGTCCATGCCTTCAGGCCGTTCATGGGCATTGCGGATGGTTATGGCAGGCAAACCCAGCAGCGACGCTTCCTCGGTAATGGTCCCGCTATCGGACAGGACACAAAGCGCGGACATCTGAAGCTTGATGTAGTCGAGGAATCCGTAAGGCTTGACGAAGCGGACCAGCGGGTGATCGAAGCCGTCCTCCAGAGCCTCCAGGCGTTTCCGAGTACGCGGGTGCGTGGAAACCACCACTGGAAACTGATAGGTCTCGGCGAGCGCTCTCAACGTACTCAACAGGTCCTGCAAGTTCTCGATGGAATCGACATTTTCCTCGCGATGAGTACTAACGAGAAAGAACTTGCCTTCTTCCAGCCCCTCGCGGGCCAACACATCGGAGGCAATGATGCGCGGCATGTAATGATCGAGCACTTCCTCCATGTGCGACCCAGTCTTGATAATGGTCTCGGGACGAATTCCTTCTGCGATCAGATAGCGGCGTGCATGTTCGGTAAGAACCATGTTGATGTCGCTAAGGTGGTCCAGCACCTTGCGATTCAATTCTTCCGGAACACGTTGGTCGAAGCAGCGATTTCCCGCTTCCATATGAAAAACGGGAATCTTTCTACGCTTGGCCGCAATTACCGCCAGGCAGGTATTGGTGTCGCCATACAGCAGAAGGGCATCCGGCTTTTCCAATTGCAGGACGTCATCCGCCTTGGAAATAACGTCACCAATTGCCTTGGCTGCAGTCTCGCCCGTCACGCCGAGAAAATGATCGGGGCGTCGGATCGACAAGTCGTCGAAGAACACCTGGTTCAATTCATAATCATAATTCTGGCCGGAATGCACAAGAACATGATTGACGTGTTGATCGAGTTCCGCAATGACTCTGCTGACCTTAATCAGTTCGGGCCGTGTGCCAACCAGGGTCATTACTTTAAGCATTCAACTCATCCTGGATATAATCGAGCTTGAGGAGAACCTCGCAGATTTCTTCGACAGTCAGACGCTCGGTATTGTGAGAGGTATAGTCATCGAGCGCAGATATCTCGGCCTCACCTTCCACGAAGTACTTCTTGTAGTTGAGATCCCTGTTATCGGCAGGAATTCGATAGTAGCGCCCCATGTCCTCCGCCTTTGCCATTTCTTCGCGGGAGATCAGCGACTCATAAAGCTTCTCTCCATGGCGCGTGCCAATGACCTTGATCGCCGAGTCGCTGGAGAAAAGCTTCTTGAGGGCGGTCGCAAGGTCGGCAACCGTTGCAGCTGGCGCCTTCTGGACGAAGATGTCGCCTTGCAGCGCGTGCTCGAAAGCGTGCAGGACGAGATCGACGGAGTCCTCCAGGGACATCAGGAAACGCGTCATGTTCGGGTCCGTCACAGTTAGCGGCTCCGAGTTCCTGATCTGCGAAACGAAAAGGGGAATGACAGAACCACGCGACGCCATGACGTTGCCATAACGAGTCGAGCAAATGACTGGCCCGCCACCGGGAATCATCCGGGACTTTGCAACGACCAGTTTTTCGGCCATTGCCTTGGAAATCCCCATCGCATTGATCGGGTATACGGCCTTGTCCGTGCTCAACACGACGACGCGCTTCACGCCGGAAGCAATTGCGGCGTTCAACACATTTTCGGTACCAAGCACATTGGTTCTAACCGCTTCCATCGGGTAGAACTCACAGGAAGGCACTTGCTTGAGTGCCGCTGCGTGGAATATATAATCGACACCAATCATAGCCTGGGCGAGGCTATCGCAGTCCCGCACATCACCGATATAAAATTTGACCTTGTCATTGGCAAGGGCAATGCGCATGTCTTCTTGTTTCTTTTCGTCGCGGCTGAATACTCGAATCTCTTTTACGTTGGTATCCAGAAAACGCCGCAGCACTGTATTGCCGAAGGAACCAGTGCCGCCAGTGATAAGTAGGATCTTGTCATCAAACATTATTAAATTTCCCAGTCAGTACTGTTCGAACATCGTACGAATAAGCTCACGCCAAGCCGGCGGTTCGAACCCCGTGGCTGCCCGAAAGCGAGAAGAGTCCAAGGAGCGGTCAATCTTCAGCTTTTCATCTGGAATGATGGCAATTTGCTTGCCGTAGACCTCTGAAATAAAAGTCAACAAAGTATACTTGTCAATCGGCTCAGCCGACACATGATAGAGCCCACTCAAGCTCGAGTCAGGCAACACGTAACGCTGGATCACGTCAGCCAAGACCACGGTCGGAAGCCCTGAAAAGACCGCCTGTCGAAAGCCCTTTACACTTTCTTCCTGGCTAAGGAACCAATCCACCAGCGAGTAGTTGGAGTTCAGTTCATGGCCGATGATTGACGTCCTGAGGGTAATGACATTAGGCCGGTCGTGTACTTCGCCAATATACTTGGACTTGCCATATAGATCCTCCGCATCAGAAACATCAGACTCGAGATACATTCCCCTTGCTCCCGAGAAGACGCAATCAGTACTGATATGCACTAGCCGTGCGTCGATGAGCGTGCACAGGTTCGCTAGGCGATGCGGAAGCATTGCATTGATAGGCAATGCAGACAGGGGATCCTTGGCATCTGACAATTGCTTGATCAGCCCGACGCAATTGATCACCACCTCCGGCCTTACGAAGGCAAGCACCCGGGCAAGAGCATCCTGATCCAGGACATCCACGCCCTCGATCAGATGCTGATGAAAGTTTTCATCGAAGTTTCTCTTGCCTGCGGCCGAGCGAAGCGTGCCATATACATCGTGCTGACCACTCTTGGACAGCACCTTGAACGTGGCACTACCGAGCATACCGGTGACACCCAGAATCAGTATCTTCATTAGAAATCAGCCCTTGCCGGCACGAGAGGCCAGGATATTGATGAGATTCTTGGCCTGGTGGGCCATTTCGAAGTTTTCAAGGAAATAGTGACGCCCGTTTCTGCCCATCTCGGCCAAAAATTCGGCTGGCATGGTGTAGAGCTTCTCAATTGTTTCAGCCAATTGATTGGGGTCCTCGGCAGCGCAGGCCAAACCGGCCCCAGACTCGAGAACGACCCGCGCACCCTCACCATTCATACAGGCAATGATTGGCTTGCCTGATGCCAGATAGGCTTGCACTTTTCCTGGAATCGTATAAGAGAGAATTTCTTCATAGCGCAATGAGACGATCAGCGCAGAAGCCCGCGAATAGATGTGTTCCATCTGCGAGATTGGAAATCGCCCGGCAACCACCACATTGGTTAATCCCAAACGCGCGACTTCTTCCACCACGAAAGCGGACATACTGCCACTGCCGACCAGCACCAGCTTGAATTTCTCCAGGTGCTGAAGGCGCCCTGCGGCGGCGATTAGAGTCTCGATGGATTGCGCCTTGCCGATATTCCCAGCGAAAACAACGCAGAAATTTCCTTCCAAGTCCCTGACCAGCTCAGCGGGCAGTTCGTCAGTGGCCGAAGAATGGATCTCCCCATCATCGATCGAGTTGGGATAGTAGACAATCTTGGATGCCTTGGAGTACTTAGCGACAGGCGCGATAAATGCCTTTGACTGAACCAGCAAGGTGTCCGCCCTGGAATATATCCAGCGCACACCCAGAGAGGCCAATGCTAGAATGAACTTGTTCTTTATGAAACCAGTAGCCGAAAGACTTTCTGGCCAAAGGTCCTGGACCCAGATTGCCAAATGGGACTTCGTACGAGACTTAAGAAAAATAGCAGGAACAGCTGAGGTCAATGGCGACGGCGCAAACACTATGGTGACATCGAATTGACGCCCACCCAGTAAACCTGGCAAATGCCTGATGCCGGAAATCACAAACGAGCAGTAGTTCAGGAAAAGATTCAGGCCGCCGCCCGCACGCCTTGTACGCAACGGCACCCTGATGATCTCGAGGCCTTTCCAGTCCTCCCGCTGCACCCCTTCTTCCGTGTACCCGGAAAATACCTGGCCATCCGGGTAATTGGGTTTTCCAGTTGCGATGGTAACTTCGCAACCTTGCTCAGCAAGCTTCAGGCTCAATGCATTTATTATAAAAAACTCAGGCCAAAAGTACTGAGTCACGATGAGTATTTTCATTAAGAAGCCCTGAGCTACAATCCTTGTCGACACGCACCAGACAGACACAAATAATAATCAGACACGGTCAATCGAATTCTTATTAAAGCGAGGACCCAAATACAAATATGCCCCCTGTACACTAGGGGCAACTTGCTTCATATCAGGACCGTCAAATATCAATGAAATCTGGGATTTTACCTTTCCCCGTCACCCACTCATAGGCGTCCAGATATTTTCGGCCTATATTTTTCCATGAGTACTGTTCCAAAGCAAACTGACTGGCAGCCTCTCCCATCTCCCGTTTGCGTGCCTCGGGCAGCTCCATCGCCCAGGACAGCGTGTCGGCCAACCGAGCGCTGTCATTCTTGACTATCCAGCCATATCCCCGCTCCTGCAGATGCCCCCAAGGAGTCGCATCCGTGGTGATCACCGGAAGGCCAGAGAGCATTGCCTCCGCAACTACAATGCCGAAATTCTCGCTATATGACGGCAAAACGAAAATGTCGGCAGATCGATAGACTTGCCACTTGCTCTCGCCGTAGACCGGCCCCATCACCCGCACACTGGATTCCAGGGATAGCTGACGAATACAGGCCCGTACTTTCGCCTCGTATCCTGGCTCGGCATTGCCGTACAGATGCAATTGAAATCCATTCTTATTAACTATTCGCGACCACGCCGTCAGTAGATCATTGATCCCCTTCACAGGCGCAAGACGGGAGAGGAACAGCACGATCTTTTCGCGAGCACCATCGACCCTGCTGAAATCAATGTTTGCCGGCACATCAACCCCGTTTTCTATGACCGCCACGGGATTGGACACACCTAATCGTCGAATACTCCCCAGCTCGCGCTCGGAGTTGACCACCAGCAGCTTGCACCGGGACAAGATGCGCCGCTGGTAGAGATGCCAGGCAGCCATCTTCTTCAGCTTCTTGTGAGCCATTGCCCAGGGCTCCAGCATTCCGTGGGGACTGATGATCAAGGGAACGGATCGATCAAGAAAGAACTTGCTCGCGCGCCACTCGAATGGCGTCCATAAGCCATGAACATGGGCAATGCTATCCGCTGCAGGGCCAGCAACCCCTTGCCGCAGCAACTCCGCGCGCGCACCAATACTTATGGTGTTTTCTGGCGGGTTCTCCGGTGGAACCCCTACAAGCAAAAGCGAATTTACACGACTGCGTAGCAACTCGCGGTGCAATGGCAATACCGCTTGCGTGATTCCTCCTCCAGTTTGCCGAGCATCTCTGATCAAATTGATAACCCGAGCACCAACCACTTCACATGGATTATTCAATTGAAACCCGCCAAGGACTTTCTGAAGATGAAAAACTGAGAAAACATCAGGAGTACCGCCGCAGTAAATAGAACCAGAAGCGATTCGACATCAGATAGCATCGATGAAAACTGAGCGTAGGCCAAGTCAAACAGAAAGAAGGCCAGCAAGCAACTTAGCACAGCCAGACACATGACACGTGCCGCAGATTTAATGTACTTCAATCGGGACAGCACATAGATATTGGTCGCCAGGAAAGATAGGACATTATAACCAAACCAAACCCAAGCAGCCCCAACCAGACCGTAACGATCAACCAGATAGATCAGCGACGCGAACATGACAGGAGCAAGTGCAAGATTCAATTTCAACGAAAACCAGGTCCAGCCATGAGCCAATTGAAGCGAAAATGGAACTATCAATAATGACTGAATTGCAGTACCGAGGAACAACTGCGGTAGCAAGGGAGTGACATGAGAAACCACCTCCACAGCGAAAAACACCTCCAGGAGGACTGAAGAGTGATACCAGATAAACATGGAGGCCAGCTGAAGGGTTATTACCAACACACAAGAGCTAGCAGTATAGATTTTGAGAATACGAGAATGCTCGCCACTGCTCACCAACGCAGAAAACCTCGGATAGATCACTGGATACATAGCCGAGGAAACAATGTAGGGAAGACTTGCAAGACTGGTGGCAAGCGTATAGTACCCATAGCCAGTCAGATCAATCATCTTACTCAAATAAAGCTTATCAACCTGAATAACCGCAATGGACGAAATTGAAACAAGAAAAACCCCCAGGGAGAATCGGCCATCACGGAATACCGATAAAAATGAAGGCTTGAGTAGAAACTCTCCCTTGCTGAATCGTGCACAAACAATGACCAGCGCAAAAACATAAACGAGGCAGACCATAAATTGAGCCCCGAAAAACAGGTCCAACTTCGCCGAAGTCACCTCAAACACATAAATGTACAAGACGATTCCAAGTGTTCTTGAGATTGAGTACAGGGAAAACAAGACGCTATGTACAACGAGCATCTCGCGTGCTACTAAATATGCTTGCAGTATCAGAGAGACGAAACCTAGGAATATCAATATCCCCATCCACTCGACACAGGCGACAACCAGACCAAACTCAAGCCCCTGAACAATCAACCACTTTTCTGATATCTCCGTTGCAAAAAGGTAGACGCCGCCACCAAAAAGAATGCCAATGGAGGCAAAGATCACGAAGTGGGCCGCGAGAGAAGAACTCAGCAATACAAGGTAACGGAAGGGAGCATGCTCACGAAATCTCTTCATGCTCGACAGCCTTCTGGTGAATGCACTTGTCATTCCGCCATCCAGCGCCATGAATATCATTTGCAGCATGACGAAGAAGCCGATGAGACCAACTGACTCCATCCCCAGGATTTTTGTATAGATAGGGAAAGCTAGGAAGTTCGAGACGGCGTAGATGATTTTCCCAGCGAGACTTGCGAGCAGAGACAGTCTCATCTGACTCATAATGAGTCCCTATTCACTACTCCCGGCTTCAGATCGAGGCGCTGCAAGCTAAGAAGAACACAAATTGAAAACGCAAAGAGCGCTTCGTAGGAGGATATGCCAACAACGTTCTCAAACAGACCAAACAGCAAGGTTATGGCAATACCAAGCTTGATCCTTTTGCCAAGTACTCGTTCCTTGACTGGCGCTTGCAGAAAAAACATAGAGATCATGAAGAGGTACAGCAAGAATCCGGTTACGCCGTATTCCACCCAGACAGACAGGATCCAGTTGTGACTCCCCCACTCCTGCCTAGGCCACGCGATTGAGTCCAGATGGGTTGTAAACCCTCCTGGCCCAGCTCCAAGAACCGGAGAAACCTGGACTAGGTTTTTACCTTGCTCCCACAACTCGGCCCTCGCGAGAAGAGAAGGGAAATATCCTTCTCTCAAAAGCGCAAGCGCTTCGCCTATATTCAACATGATCAATAGAAAAACAGAAAAACAGACCAGGGCCAGGGGCCATAGCACTGCCGACACAGTAAAGCGGCCGGCAGCACAGGCGAGCAGTATTGTGAAAATGGAAAACATCGTCCCAAACCGGGACATCGTCATGAAGACTGCAAGCAAAATAAACAGCGAACTCCAAACCTGGCCTTTTCCTACGGTGAAAGCCAAGAAGAACAGGAGATAGACTGCAAGAAAATTGGAATTTCCCAAGGGTAGGCTCAAATGAGATTTCAGCTCATAAAACCCGCCGTCTGTCATATAGACATAGAGAGCGCCATAGAAAAACTTGCACCACACCAAGAAACCAAGGAGCAGGCCCGCGTTTCGAATAGATGCCTCCAGTTTCCGATTATAGGCTACATCCTTGAAACACAGTAGCACTGCACCACCGGTAAAGACTGGAATCAAGCTCGCCAGATGCCGCCCCCAGGAACTCTGGGGGTTATAAGCCGAAGAAAGCAGCCCCAGGAAGAAAAGGAAACCATATATCAACAGAAACAGAATTGACCGGAAATCTCCTCCCCTGAGAAACGAAAGCATCATCAATGGCAGGACAGCAATCAGTGCAAACGGCACCGTTAGTGAACTGGTACCGAACCATATCTGGATATTCCCAAGAACGAGAATATAAGGGAAGAATACAAACAGAGACTCTCTAGATAAAATCTTCGCTTTTTGATCCTGGGCCACCGTCTCAAGCACGAGGACACCTATCTCTTGAACATTGGGTCATCGCCCAATAACTGTTCAAGCATATGCTTTGCATACCGAACATTTTCATACGGGCCGTGGGCCTCCATGCCATTGTTAGGTAACGGATGCAGCATTCGCTTGGCCCTTCCCACCAAGCGCTCGAAGAAAAATTTTAATCGAGCCTGCT
This sequence comes from Pseudomonas sp. BN606, assembly GCF_029873115.1. Classification (NCBI taxonomy): domain Bacteria; kingdom Pseudomonadati; phylum Pseudomonadota; class Gammaproteobacteria; order Pseudomonadales; family Pseudomonadaceae; genus Pseudomonas; species Pseudomonas sp. BN606. Next base: position 23,733 of record NZ_SSOF01000085.1, on the reverse strand, counting down.
TTACCGCCCCTGGAGAGTACCTCCGTCCTGTGACACTGGAGAGATACGCTTCAGCCGCCCCTATTGCTTCTCGATAATCCGAGTGCCGGGATTTGCATACCGCGAAAAACCTGTTCAGGTTAAAGTCAGCCAACAACTCGGGGGCGCGCAACTTCAAGGTTTCCCAAGCAGAATGCCCCCAAACGGTTTCAACACTGAAAAAGAACGGAAGCTCCTTTGGCCAATCAAGGTTCTTGAAAGGCTGCATATGCGGGTCGCTCTTGATATCGCCTTTGTGCTTGTTAACTGCACTGCGCCCAGTGTTACTCCCCCCGGAAGCACCTGGAATGGTGAAGGGAAAGTCAACCACATAAAAATGAGAACTTAAAAGAGCCAACCCTAATGACACGGAAATATCTGGGCTCGTCCCATAGAAGACCAACCCCGTAGATTCCCTGAGCTTATCCAGGAGCGCTCGTCTAACCAGTCCATGATAGAGCTTGGGCAACCCGTCGGTCCCTTGGCATGCATTATCCAGAGACATCCTCAGGGCTTGCGCCGAGTCCTTCTTCAATAATTGCCGGCTGATCTTTCCGAGATAAAGCTTGCCTGCATGAGCACTGCCATAGAAGCTAGTTTTGAAGTCAGGCCACGAATACATCGCTTTGATTTCAGGAGTGAGAATATCAATCCCCATTCCATCTGCGAACTTGGCCGCTGCGATGATCTGGCTCGACACGCTATCGTCATCGCCTATCAGGCAGACATACTCACCGCACGCCAGTGCAATAGCGTGCTCATGATTCTGAGTCATCGACAGGGGTTCGCCCCAATGAACATACCGAAGTCGATCATCAGGAACGCCGGCCGCCCAGGCCCTTAACTCGCAGCCATCATTGCTCGTATCATGAATAACCACCTCAAACTCATCGGAGTCGATCTCGAGTATGCTTTTTACGCACTCCACTGCATATCTGGATCGATTGTGAGTGGGTATAACGATACTCAAAAGGCGGCTTTTGTGCATCACAGGCGCCCACGCTTAATTAGGAACTGAGCAAGTGCGAGAAAAACACCGAGACCCAGTCCAAAGATCAAACCAATTGCCACTTTTACAACTTTGCGCGGACCAACGGAAACCTCTGAAGAAACTATCCGTCCATCTTGATTGAAGGCGGTTACATCTTCAGGTCTTACGTCCCGCACACTAAGAACCTCAAGCTTTTCCTGCAAGGTTCTGAGCATAGGTATGAAGGCATCGTCAGAAGACCTGTTCTCCAAGACTCGCAATTCGGCCTTCAAGACCTCTGTACCTTTCAGATACATCAGGCTATCGGAGATGGCAGCCACTGCATCTCGCCCAGCAAGCGAAGCATCCATCTTCACCAACTTGATTGATTCGGCAACACTGAGGGCTTCCTGCAGCCTATGAATTTGATCGGCCCTTCTCAGCTTCGCGACTTTACGCAATGCTGCCATCTCGAGCTTTATGCTTTTTCTCTTGACAGCAAATTCCTCATTGGAACTTTCAGTGATTTCCTTCCGCGCCAAGCGATCGACTACAACCAGAAACCCCTTCGCATGCTGAACTACCGACTCGGATGTTTCGCCAGTAGCCACAAGAACCAAGCGTTCGGGCGATGGCTCCACGGAGAACGTAACCATGGGCGCCGCTGTTTGAGAAATCTGCTTGAAATACTCCTGGCGCGCCTGAGCGGAGACCAGGTTCTTTTTAAGCAGGGCAAACACCCTGTCGCTCGAATAGGCGGCAAACTCGGTCCCCGCTCCTCGCCCAACATTCAGCGTGGAAACCTGAATTTCTGTAGGAGGTGTCAAATAGACCTGAGCCTGATAGATCGGTTTCCCCTTGGATAAATAGAGGACTGAAATCAGGGTGCAAGCAGCAGCAATAATGGCCACCCAAAGCTTACGCTCCCACAGCGCAAGAAGTAGAGTCGAAAGGCCAATTTCATCCCGAGCCATCTGTCCGTGGTAGTCGTTACTCAAAGGAACCCCTAAGCAGCCATTAAATAAAAATCAGATTGACGATTCTAAACCAATATAAAAATACATAAAGCAACTGTTACAAGCTATCAAAACAGCTTGCAAAATAGAACGAAAGGAATCGAATCGGTATCCTTCCTGAAAAACAGCGTCTTGCTCAGCACATGATTTTTGGGCCATCGAACGCTAGGTACTACTTAATCCACCCCAAGCCACAGAAAGGAATCTCGTAGAGTCTTCGTTATTCTGGCTCGTTCACTCTGTCTCGCAACTCTTTCCCCGGCTTAAAGTGTGGAACAAATTTTCCGTCGAGCCTGACGGACTCGCCCGTCTTGGGGTTCCGCCCAACTCGCGGCGCACGAAAGTGAAGTGAAAAGCTACCAAATCCACGAATCTCGATCCGGTCCCCCGTCGCCAACGCCTGGGACATCTGCTCGAGCATGGTCTTGATGGCAAGCTCTACATCCTTGGATGAAAGCTGTCCCTGATGCGTTACGATTCGTTCGATCAACTCCGACTTGGTCATGGTTTTCCCTTCTAATTCAAGCGGCTAGATCAGCTCAATGAATTTTTAGCACGCCAGAGGGGCTTTGAACAGCCTTAGCGCAGGAAGGTAAATCACAGGCAACAAAAAGGGCGGCCTAGGCCGCCCTTTTTGCTAATGGAGCAGGGTGATTAGCCCTGGTTCTCCATCTGAGCACGGATCAGGTCACCAATAGTGGTCGGGCCGGTGGACTCGACTTCCTGCTTGCGCAGTTCCTTCATGGCGTCCTTCTCGTCATCAACGTCCTTGGACTTGATGGAGAGACTGATTACGCGGCTCTTACGGTCGATGCTGATGATCTTGGCTTCGACTTCTTCGCCTTCCTTCAGCACGTTGCGAGCGTCTTCAACGCGGTCACGGCTGATTTCGGAAGCCTTCAGAACACCTTCGATCTCGCCGCCGAGGCTGATTACAGCACCCTTGGCGTCAACTTCTTTCACGGTGCCGCGAACGATGCTGCCCTTCTCGTGCATGGAGGCGTAGCTGGAGAACGGATCGTCTTCCAGTTGCTTGATGCCCAGGGAGATGCGCTCACGCTCCGGATCAACGGAGAGGATGACGGTTTCCAGCTCGTCGCCCTTCTTGAAACGGCGTACGGCTTCTTCGCCAACTTCGTTCCAGGAGATGTCGGACAGGTGAACCAGACCGTCGATACCACCTTCCAGGCCGATGAAGATACCGAAATCGGTGATCGACTTGATGGTGCCGGAGATCTTGTCGCCCTTGTTGAAGCGGCTGGAGAAGTCTTCCCACGGGTTGGACTTGCACTGCTTGATGCCCAGGGAGATACGACGACGCTCTTCGTCGATGTCCAGAACCTGAACTTCCACTTCGTCGCCAACCTGAACGACTTTCGACGGGTGGATGTTTTTGTTGGTCCAGTCCATTTCGGAAACGTGTACCAGGCCTTCCACACCCTCTTCCAGCTCGGCGAAGCAGCCGTAGTCGGTGAGGTTGGTTACGCGGGCGGTCACACGAGTGCCTTCCGGGTAACGAGCCTTGATGGCAACCCATGGGTCTTCGCCCAGTTGCTTCAGACCCAGGGAGACGCGGTTGCGCTCGCGGTCGAACTTCAGGACCTTCACGTCGATCTCGTCGCCAACGTTGACGATCTCGGACGGGTGCTTGATGCGCTTCCAAGCCATGTCGGTGATGTGCAGCAGGCCGTCTACGCCGCCCAGGTCAACAAACGCACCGTAGTCGGTGAGGTTCTTGACGATACCTTTGACTTGCTGGCCTTCCTGCAGGGATTCCAGCAGAGCTTCGCGCTCGGCGCTGTTCTCGGCTTCCAGGACGCTGCGACGGGAAACGACAACGTTGTTGCGCTTCTGATCCAGCTTGATGACCTTGAACTCGAGTTCCTTGCCTTCCAGGTGGGTGGTGTCGCGTACGGGACGCACGTCGACCAGGGAGCCCGGCAGGAACGCGCGGATGCCGCTGACGTCGACGGTGAAACCGCCCTTGACCTTGCCATTGATAACGCCCTTGACCACTTCTTCGGCGTTGAAGGCGGCTTCCAGAACCAGCCAGGACTCGGCGCGCTTGGCTTTTTCGCGGGACAGCTTGGTTTCACCGAAGCCGTCTTCCACCGCGTCAAGCGCAACGTGGACCTCGTCACCCACTTTGATGGTCAGTTCGCCTTGTTCGTTATAGAACTGCTCGACCGGGATGACGCCCTCGGATTTCAGGCCAGCATGGACGGTGACCCAGTCACCATCAATGTCGACCACGATGCCGGTGATGATGGCACCCGGCTGCATGTCGAGGGATTTCAGGCTTTCTTCAAAAAGTTCTGCAAAGCTTTCGCTCATGTTCATACCTGTAGTCAAAGGCCAGGAAAGGCCCTATTCCGCACTCCAGCCAATGCGGTCAAGTCATCAATAGAAGCGACGGGGATCGAAGCTGGTATCCCGCGCCGCCCCGGTGGCGCCGTCTTCCGCGAATGCGGAAACCGACGCAAAACTCGGGGTTGACATTGGCTTTTTCAACCTCCGGACGGAGGAATCGAGCCAACATAAGGGCTGGAATGGTAGCAATGGGGTTGACGCCCGTCAATCACGCAGCCCAGCCATATAGATAGGGGTGCGGCAGTCTACAGCAGGCGGTCTTCGCGCTGCAGATAAAGCGCCAGGCGGCGCAGCATCAAGTCGCACTCCGCCAGCTGTTCCAAGCTGACGTATTCGTCGGGCTTATGGCCTTGATCCATGCTGCCCGGGCCACAGACGACAGTTGGAATGCCGGCCTGGTCGAACAACCCGCCCTCGGTGCCAAATGCCACTGTGCCGAACTCCGCCGAACCACAGATAAGTGCCAACAGACGAGCTGCTTCACTGTCGGGCGGAGTGGCCAGCCCCGGATAGGCACTCAATGGCCTCAGGCTGATGCCCGTGTTCGCTTGTACCCTGCGCATCTGCGGTGCCAGCTCGGCCTCGGCATAAACCTGCAGCTCATCGGCCACCTGCTGCGCATCGAATCCCGGCAGAGCACGCACCTCGAAGTCGAACTCGCATTCCGCCGGGACGATATTCAACGCCCGTCCGCCTTTGATGGTACCAGTCTGCACCGTGGAAAAAGGTGGATCGAAACGCTCGTCATGGCGTTCCGGCCGGGCCAGATCCGCGCCAATCTCGCCCAGCTTGCCAATCAGCCGCGCCGAGTACTCGATGGCATTCACGCCATAGGGCGCGTAGGCGGAATGGCAGGCGGCACCTTGAATCTGACAGCGCATGGCCAGCTTGCCCTTATGGCCTAGCACCGGCTTCAACTCCGTGGGTTCGCCGATCAGGCACAAGCGCGGCTTATGTGGACGCTTCTCCAACTCCGCCAGCATGGGTCGCACACCCAGGCAGCCCACCTCCTCGTCATAAGAGAAGGCCAGATGTACCGGAAGCGTCAGCGGCTGCTCCAGAAAGGCTGGTACTGCGGCCAGGACGGAGGCGATGAAGCCTTTCATATCCGCCGTACCGCGCCCATAAAAGCGCCCTTCCCTCTCCGTCAGCCTGAACGGCTCGACCGTCCAGGCCTGCCCCTCCACAGGCACTACGTCGGTATGACCTGAAAGCACAACACCACCTCGGTCGCGAGGACCGATGGTGGCGAACAGGTTGGCCTTGGTGCGCTCCAGGTTGTAGAAGAGCTCGCTTTCCACGCCGAGCCCCGCCAGGTAATCGCGGATGAAGGCGATCAACTCCAGGTTGGAATCCCGACTGACGGTAGCGAAACCGATCAGTCGTTCGAGCAGATCGCGACTGGACACTTCACTCATCACCCGGCACCCCATAGCTGGGAGCCGCCGTCGGATTCAGCGCACGGGTGACATAGTCCTGCATCTGCGGCCGATAGGCCCGCCAGAGCGTCTCCAGCTGGCCGATGGGATCCTCATCCGCCCAGTCGACCCGCAGATCGACGAGCGGCCAAGTGAGATCACCCATCACCTTTAGTGCTGCAGAGTGAACCGGACCCGCTTCGCCACCTGCGGCCATCGCGGCATGCATGGCTGCCAGCAGACGGTCCGCGAGAAGCCCGGGTGCAGTCTCGAATGCCTGCACCATGGCTTCAATTACTTGGGTTGCAGACAATAGATTCCCTGCTGCGACGCACTGCTCGCCAGCAACCGCGTTGTGAACGCCCAGAGCCTCGCTACCACTGAACAGCGCGGTGCGGCCCTGGCTATCGATCACCGTGACCTGGCGATATTGGCTCCAGCCGTTGGTGCTGAGCGCCCGATCAAGGGCTGCCGCAGGCTCCAGTTGCTGCGCGTCGAGCAGATCGAGAATCTGCGGCCCCAGGGCCGGCAGGGTGACGTTCTGGGTCGCCACCGCACCAACCCCGGCCCGCACCCAGGGGCAACGGGCGCCGACCGCGATACTCGACGAGCTGATGGCGATGCCGAGCTGACCCGTTTCAGGGCAGCGTCCGATGATAGAGAACGTCATGGTCCTGCTCCTTATGCCTGTGCCGACTGCCAGTCGTCCGGAATTACCGCGATCACATCAATCTCCATCAGCCACTGGGGCTGGCCCAGGGCCGAAACCACCAACCCGGTAGAGATCGGGAATACGCCTTTGAGCCATTTGCCGACTTCCTGGTAGACCGGCTCGCGGTAGCGTGGATCGATCAGGTAGGTGGTGGTCTTGACGATGTGGGACAGGTCGCTGCCCGCCTCTTCCAGCAACTGCTTGACGTTTTTCATCGCCTGCTCGGTCTGGGCGCGCGGATCGCCGAGGCCGACCAGTCGACCTTCGAAATCCGTACCGACCTGGCCGCGCACATAGACGGTGTTGCCAGCACGCACGGCCTGGCACAGGTCGTTGTCCAGCGACTGGTTCGGATAGGTGTCCTTGGTATTGAACATGCGGATGCGAGTATGGGTAGGCATCGAATCACTTCCAGAAATCTGATTGTTTGAACACACGAATAGCGGCAGTCGCCTGCACGGAAACGTTTTCGCTCAGTCTTTCGCCTGGCGCTGAGAGGCATCGCGGTAGGCGAGATACTTGTGCTGGGTAGCAATGTGGTCGGCGATATGCTTGGCGTCGTGCCAAACACCCCAGATAAAGGTGGAGCCACGACGGGAAAGCCACGGCAGGCCGAGGAAATAAACGCCCGGCTCGGCCGACACACCGCGCTGGTGTTGCGGCTTGCCCTTGGCGTCGAAGGCATTGACCTTCAGCCAGCTGTAATCGACCGCGTAACCGGTTGCCCAGATGATCGAGGTAACCCCTGCCTTCGCCAGGTCCAGCTCGAGAATCGGATTGCTCATGCATTCCGGGTCCGGGTAAGTAGCGCGGGCTTCGGGCTCCTCCGGGAGGTCGAGTCCATTGCGCTCGATGTAAGCGTCCGCTGCATCCAGCAGGGACAGGTAGTTCTCATCACCGCGGGCGATGTTCTCCACAAGGTCTGCCTGGAAGGTGACCGCGTCGCCATCGAACGACTTGGTGAGCCCAACCAACGTCACTCCCTGATGGGCCAGTCCACGGAAGTCGACCGTATGGCCACCACGGGCCCCGCTCACGGCGATGGTCACGTGTTCCTTGCCAGGTTGGGCGGCCTCCGCGTCCCACAGACCGAGCACGCCAAGCCACCAGCAGAAATCACGGTTGCGATAGGCGCGCGGCGGACGATCATGCGGCCCGACCGAAAGGTAGACCTGCTTGCCGGCACGCTGCAGCTCATCGGCAATCTGCACGCCCGAGGACCCGGCCCCAACCACCAGCACGCCGCCTTCAGGCAGTTGCTGCGGATTGCGGTACTGGGCCGAGTGAATCTGCGTGACCCTTGCATTGGTCGGCGCAATCGGCGGAATGATCGGGCGCTGGAAAGGCCCGGTAGCGGCCACCACTCGGTTTGCCTGGATCACACCCTCGGAGGTTTCGATGGTGAACCCCGGACGGTCGATATTGCGCACCACTGATTTCACTTCCACGCCGGTGCGGATCGGGGCATCGAACTGCTTGGCGTAGGCTTCGAAGTAAGCTGCAACCTGCTCTTTGGGAGCGAAGGCGTCGGGATCGAGGTCGAATTCCAACCCGGGGAAGCGGTCGTGCCAGGCCGGCCCATTGGCCACCAGCGAATCCCAGCGCCCGGTGCGCCAGGCTTCCGCGATTCGATTGCGCTCCAGTACCAGATGCGGTACCCCGAGCTTGGTCAGGTGCTCACTCATGGCCACGCCGGCCTGACCGGCACCAACAACCAGCGTATCGATCTCTATTCTTTCAACTGCCTTGTCCGCGTACTTCTGAAACGCGGTCTGGTTCAGGTCGGTCATCGCTTGCCTCCTCTGACTCTGATCATTCTTGTTCTGCTGATGCGGCTATCTGTGGGGGTGTTGGCCGCATTCTGTTCAGAGCGAGGCAATCGCGAAATTATGATTTTTGTAGTCGCTGGCTAGGAAAAAGCTGCCAGCACGAAAAGCGCCCGGCCCGCGCGCCAGAAGGCTTTGGATATAGGTTTTTTAGCTTCAGGCGCGACAAAATAAATAGTGTCGTTTCGCTCAAAGGGCGCAGCATTTCAGAACTGGGAGAATGGCTGCCGCCAGCTGGGACCCACTGATCGAAATGCATTTGCCGCGCCCCCATCGCGCCTGATATCTGTATATATCCACAGTAGAAGTCCAGTCTGCCTCCCTCACCATGCCCGCCACCCTCGACGATCCGTTCTACTACCTGCTCAACTTCCACACCCTGCTGGACTGGATCAGCGAGCGTTATCACGACCTCCTCGACGGAGACGAGCAGACGTTCATCGAGAATTTCCGCGCCCTGCCCCGCGCCTCCCAGGCGCTACTGGTTCGCATGGTGATGCGCAAGGGCACACTGTTCCGCGCCAGTAAGTTGAACTACGCAGAGATAGGCGATACCCGTGCGGCGGCCCTGCCGCTACTGGCGCTTGGCTGGCTGGATGCGGCGCCGGAACTGGACCTGGCGCAGCTATTCGGACTGCTTACGCTGGGCGAAGTGGATGCCTGCTTCGGCAAAGCGCCGGGGCGCAAGGCGGAGCGCCTGGAAAACCTGCTAACTCAATACAATGAAGGCCGTACCTTTGCGCTCTGGTGCCCGGCCAGCAGCGATTGCGTCTACGCCCTCGGACTGATGGATATCTGCGACCGCCTGAGGCTAATGTTCTTCGGCAACCTCTACCAGGACTGGTCCGAGTTCGTCCTCGCTGATCTGGGCATCTACCAGTACGAGAAGGTGGAGATCGACACCTCGGCGAGAGGTTTTCGCGAACGCGCAGACCTCGACTACTACCTTTACCTGCACCGTTTGCGGGAACGCTTCGAAGACGGCGAGGCAATCGAGCAATTGCTGCCTGAACTGCCCGCCGAGCCCCACGCCAACCCCTGGCTGGATGCACGTCGACGCAAGCTGCTGTTCCAGGTCGGCCAGCATTGCGAGCGCTGCGCGCTACTTGAAGCGGCGCTGGGCCTGTACGGCCTTTGCGACTATCCAGGGGCGCGGGTGCGGCGCATCCGCGTGCTCGAACGCCTGGAGGCCCATGACGATGCGTTCAGTCTCGCGCAATTCGCCAGTGGGGCGCCCGAGAGCGAGGAGGAGCAGCAGCACCTGACCCGCATCCTGCCGCGCTTGCGCCGGAAACTCGCGCTGCCAAAAGAGCCATCTGTCGGCCGCACAACGGTGCAGCGCATCGACCTCGTGTTGCCGCAGCCCCCTGAACCGCTCTCGGTGGAGCATGCCGTGCTGCTGCATTTCAACGACGACGGCGCGCCCGTGCACTACGTGGAGAACACCTTGCTGAACTCGCTGTTCGGCCTGCTGTGCTGGGACGCCATCTTCGCCGCGCTGCCCGGCGCTTTCTTTCATCCCTTCCACAATGGTCCGGCGGACCTGCTCAGCCCTGATTTCCGTGCGCGCCGGGCGGAAATGTTCGATGCCTGCCTGGCGCAACTGGACAGCGATGCCTACCAGACAAGCATTCGCCGGACCTTCGCCGCCAAACAGGGGGTACTGTCGCCCTTCGTCTACTGGGGCAACCTGGACAAAGACCTGCTCGACCAGGCCCTGGCCTGCCTGCCGGCCGTGCAGCTCAAAGCCTGCTTCCAGCGCATCCTCGCCGACATCAAGTCCAACCGCGCTGGCCTGCCGGATCTGATCCAGTTCTGGCCGGCCGAACGCCGCTATCGTCTGATAGAGGTGAAAGGCCCCGGCGACCGCCTGCAGGACAACCAGCTGCGCTGGCTGGAGTTCTGCGCCCAGCACGGGATTCCGGTGGAAGTCTGCTACGTGCAGTGGGCGGACGCCTGACGTGAGCTACAGCGTCGCCGTACGCGCGCTCTGCGAGTTCACCGCCAAGACAGGCGACCTCGACCTGCGCTTCACCCCGACGCCCACGGCCCAGGAAGGCATCGCGGGTCACGCGCTGGTGGCCAGCCGTCGTGGCGAGGGTTACCAGACGGAAGTGGCCTTGAGTGGTGAATTCGGCCCGCTGCGAGTGCGCGGTCGCGCTGACGGTTACGACCCGGCTCTGAATCGCCTGGAAGAAGTGAAGACCTATCGCGGTGATCTCCAGCGCATGCCGGATAACCACCGGCACTTGCACTGGGCCCAGGTCAAGGTCTACGGCTGGCTGCTCTGCCAGCAGCAGTCGCTGACGGAGATCGAACTGGCGCTGGTCTATTTCGATATCGGCAGCCAGAAGGAAACCCTGCTCACCGAACACCACACGGCCGAGGACCTGCGACTGTTCTTCGAATCCCAATGCCAACGCTTCATCGCCTGGGGGGAACAGGAACTCTCCCATGCAAAGGCGCGCAACACCGCTCTCGAAGCCCTGACCTTTCCCCATTCCGGATTCCGCCAGGGCCAGCGCCAGCTCGCCGAGGCCGTGTACAAGGCGGCAAGCACCGGCTGTTGCCTGATGGCTCAGGCACCCACCGGAATCGGCAAGACCCTCGGCACCCTGTTCCCCCTTCTCAAGGCGGTTCCGCGCCAAGGGCTGGACAAGGTGTTCTTCCTCGCGGCGAAAACACCCGGTCGCCAACTGGCCCTCGATGCCCTGCGCCAGATCGATGCCGAGCCCCTTCGAGTGCTGGAACTGGTCGCCCGCGACAAGGCTTGCGAACACCCGGAGAATGCCTGCCACGGCGAGTCCTGCCCCCTTGCCAGCGGCTTCTACGAACGCCTCCCAGGCGCTCGCAAGGCTGCAGCCGAGCGCCGTTGGCTCAACCGCGAAGCCATTCGCGAAGTGGCGCTTGCCCATCAGGTCTGCCCCTACTACCTGGCCCAGGAGATGGCGCGCTGGAGCGACGTGGTCGTGGGCGACTACAACTACTACTTCGACTCAAGCGCCCTTCTCCATGGGCTGGCCAACGCCAACCAATGGCGTGTCGCGGTGCTGGTGGACGAAGCCCACAATCTCGTGGAGCGGGCGCGCAAGATGTACTCGGCCGAGCTCGACCAGCTCAGCCTCAAGGTCTTGCGCAAGAACTCCCCGGCCGTGCTGAAAAAACCCCTGGAACGAGTGGGCCGCACCTGGAGTGAACTCAACAGGGAACAGGCCGGGGACTACCGCGCCTATGACTCGCCTCCGACAAAGCTGCTGAACGCACTTCAGGGCGCGGTCACTGCGATAACCGACTACCTCACCGAAAACCCCACCGCCATGGATGCCGCCCTGCAGGACTTCTACTTCGAAGCCATGCAGTTCGGGCGCATGGCCGAGCAATTCGGCAGCCATTCACTGTTCGACCTCAGCAAGCGACCTGGCAAGGGCGGGGCCAGCCTGTCACGCCTGTGCCTGCGCAATCTGATACCCGCGCCGTTCGTTGGTCCGCGGTTCGCCGCCAGCCACTCCACCGTGCTGTTCTCGGCCACCCTCAACCCGCGCCACTATTACGGCGACTTGCTCGGGCTGGCGCCCAACACACCCTGGCTGGAAGTGGACTCCCCCTTCAGCGCCGAACAGCTCCAGGTTCGGATTGCCGCCGACGTATCCACGCGCTACCAACACCGCAGCGCGTCGCTCGCCCCCATCACACGACTGATGGCCCGGCAGTTTGCGGAACGCCCCGGCAACTACCTGGCCTTCTTCAGCAGCTACGACTACCTGCAGCAGGTCGCCAGCCTGTTCGCCCGCGAACATCCGCAGGCTCCCATCTGGCTGCAGGCACGGCAGATGGACGAAGGAGCGCGCCAGGCATTCATCGAGCGTTTCGAGGCCGGCGGCCAAGGCATCGGTTTCGCCGTGCTAGGCGGTGCATTTGGTGAAGGTATCGACCTGCCCGGCGAGCGACTGATCGGCGCCTTCGTCGCCACCCTTGGCCTGCCACAGCTGAACCCTATCAATGAGCAGTTGAAGTTGCGCATGGCCGCGCAGTTCGGCGCCGGTTACGACTACGCCTATCTCTACCCAGGCTTGCAGAAAGTGGTACAGGCGGCCGGGCGCGTCATCCGCACGACCGAGGACAGGGGCGTACTGCACCTGATCGACGACCGCTTTGCGCGACCGGAGGTGCAGCGTCTGCTGCCCAGCTGGTGGGAGCTAGAGCCACGAACGTGAGGTGCCCCGCGCGCACCGCTGGCCCTTATGCCGGCTCAGTGGTGCGCATGGCGCACACCACGAATTCTCTGGGTGTGCACAAGGTCGCCCTGGGCGCCGAGTCGCTTAGCTATCGCCGGCAAACACCCATATCCACCTTGCCCACGAACGGATTGCCGTAGCCCATCACGCAGGCCACGCGCTGGTTGCGGTTGCGCTCCCAGGCCTCCACCGGGTACTGGCGGTTCCAGGCGTTGTAGAGCTTGCGATCCTGGCTGGAGAGGCGCAGGCCATAGCGGTCGCTCATATAGAAGTAGGTCCGCGCAATCATGCCGCGGATCTGCTGGCGCGGCATCGCCTTGCGCGCCTTGAAGTCCACCACCATGGGGCAAGCGCCGTACTGGCTCGGTTTCTGCGGCAGCCAGGCGAAGCTGTAGTTGCTGCGATCGCCGTTCACCTCGCCGATGCTCGGCACCAGGTTGTGCAGGTCGGCCTCGGCACGCTGATAGGTCGGATCATTCTCCGCGCAGTTCTTGCGCCCGCCCTTCTGCCAGCACTGGCGCTGATGGCCGATCACCCAGGCCGGCACGATGTGCTCCCACTCGATGCGTTGGGCCCGCTGCGGTGTCTTCCTCGGCACGTAACCGCAGCTTTTCAGATCCACGCGATTGCCCTGGTAACGGCAGCCGCAATAAAACTCCACCGGGTGCGTGGCGTAGAGCTTCCAGGCGGCCTTCTTGGCTTCGTTGAACGTGCGCGGTGCGGCGGCTTCGGTGGCTGCGGAAAACAACAGGCAAAACAGCAGGATAGAGCGAATCATCAGGCTTCTTCTTCCCGGGTACTGCGTCAGGGGGAAATGACTGACAACAGATTTTTCCTTTGGTTTGGTTGCCATCAGACGGCGGCAACTGATATCTGTATAAATATACAGTAATCCAGGAAAAGTCCTATGCCTGTATCAGCCCCGATCCGATTGCCCATACCCGAGCAACCTGTTCCATCAAACGTTCCGCTGCCCTACCAGCTGCCGCTGCCCTTCCCACCCCGTGGCCAGGTGCAGCCCTTGTTCGCCAGCCGGCGGCTGCACTGAATCCGTCCGAGGAAGACCCGATGCTGGACGTACGCCAGTTGAAATACACCGTGAGCCGCATGGCCCCGGAAGAAATCCGCGAAGCGGTGGAAGAATTACGCCTGGAAGGTCTGGTGACCGATGGCAAGACGCCCTTCGGTCGACTGCACTTCAACACCTGCCTGGCGGAGATAGAGGCTCTGTTCCAGCGTGCCGGCTATCACCGGCAACTGGATGTCGTGGGTTACCAGGGCCAGGCCTACGCCCTGTTCGACCCGGCCCGCTGGGAGCCGGTGCAAGTGCTGCGGTGGCTGAAGGATTATGTGGACTCGCGCCAGACGGAAAGCGCCTAGCCAGTTGCTAGCGCTTCTGCGCGTAGGCCATGAACAGACCGCTGCCGACGATGATGGCGATGCCGAGCAGGCCGATCTGATCCGGCGCGTGGTTGAACAGCAGCAACCCCAGCAGGCCGGCGAAAACGATCTGTCCATAACCGAAGGGCGCCAGCAGCGGCGGCGACGCGTGGCGGAACGCCTGGGTCAGCAGCATGTGCCCGCCCATGCCACAGGTGCCCAGGGCCAGCATCAACAAACCATGGCTGAGGTTGTCCGGCAGATGCCAGAAGAACGGCACCAGAGCACTCATGATCAGCGTGTTGGTCAGGCCGGTGATGAAGTTGCTGGTGGCTGAGCTGTCGGTGCGGGTGAGAATGCGCGTCAGCAATTGGTAGAAGGCAAAGCACACGGCCGCAGCCAACGGAAACAGAACGGCCGGGGTGAACAGCGAACCGCCTGGGCGCACGATCAGCAGCACTCCAGCGAATCCCACCAGCACCGCCCCCCACTGCCCGCGAGAAACCCGCTCGCGCAGCAGGGGTACCGAAAGCATCGTGACCAATAGTGGCGCGAGGAAGATTACCGAGGTCGCCTCGGCCAGCGGGATATAGCGCAGACCGGTCGTGAACAGCAGGCTCACCCCGATCAGACAGAGCGCTCGTGCTATCTGCAGCATCGGGCGCTTGGTGCGAAGTACCCGGGTGCCTTCGCGCGGCAGCAGGAAGCCCGCCATCAGCAGCGTGTGCACCAGATAGCGCACCCAGACCACCATCACGATGGGGTAGAAGGCCGACAGGTACTTGGAAATCGCGTCGTGGCTGGAGAACAGGAAAGTAGCCAGGCAGACCAGCACGATGCCTTTCAGCGGCTGGTCGATGCGTTGCGACAAGGGGCTATGGGAGCTCATCAGGGGTCCGGGGCGTCTGCCGGGGAAGGGCTTGGTAGCAGACTAATGATTAGGCGACTCAAGATATCGGCTAAGCGTGCGTGACTCAAGAGCCGGCCGGCATGCATGCCGAACCGGGATGGCAAGCCTTCCATCAGCCGACCGGAGGTGCTGTGGTCATGCGATGAGGCGCTGTAAAAATGCAGCACTCGCACCTCGCATTCAGCTGCAGGCCCCGCGCCAACTGTCCATGGCGGCTGGCACGCAATGTGCGGGCGTAAGTCCGAATCCCGCACAGCACATCTGGAATCGACATGGACCCATTACACCTGCTGGCCGAACGCGGCCTGCTGCTTTCCACCACCCTCTCGGTCAGCGGCCAATTGCTGCATATCTCTCCCAGCCTGAGCGATCAGCTCGGCTACGCGCCGGATGAACTCCCGGGGCTGGGCATCGAGCAAATCTACACCGCCGAATCGGTACGTGCCCTGCACCAGCTTTTCGCCAATCCGCCCGCCGACGAGCGCATCCAGGACCTGGAACTCAACCTGATACGCCACAGCGGTGGGCTCCTGCCGGTGCTGGCCAGCGGCATCCTGGAATGGCGCACGGTGCCAGCGCCGCGCTTGCACCTGATCAAGATGCCGCTCGGCGCCCTCACCCGCCGCGTGAACGAATTGCAGAACGCCAACGAAGTCATGAGCCAGATGCTCTACAGCGCCAAGGTGGCGTACTGGTGCATCGAGTTCGCCGAGGCGGTGGACATCAACCAGACACCCGACGAGATCGTCCGTCAGGTGTTCGAGAACCGTTCCTACTGGCGCATGTGCAACCGCGCCATGGCAGACGTCTACGAGATGCCGGCGGACGTCGACTTCAACCAGCAGCCGGTCCGCCTCTACTGGCCACGCAGCCCCGCCAACGAAGAGTTCGTGCGGCGCCTGGTGGAAACCGGCTTCTGCGTCGATGGTGCCCTGTCGGTGGACCGCCGCCACGATGGCTCCCCCGCCTATGTGGAGAACGATGTGCGCGCCGCCATCCACAACGGCCGCCTGCTGCGTATGTGGGGCAGCATCCGCGACGTCAGCCAGGAGCTGCGCATGCAGCACGACGCCGAGCAACGCATCGACGCGCTGCGCCGGGTCTTCGACGCGGTGCCCGACGCGGTGGTGGTGATCGACGAAGCGCTCCAGCCGCAATGGCGCAACGCCGCCTTCGAGAACACCTTCGGCATCACCCAAGGCACCAACATCGCCCACGCCCTGCTGGACCAGTCGCTGCCGGAACGCACCTGGCACAGCCTGCAGCTGCCCGACCTGAGCGGCCGGCCGCAACTGTTCAACGTCCATTGCTCGCGCGTACTCATGCAAGAGGGCGTGGCCTGGAAAGTAGCGGTACTGCGTGCAGCCGAGCGTGGCCTTCGGCATAGCGACGAGTTGCATCCATGATCGACAAGAATCTCCTGCCGTCCCTGAAAATGGGCATGCGCTCTTCGGTGAGCGTCAGCAGCGAAGTGCTTTCGGCACTCCTGGAAACACCGGCCCTGCACGCACTGCTCGACAGTTTCAGCGAGGCCATCATCCTTTGCGACGGTGAATCGCGGGTACGTTTCCTCAACCTTGCAGCCGAACGGGTCAACCGCCTGTCCCGCCAGGACGCGCTGGGCCTGCCCAACGCCGAGTTCTTCCAACGCTCGGCACTCGGTTTCGACGACTTCCAGCAGGCCATCGGCCGTGGCGCCACCAGTGCCCTGACCCGCTCCCGAGACGGCCGGATGTTCCTCACCAGTACCCAGGCGGTACCCACCGGCGCCTACGAGAAGCCCTACACGCTGTTGGTTCAACGCGACTTCGAAGGCCGCGAGAGCCAGCGCCGCACATCCCCGCAATCCTTTGCTCCAGCAGAGAACAACGGTCTTGGCGACCCGCAGGACAACGCCCTGCACCTTTCACCATTGCTTTCCAGCATTGCCGATACCGGCGTGCGCGCTTTCCGCCGCCGCGCCAGACTGCTCCTGCTGGGCGAACCCGGCGTCGGCAAGACCGCCATCGCCCGGCACATTCACCGCGCCGCCGGGTGGGGCGACCGCCCGTTCATACACGTCAACTGCGGCAGCATTCCTGAAAGCCTGTTCGAGTCCGAGATGTTCGGCTACGAGCGCGGCGCCTTCACCGGCGCCCTGCAGGGCGGTAAGCGCGGCTACATCGAGAGCGCCTCAGGCGGCACGCTGTTCCTCGACGAGATAGGCGAAATCCCGCTGCATGTGCAGGCCAAGCTGCTCAAGTTCCTCGAGGACGGCAGCATCCAGTCGGTGGGCTCGCCGCTCTCCAAGACGGTCCAGGTACAGGTGATCGCCGCCACCAACAAGGACCTGCGACGCCTGGTGGAAACCGGCGAATTCCGCGCCGACCTCTATTACCGCCTGGCGGTGCTCCCGGTGGAAATCCCGCCGCTGCGCCAGCACCTGGAAGACCTTCCGGTGCTCATGGACATCCTCCTGATGCGTATCAACCGCGACCGCCAGCCAACCTTGCGAATCTCAGGTGGCTGCCGCCAGCGACTGATGAACTACGACTACCCCGGCAACATCCGCGAACTGGTGAACGTCTTCGAACGTCTGGCCGTGCTGGCGGACGACGAGGCCCAGGAACATCATCTGCCGCCTGAGTTGCTGGGTCTCATCGCCCCGGTATTCGTCCGCCCCGCAGCGGCGCGGGTAGACGCGGAGAGCATTGCGCCGCCCGGCGAGGAAGCAAGCGGCAATCTCAAGGCCCAGGTGCAACGCTTCGAGCGCCAGCTCATTCTGCAGGCTGTCCAGAACCAGGGCAGCAAGCGCAAGGCCGCCCAGCAGCTCGGCATCGACATCGGCACCCTGATCCGCAAGCTGCAACGCGACTGATCCCGCCGGCACAGGGATGTGCCCAATGCTGCCGTTTCGCCATCCCGGCGTTTCCGCGCAGCGCTGCAAGAATGCCAACAAGGCATTTCATTTCTGCCTACACCAGGCAACACGCAAAAAGTAAAATTTCTTTATTTTCAACATGTTACTAAGTTGGCACGGCGCGTGCTCCAGCTAGCGGCACCCATCCACCTGAGTGGGTCATCGCATAGAAGCCGGGTCCGAGAGACCCGGCAGCTCTGGAGGCAAAACAACAATGCTAATCACAGGTATCAAGAGCCGGCCGGTATACGACCAACTCCGTCCTCTTCCCGGCGGAACCCATCACCTGGTCGCCGGCCAGGGCAGTGGCGGCCGCGCCCTGCTGCGCCTGCTGGACGACATGGCCGGACAGGGCCTCAACATCACCCTGCTCTACTCGCAGGAATCCTTCTCCGGCCAGGACTTCCTCGCCGAGCTGGAACAACGTGACGTCGCCGAACTGCGCGTCTATTCCAGCAACCAGGCGCTGGTGGACGAACTCGAACACATCCTCGGCGATGCCCGCATGGGCACCCGCCTCTACCTCTCCGGTTCGGAAAGCTTTATCGGCACCGCCATGCAGGTCGCCACCCGCTACGACATGAACGGCGACGAAGTGCTCCGCGAACACGCCGGCAGCTTCGTCCGCCGAGTCTGGTGCGTGCACTGCGACAGCTACACCGAGAACGTCACCCAGCGCGTATTCCAGTGCCCCAGTTGCAACCGGATGCTGGTGGTACGTGACCACTACTCCCGCCGCCTCGCCGCCTTCCAGGCCGTGAAGGCCGATGCCGAAGTCCCCGGCGAACTGCCGGCCGCCGAGGAGCTCGACACATGAGCCTGAGCAACGGAACCCTGAACGTGCGGGTGGCCCGCATCGAAGCCGTCACCCCCGAGATCAAGCGATTCACCCTGGTTTCCACCGATGGTGCGCACCTGCCGCCCTTCTCTGGCGGCAGCAACGTGGTGGTACTGATCCCACACGAGACAGGCGCCTACCGCAATGCTTACTCGCTGATGAGCTCGCCGTACGACTCCAGCGCCTACCAGATCGCCGTACGCCGGGTCGAGGAAGGCCGTGGCGGCTCGTTGCGGATGCACGAAGCGGTGAACGAGGGCGATGTGCTGGAAATCCTGCGCCCAGTGAATCTGTTCCCGCTGAGCAAGCACGCCCGTCTGCACCTGTTCATCGCCGGCGGCGTGGGCATAACCCCGGTCTGCTCTCAGCTGGCCGAATTGCGCCTGCGCGGAACGCCCTTCGAGGTGCATCTGGCAGTGCGCGGCGCAGAACACGCGCGCCTGGGCGAAGAACTGGTGCGCGAATACGGTGACGCGGTGCGCCTGTACCGCAATGACATCGATCAGCGCCTGGATATCGCCGCCGTGGTCGCGGACCGTCCGTTGGGTAGCCACCTCTATGTCTGCGGTCCGGAATCCATGATCCAGGACGCCATCGACAGCGCCCGCGCCCAAGGCTGGACCGACAGCCACATCCACTACGAGCGGTTCCTGGAGCAGGGCAGCATCGGCGAGAGCTTCAGCGTCACCCTGGCGCGCAGTGGCGCCACCCTCACAGTCTCTCCCGACCAGAGCCTGCTGGAGGCCGCCGAGGCCGCCGGCCACGAGATCCCCTACCTGTGCCGCGGCGGCGCCTGCGGCATGTGTGAAACCAATGTGCTGGAGCTGGACGGCGAAATCCTCCACACCGACGACTGGCTGTCCGACGAGGACAAGGCCGCGAACAAGAAAATCATGCCCTGCGTGTCGCGCGCCAAGTGCTCGCGGCTGGTCATCGACTGCTGAACGGAGAACGACCATGACCATCCAGTTCCGACCCGACGAAACCTACCGCGACGACTACACCTACGCGAACAGCCCCGAGTGCATTGCCCGCGCGCCCTTCCCCTTCCCGGACGACGAGTACATGTACTCGATGAATCTGGAGCCCCACGTATCGGTGGGCGAGGCAGCGCTCAAGGCCGTCTTCGACATCGACGAGCACTACATCAGCGAATGCCGCGACCGAGCCTTCACCCTGGAAAAAGACCCGGGCATGCACTACGTATCGGCGCCGCACATGATGGAAGCCCAGTGGGACCTGCTCGAGCTGATCATGGAGTCCTACGCCAGCGACTACCCCGAATACTTCACGCTGGAGAAGGACGGCACTCGCTGGCACTGGACCAACAAGCTCCTGAACATTGACGACACCTTCACCTTCGGCGACCCGGCCACCCTGCCCTATGAGCCGATGGAGTACATCACCCGCCAGGCCCAGGGCGACTGGGTATTGCAGGAAGAGCGCGACGGGACCCTGTACTGGGGCGCAGGCATCGCCACCCAGCGGGCCGACTATTCGCTGCGCTTCAACCTCGGCATGGCCTGGCACGAGTTCCACGGCCCGGTGCCACTGGTGAAAGAGACCGGCATGCTCGACCGCGCACTGAAGTTCCTTCTGCGCCTGCGCTGCGGCCATCCGGTGCGCCGCCTGAACTGGTCGCTGACCGTCAACCCGCGCCTGGACGTATCCGCCGAAAGCCTGCCGGACTGGGCACCGGACCGCACCACGGTGACCGCAGAGAACGCCGGCAAGCTGGTTTACCTGCGCATCGAACTACAACCCTTGCACCGCTTGCCGCGCAGCAACGCCATCGTGTTCCCGATCCGCACTTACCTGCTGAACCTGGAAGACATCGCCACCAACCCGGCCTGGGCCAAGCGCATGCACCGCGTGCTCAAGTCCCTCAATCAGGAACTCGTGGACTACAAGGGATTCACCCGTTACCGCGACGCCGCCGTCGAGTGGCTATCGCAGTTCGACGACGGCCGCGACGAGCAGGCGGCCAAATCCGCCTGAACCCGCTTCACGCTTCACGCTTCATCCATAACAACAAAGGCTCTTCCATGAGCACCAGCGGGCACTGCCCCGCTGGCCATGCAAACGACTGCCATTCAAATGAGGAAAAAACAATATGAGTGGGTCTTCTGCGACGCGTGCAACCGCTTCGATCGATCAGGACGCCGAGCAACTGCGTGCGCTCGGCTACAGCTCCAACTTCAACCGCAGCATGAGCCTGTGGGAGAACTTCTCCCTCGGCTTCACATATCTGTCGCCGGTGGTCGGCGTCTACACCCTGTTCGGCCTCTGCCTCGCGGCAGGTGGCCCGCCGATGTTCTGGTCCTACCTGCTGATCGGCCTCGGCCAGTTACTGGTGTGCCTGGTGTTCGGTGAGGTGGTTTCGCAGTTCCCGATTTCCGGGGGCGTCTACCCCTGGGCACGTCGCCTGGTGGGTAAGCGCTGGGCGTGGATGGTGGGCTGGGTCTACGCCTGGGCACTGTGCGCCACCATCGCCGGCGTGGCCGTCGGTGCTGGTCCTTACCTGGCCGCGATGCTCGGCTTCGAGTCCAGCGCAAACGCCAGCATCTACATCGCCCTGGTGCTGATCCTGCTCTCGACCGGTCTCAACCTGGTAGGCACCAAGCTGCTGGCGCGCGTGGCCATGTTCGGTTTCCTCTGCGAACTGGTGGGCGCCATCCTGGTGGGCGGCTACCTGTTGATCTTCGAACGCCACCAGCCGTTCAGCGTGCTGTTCAATACCTTCGAGATCAACGTCAACGGTTCCTACCTGCCGGCCTTCCTCGCAGCATCCCTGGCGGGTCTGTTCCAGTACTACGGCTTCGAGGCCTGCGGTGACGTGGCCGAGGAAACGCCCAACCCCGGCAAGCGCATCCCCAAGGCCATGCGCATGACCATCTACATCGGCGGCGCCGCGGCCATGTTCGCCTGCCTGGCACTGATCCTCGCGGTACCGGACATGCAGAAGGTCATCGCCGGCGAAGACACCGACCCGGTTTCCACCATCCTCTCCAATGCTTTCGGCCCGGTGGGTTCGAAGCTGGTAATGGCTGTCGTGATGGTGTCCTTCATTTCCTGCGTGCTCAGCCTGCAAGCCGCCGCCAGCCGCCTGCTGTTCGCCTATGCCCGTGACGAGATGATCGTCGGCAGCAACCTGCTCAAGCGCCTTTCCGCCAACCAGGTGCCGTCCTTCGCACTGGTGGTGAGCGGTGTCGTTCCGGCGGCCATCGTCTGCCTCGGCCTGTTCATGGCTGACGCCGTGGCCACCATCGTCGGCTTCGCTGCCATCGGCATCTACGTCGCCTTCCAGTTGATCGTGATTGCCGCCCTGATCGCTCGAGCCAAAGGCTGGCGCCCGAGCGGCCAGTTCAGCCTTGGCGGCTGGGGCCTGCTGGTGAACGTTGCCGCGCTGATCTACGGCCTTGGCGCCATCGTCAACATGATCTGGCCGCGCAGCCCGGATGCCGCCTGGTACATCAACTACTCGATGATCCTGACCACTGTCGTGGTGATGGGCGCGGGCTTCCTCTACATGCTGCTGGCCAAGCCCTACGACAAGGGCACCGCCCCAGCCGGCGACGCCTGGAAGTTTTCCAATCCCGTCCCAAAGGCCGCTGACGTAGCTGGCGTTCCGGCGCAGTAAGCCAACCCGTCGCCCCTCCTCCCTCGCTTTCCTCCCCTCTCCCTCCGGGAGAGGGGCTAGAACCGAACAAGGATCACCCCATGCAAACCAAACTCCTGATCAACGGCCAGCTCGTCGCCGGCGAAGGCCCCAGCCTCGCCGTGCTCAACCCGTCCCTGGGCACCGCCCTGGTGGAAATCGCCGAGGCCAGCCCGGCCCAGGTCGATGCCGCCGTGCGCGCCGCCGACGCCGCCTTCCCGGCCTGGTCGCAGACCTCGCCGAAAGACCGCTCCACCCTCCTGCTCAAGCTCGCCGACCGCATCGACGCCCACGCCGAAGAACTGGCCCGCCTGGAATCGCAGAACTGCGGCAAGCCCTACGCCGCCGCGCTGAACGACGAACTGCCGGCCATCGCCGACGTGTTCCGCTTCTTCGCCGGCGCCAGCCGCTGCATGAGCGGTTCCGCCGCCGGTGAGTACCTGCCCGGCCATACCTCGATGATCCGCCGCGACCCGGTCGGCGTGGTCGCTTCCATCGCGCCGTGGAACTACCCGCTGATGATGGCCGCCTGGAAACTCGGCCCGGCCCTGGCCGCCGGCAACACCGTGGTACTGAAACCCTCCGAGCAGACCCCGCTGACCGCCCTGAAGCTCGCCGAGTACATCGCCGAGATCTTCCCCGCCGGCGTGGTGAACATGGTCTTCGGCCGCGGCCCGAGCGTCGGTGAACCGCTGACCACCCACCCGAAGGTGCGCATGGTCTCCCTCACCGGCTCGGTCGCCACCGGCTCGCGCATCATCGCCGGCACCGCCGACAGCGTGAAACGCATGCACATGGAACTGGGCGGCAAGGCCCCGGTGATCATCTTCGACGACGCCGACATCGACGCCGCCGTGGAAGGCATTCGCACCTTCGGCTTCTACAACGCCGGCCAGGACTGCACCGCCGCCTGCCGCATCTACGCGCAGAAAGGCATCTACGAGAAGTTCGTCGCCAAGCTCGGCGAAGCCGTCGGCAGCATCCGGACCGGCCTGCAGGACGACCCGAATACCGAACTCGGCCCGCTGATCACCGAGCAGCACCTGGAGCGCGTCGAGGGCTTCGTCCAGCGCGCTGCCGCCGTGCCGCACATCCAGGTGGTCACCGGCGGCAAGCGTGTCGACGGCCCGGGTTTCTTCTTCCAGCCCACCGTGCTCGCCGGCGCCCGCCAGGACGACGAGATCGTCCGCCGCGAAGTGTTCGGCCCGGTGGTCTCGGTCACCGAGTTCGATAGCGAGGAGCAGGTGCTGGAGTGGGCCAACGATTCCGACTACGGCCTGGCCTCTTCCCTCTGGACCGCCGACGTCGGCCGCGCCCACCGCCTGTCCGCGCGCCTGCAGTACGGCTGCACCTGGGTCAACACTCATTTCATGCTGGTCAGCGAAATGCCCCACGGCGGCGTCAAGCACTCCGGCTACGGCAAGGACATGTCCATGTATGGGTTGGAGGACTACACCGCCATTCGCCACGTGATGTTCAAGCA
>NZ_SSOF01000084.1:0-114012 GCF_029873115.1 Pseudomonas sp. BN606 | reverse complement strand
ACCCCTCTGGTGGAGTTCCTGTATGACAAGGCCATCCTGAGGAACCTCGACTGATGCGTTTCCTGCTCCTGCTCACGACCCTGCTGCTGGCTGCCTGTGGCAGCCATGGACTCAAACTGAAAAAGGACCCCACCGTGGACCCGCTATCCCAGATCAAGGCCGACCTGGCCTTCACCTGCCAGCATGAACGCATCCCCGAACCCTCGGCCGACAGCGACCGGCTGTTCCAGTACGCCCGCTGGCTGCAGAAGAACAACCAGCTCAAGGAAGACCCGGCCGTGGACGCCGAGGTCGAGCGCCTCTACCGCATCGCCGCTGCGCACCAGCACTACAAGGCCAACATCAACCTGCAAAACGGCAGCATGCGTGGCCACTTCAAGCTGCGCGGCGACGAACACCTGCGCTTGAGCCAGGAACTGATCGAGGCCGGCGTGGCCACCGGCTACTACTTCGTCGGTATCTTTCTGCAACAGGGTGCGGCCGGCCTGCGGGAGGACCCGGCCATGGCCCTGCGGTACTACCGCAAGGCCGCCGACGAGGGCAGCGCACTGGGGCAGGCGCGGGTGGCCAAGAAGCTGGCCCCCATTAGAATCGCACCGGACATTGCCCGACAGATGCGCCGTTGTGCTGCCGAACAGGGCCATGGTGATGCCGCTACAGACCTAGGCGTTGATCTAGCAGGTGACGGACTCTATGAGGAGGCCCTGGAGGCTTATCAACTTGGGACAGCAGCAGGTTACAGCACCTCGGCTTCATTTTTGATGAAAGGCTTCCGTGGTCCAAAGCCGGAAGATCGGTTGTATTACCTGGCCCAAGAAAAAGACCCCGAACGCGCTGCACGTTACGAAAGAATCTGGAGCATCCTGGCAGATTACTCCTACGCCCAACCCTCAGTCCCCGAAATCAACGACATCGTGCCCTTGCCGCCAGCCAAGCTGCCGCCCTGGGACGGCACACTCAAGTGGCTGGAAGCGCGCGAAGCCAACATTCCACCGCCCAAACCCAGCGCGGCGCTGATCCAACAACTGGCCAAGGCCCGGCAACTCGACCCCGCCACCGGCCGGCCGCTGCCGGGGTCACCCCACTTCATCAAGGTCGATGCACCCGCGCCGGTCTGCGACAGCGGCCAACCCTGCCCCCACGCCGGTTACTGGCAAGCCGTGGCGCTGACCCAGAATCGTCTGGCCCATCTCCACGACGGCGCCATTCGCCGCTTCGAACAGGGCGAAATCCTGCCCACGCTGCTGGTGCGGCAGAACCAGCCCCGCCTCTGGCCGCTGCCCGACAGGATCACAGTGGGCGAGGAACTGATTGAGTGGAGAATGCTCGGTGAAGCCTAGGGTACTTCTGCTGGGAGCGCTGGGTCTGCTGCTGGCCGCCTGCGGCGGCCACGGACTCAAACTGAAACAGGACCCGACTGTGGACCCGCTCCCCCAGATCAAGGCCAACCTGGCCTTCACCTGCCAGCATGAACGCATCCCCGAACCCTCGGCCGACAGCGAACTGCTGTTCCAGTACGCCCGCTGGCTGCAGAAGAACAACCAGCTCAAGGAAGACCCGGCCGTGGGTGCCGAGGTCGAGCGGCTCTACCGCATCGCCGCCGCGCACCAGCACTACAAGGCCACTATCAACCTGGTGAACGGTGCCTTTCGTAGTCATTTCCAGGTACGCGGTGCCGAGCGCCTGCGCTTGAGCCAGGAACTGATCGACGCCGGCGTGGCCACCGGCTACTACTTCGTCGGTATCTTTCTGCAACAGGGTGCAGCCGGCCTGCGAGAGGACGCGGCCATGGCCCTGCGGTACTACCGCAAGGCCGCCGACGAGGGCAGTGCCCTGGCCCAAGCCCTGGTGGCCGACAAGTTGGCCCCCATAAAGTTCGCACCGGATATTGCCCGGCAGATGCGGCGTTGTGCGGCGGAACAGGGGAATGGGAGAGCTGCCAGAGCACTGGGCGTCCACCTGTCAGTGGCAGGTAACTATCAAGAGGCCCTTGAGGTCTTTCAGCTAGGAGCTGCGGCAGGCGATGAAAGCTCAGCAGGACGCCTGTGGGAAGCATTTAGGGGGCTGTCCCCGACGGACACCCTCTACTACCTAGGCCAAGAGAAAGACCTTGAACGCGCCGAACGCTACAAAGCAATCTGGAGCATTCTCGCAGACTACTCCTACGCCTCTCCCAAAGTCCCCGAGATCAATGAAATCCTCCCACTGCCACCCGCCCAGCTGCCGCCCTGGGACGGCACGCTCAAATGGCTGGAAGCGCGCGAAGCCAACATTCCACCGCCCAAACCCAGCGAGGCGCTGACCCAACAACTGGCCAAGGCCCGGCAACTCGACCCCGCCACCGGTCGGCCGCTGCCGGGGTCACCCCACTCCATCAAGGCTGGTACCTTACGTAACTAGGCTTTGCCGCAGACGCTCAGCTGGGCTCGGAGAGCGTGGGGAATCATGTTTCAGCCCAACCTGCAGGCTCGCAGCCGCCTCTGCCCCCCATGTAGGCTGCGCCATATGAGCAGCCGGTGACTCCGAGCTACGAGCGCCCAACCTGGGCCTGAATCCTTGTAGGGGCGATTTCAATCGCCAAGCAGGCCGAAGGTCTGCTCTTCGAGGTCACGGGCAGAAGACCATCGTTGGGCTTCGCTGCGCTCTGCACCAACCTACGGGGCAGCTGCGCTGCCCTTGGCGAATGAATTCGCCCCTACAGATCCGCCACTCGGAGGCCTACATAGCGACGATGGTGGATGGAAGAGCGCCACCCACCCTACAAGGCGATCGGCCCTCGTAGGACGGGTTGAGCGAAGCGATACCCATCGGTCCGCCATCGCGAATGAATTCGCTCCCACAGGAAAAGTGCCAACTAGCCCGCCGTCAGGACACCAGCATCGCCTTGGCAATTTCATTGCGCTTGGCCTTGCCGCATAGCTGCTCCACCAACGTCAGGGCGAAGGCCAGGGCGCTACCGGGGCCTTGTGCGGTGATGCAATTGCCGTCCACCACCACCGGCTGGTCGACGAAGGTGCAGCCGGAAAGGCGGTCGCTGAAGCTCGGGTAACAGGTCATGCGCCGCTGGCGCAGGACGCCGAAGGGCTGCAGGGCCATCGCAGGAGAAGCACAGATGGCGGCGAAGAAGCGGCCGGCCTTCGCCTGCTCGCGGACCTTCTCGCCCAATGGTTCGTGTTCGCCAAGACGCTGCGCGCCCGGCATACCACCGGGCAGCACGATCAGGTCGTAATCCTGAGCCAGTACGTCGAGGAGCATGGTATCGGCGGTCAGACGCGTGCCACGGGCCAGCGTGATCATGCGGCGGGTTTCGATGCTGGCCACCACCGTCTTGATTTCGGCGCGCCGCAGCACGTCGATGAGAGTCACGGTCTCCAGGTCTTCTACGCCTTCGGCGACGGCGATCAGGGCCTGGAGTTGGGGTTGGGTATGCATGGCAATCTCCTGTTCCTGGAAACCGAAGCTGTCCGTCCGGTCATAAATTCACCGCTCACGGGTGAGCTGGTATGATGCGCGCCTTTTTTCAGACTGGCAGAGAAAAGTCCATGGCGCCCGCGTGTGCCGTGCATTTGTGCTTTGCTTTTCGCCAGCTGAATGACAACGACGCAGTGCGTCACGGGGAGCCCACACATGCTGGAAAAGCTGTTCCAACTCAAGGCGCACGACACCAACGTGCGCACCGAGATCCTGGCCGGTCTGACGACCTTCCTGACGATGGCCTACATCCTCTTCGTCAACCCGGCCATCCTCGGCGAGACCGGCATGGACAAGGGCGCGGTGTTCGTCGCCACTTGCCTGGCAGCAGCCATCGGCTCGACGGTCATGGGACTGATCGCCAACTATCCGATTGCCCTGGCTCCCGGCATGGGGCTGAACGCTTTCTTCACCTACACCGTGGTCCTGCACATGGGCCACACCTGGCAGGTAGCCCTGGGCGCGGTGTTCATTTCGGCGTGCATGTTCTTCCTGCTGTCGATCTTCCGAATCCGTGAATGGATCATCAACAGCATTCCGCTGGAACTGCGCTCGGCCATCGCTGCGGGGATCGGCCTGTTCCTGGCGCTGATCGCCCTGCAAAAGGCCGGCATCGTCGCGGCCCATCCGGTGACCATGCTGACCCTGGGGGACCTGACCAAGCCCGAGCCGATCCTCGCCGTGCTCGGTTTCTTCCTGATCGTTGCCCTGGAAGCCCGCAAGGTGACCGGCGCCGTGCTGATCGGCATCCTCGTGGTGACCATCGCCGGTATCGCCCTTGGCGTGTCCCAGTTCGGTGGCATCTTCTCCATGCCGCCGTCGCTGGCGCCTACCTTCCTCCAGCTGGACATCAAGGGCGCGCTGGAAATCGGTCTGGTGAGCGTGATCTTCGCCTTCCTCTTCGTCGATCTGTTCGACAACTCCGGTACCCTCATCGCCGTGGCCAAGAAAGCCGGCCTGATGCGGGCCGATGGCTACATGCCGAAGATGGGCCGCGCGCTGATCGCCGACTCCACCGCAGCCATGGGCGGTTCCCTGCTGGGTACCTCCACCACCACCAGCTACATCGAATCCGCTGCAGGCGTCAGTGCCGGCGGTCGTACCGGTCTCACCGCCCTGACGGTGGCGGTACTCTTCCTGCTGGCGCTGTTCCTCTCGCCGTTGGCGGGCAGCGTGCCGGCCTTCGCCACCGCCCCGGCGCTGTTCTTCGTTGCCGTGCTGATGGCCTCGGGCCTGGCTGAAATCGACTGGGACGACCTGACCACCGCCGCGCCGGTGCTGATCACCACCCTGGCGATGCCGTTCACCTATTCCATTGCCGACGGCATCGCCTTCGGCTTCATTGCCTGGGCCGCGATCAAGACCCTGGCCGGCCGCTACAAGGAACTCAGCCCGGCGCTGGTGATCCTCGCCGTGCTCTTCGTTATCAAGATGGGTTTCTTCCACTGATGAGTCGTCCCCAGTTCGATCCGGCGGCCTACGCCGCCCAACTCACCGAGAAGACACAGCGCCTGAAGGCGCTGCTGGCGCCCTTTAACGCGCCGGAGCCGGAAGTCTTCGAATCCCCCCGCGAACACTACCGCCTGCGCGCCGAGTTCCGCCTTTGGCGCGAAACCGGCAACGAAACCCGCCATTACGCGATGTTCGAGGCCGGCGACAAGTTCACCCCGATACTGATCGAGGACTTCCCTATCGCCAGCCGCCGCATCAATGAGCTGATGCCGCGCCTCAAGGCGGGCTGGCAGGCGAGCCAGGTGCTGTCGTTCAAGCTGTTCCAGGTTGAGTTCCTCACCACCCTGGCCGGCGATGCACTGATTACCCTCTGCTACCACCGTCCGCTGGACGAGGCCTGGCAAGCCGAGGCCGAGAAGCTCGCGGCCGATTTGGGCGTAAGCCTGGTGGGCCGTTCCAAGGGCAAGCGCATCGTCATCGGCCGCGACTATGTCGAGGAAGAACTGACCGTCGCCGGCCGGGCATTCCGCTATCGCCAACCGGAGGGTGCCTTCACCCAGCCCAACGGCGAGGTGAACCAGAAGATGCTCGGCTGGGCTTTCGATGTGCTGGGCGAGCGCCAGGACGACCTGCTGGAGCTGTACTGCGGCAACGGCAACTTCACGCTCCCGCTGGCCACTCGCGTGCGCAAGGTACTGGCCACCGAGATCAGCAAGACCTCGGTGAACGCAGCCCTGGCCAATCTGGCCGATAACGCTGTGGATAACGTCACCCTGGTACGCCTGTCCGCCGAGGAATTGACCGAAGCATTGAACGAGGTCCGTCCATTCCGCCGTCTGGCCGGCATCGACCTCAAGGGCTATGAGTTCGGCAACGTCTTCGTCGATCCGCCCCGTGCCGGCATGGACCCGGACACCTGCGAACTGACCCGCCGCTTCGACCGCATCCTCTACATTTCCTGCAATCCGGAAACCCTGGCCGCGAACATCCAGCAGCTCAGCGACACCCACAAGGTGGTGCGTTGCGCGCTGTTCGACCAGTTCCCCTACACCCACCACATGGAATCGGGTGTGTTGCTGGAGCGGCGCTGAGTTTCCTGCCCACCCTCACCCCCTGCCCCTTTCCCAAGGGGAGAGGGGCAGGGGGTGAGGGCAGCAGAGCGCAACTTGGTGTTCCCGGAATCGTTGGGCTTCGCTGCGCTCTATAGCATCCTACAAGAGCGCTTACCTACGAGAAGGCACACGCCAGATCGATCACCAGCGCCCGATAGCCCACGCTGCCCGGCTGGCGGCTGCTGACCTTGAGTTCCACCTGAACATCCTGGGTGCCGTACTTCACTTCGTTGAGCACGGTGGTGGTGAGTTTCTCCGGGGTCAGGAAGCCGACCGAGGCCGAGTAGATGAACTGGGTGTCCTTGTCAGCGCGGTATTCGACTACCGAGGTCACCGGGCTGTACCACTCGTCCCCGCGTTCCTTGCCGTACTCCCAGAGCTGCTCGACAGTGCCCTTCGCCTCGTCGATGCGGTACTCCACCGCGCGACTGTAGTTGCCGGCAAGCTTCGTTGGCGAAAAGTTGCGCCCCCAGCCGTTGTCGAACACGCTCAGCGTGCCTTTGCCGGTGAGCCACGCCGTGTGCTGGGTCCAGGACCAGTCGAAGCCTTCGGCGTAGAGCCCGCCCTCCTCTGCGAGCGCTTCACCCTTGGCGTTCACCGGGGTCAGCACCTTGGCCTTGAGGCGCTCCGGCCAGCCCTGGGGCGAGGCGAGAATCCATTTCACCTCCTTGTTGCGACCGATCTTCACCACGCCCTGATGGCGGGCGGAAATGATGATGCTGTCATCGCTGGCGTCGTAGTCGATGGCGTTGACGTGAGCCCAGTTGCGGCCAGTGCCGACACCGGGGGTATCGCCAAAAGGCAGGTCGCCTTCGAGCAGTTCGTTCGCGGCATTACTCTCCTGCTTCTGAACGCCTTCGGGGAGCTGGATCGCGGCCTTGCCCAGGGTTTCCAGCAGCTCGCCACGATAGGGATCGAGGATCTGGTTAAGGTCCCAGAAGTCCAGCACGTCGCCGGCTTCGTTGACTTCGATGATGTGGTCACGGATGGAGCGCACGCGCTTGTTGTCCGGACGGCGGTAGTCGCTGGTGCCGACGCGCAGCAGGTAGGTGCCGTTGGGGGTCTCACGGATTTCGTGGGAGAAGTCGGCGAACTTGTCCGGTAGAGCGCGTTGCCACACGCGACGCCCAAGCAGGTCGTACTTGGAATAGGTCTGGCCCTGCCCCCAGATCAGTTTGCCGTCGCGGGTCTGCTGGAAGCCCATGGTGCCGCCCAGACCGTCCCTGCGACCAGAATCGTGGATCTGCTCGATGTCCAGGTACCAGCGCACGTCGCCGTTACTGTCGGCGATCCAGTTGTTGCCCACCTGGTCCCACTCGGCGGCACCGCCCAGGGCATTCCACTTGAAGGCACGTCCGCCGGGAATCTCCCCCAGCAGGTGGTTGAACAGGTACAGGCGGTGTTCGAAGCCGGGCGCCACCTTGATCGGTTCCACCAGCGGCAGTGCGGCGGTCTGGTTGGCCACCACCGGTAGGCGCACGGCCGGCGCGTATACCTGATAGCGCTCGCGGATGCGTTCGCCATCCAGCTTGTAGGTCACTTCCACCTGGTTGACGTGGTCCGGGTAGAGGCCGAAGACCGGGATTCCGCCATAGGTCCACAGCGAGCGCTCGGAGACCTCATAGGCGATGTCTACGCCACGCTCGCCACGACCCAGCACGCGCACATGGGCCGCGCTGATGGCCTGGCCACCGTCGCGGATGATGGCGATCAGCGGCGCCAGCTTGTAGGGGTTGACCACCACGTCGCCGAGCAGCGCGGTGCCACGCTCGGGGACCTTGGCGGTGATGCAGGCGCCTTCGGGGATGGCAGGGGTTTCGGTTTTGGCGTTCATCTTGTGTGTCCTTCAATGAGATCCTGCGGGGCGATTCGCGAATGAATTCGCTCCCACAGGAAGTAGTGGCAATCAGGGGTTGGTGGATACGCGGAACTGGTCGATGGCGGGCGGCGTGACGGCCTGCTCGGAACGTGGCGTGCCCTCGGGTACCCAGTCGTAGGGCACCGGTAGCGCGCGGTAGATCCAGTTACTGCGCGCGTTGCCCACAGGGGTCTTGCCGAAGTACGGGCTGACGTACTCCCAGACGATCTCGCCTGCGGGGGTGACCTGGAACACCCGGCCGAACTTGCCTTCGTCGATCAGGGTGTTGCCGTTGGGCAGGCGCCGGGCGCTGCTGATGAAGGCGCTGAAGAAGGCCCAGCCCGGCTGGCCGCTGTCCGCGGCGCTGTACTGCCAGACGATCTCGCCCTTCACCGGGTCGATCTCCAGAACCCGCGAACCGCCTAGCAGGCTCAACGGTACGCGCGGGTAGCCGGCCTCGCCCTGGTTGTCGAACACCAGCAGGTTGCCGGCACCGGGCAGGCCTTCGGGAATGATGTGGGCGTCGTGCTGGCCGGAGAACTGGTCCACCGGGCGCGGCACCGTGGCCGGTGCGTAGGCATTGAGCTTCGGCAGGTTCGGGCCGAGGTGCCAGGCGACCTTGCCGGTGGCCTTGTCGATGATGGCGATGAAGTTGCCTTCGCGCGAATCGATCAGCAGGTTGTCCGGGTGGAAGCGCTTGTCGCCGGCGTCGAACCACTTGTTCGGCCCGACCACGCTGAGGTTGTTGATGTGCAGCACGTCAGGATTCTTGCTGGCGCGTACCAGCTTGAGCTGCTCAGCGGAGAAGCCGAACTCATCCAGGTGCCGCGAGGCCATCCAGCTCCAGGCCACCTTGCCGGCCGGCGTGACCTCGTAGATCACGTCGTCGATCACCTGCGGCACGGTAAAGCCCTTCACCGCATGCAGCTGGTTGGCCAGCACCAGGGTGTTGCCGTTGGCCAACCGGCGCTGGTCATGGTGTTGATGGGCCGCCCCACCCGGCGCCTTGTCACCCCACTGCCAGACCACCTCGCCACTCCAGTCCAGCTCACCCACCGTCTTGTTACGCAGGCCATTGCCGGCGGAAGCCAACTTGCTCGGTTCCTTCACCTCTTCGAGCTGCACGAAGAGGTGGCCGCGCTTGCCGCCATTGTTCTTCGGGTCGATCAGCGCGGCGGGAAAGCCGGCGTTGTTCCAGTGCCGCACCTCGTTGCCATTCATGTCGATCAGGCGAGTCTGCTTATCCGGCGAGCTGAAGATCACATAGCCGTTCCAGGCCTTGGCCGGGTCATAAAGGGTCACGCCGGTGGGGTAGACGCTGGGGGCGCCGACAGCTTGGCCGGCGACCAGGGTGGCCGCGAGGCCGAGGGTCTTGAGTTTCATTGCAGTTTCCTTGTGCTCAGAAGTCGTAGCGGGCGGTGGCGCCCACGGTCCTAGGCGTACCCAATACGCCGGCGTAGCCACCGTTGGCGGAGTTCCACAGGCTGGTGAAGTAGGTCTTGTCACCGGCGTTCTTCACCCAGAGGGACAGGTCGAGGACGCCATCGCCCTGGTCCAGGCGCACGCCGCCGGAGAGGTTGACCACGGCGTAGCTGGGGATCTGGCCGAAGTCGGAGTCGTCGATGGTGCCCACGGCCTTGGAGCGGAAGGCGTAGCTCGCGGTGACATAAGGCTCGACGCGATCGGCCAGTTGCCACTTGTATTCGCCGTTCAGGTTGGCGATGTACTTGGAGGCTCCCACCACCTGGTGCCCGGTCAGGTCGCAAGTGGCGACAGGGTTGGCCAGACTCACTTCCGGCGGGCACGGCGCGTCCTTGTAGTCGGTGTAGCGAACGTCGTTCCAGGAGCCGTTGAAGTTCAGGGTCAGGCCACGGACCGGCAGCGCGGTGGCCTCGAACTCCAGGCCACGGGAGCGTACGGAGCCGGAGTTGGCGAGGAATTGCACGCGGTTGACCTGGTCGTAGACATTGGCCTGGTAGCCATGTACCTCAGCCCAGAACAGGTTGGCGTTGAGCAGCAGGCGGTGGTCAAGCAGGGTGCTCTTGATGCCGAGTTCGGCGTTATTGACCCGCTCGGTGCCCACCAGCAGCGAGTCGGTGCCCAGGCGCGGTGCAGCGCCCACCGTCAGGTTGACGCCGCCGGACTTCTCACCGTGGGACAGCGAGGCGTAGCCCAGCACGTCGGGATTGAACTGATAGCTCAGGGACAGCAGGCCCGACGGACTGAAGCTGTACTGGTTGAGGTCACCGGAGTCGAAGGCGCCGACCCGGCCCTGGCGCGCGGCTGCGGCGGCACCGGTAACGGCGGCGCCACCGACTGGCGCGTCGCGATCGACCCAGGCGCTCTTCTCTTCGTAGGTGCCGCGGATACCGACGGTGAAGTCCAGGCGCTCGGTCAGGTGCCAGGTGCCTTGGGCGAAGAGCGCGTAGCTGTCGGTGTCGATGTGGCCATCGCCCTCGCTGGTGACATTGGCCAGGACGCCGGCGGGCGTGGAGTTCCAGATGTCCGCCTGGGGGCCGTAGAAGTTGAAGGAGTGGTTATCCAGATCCTGCTTGAAGTAGTAGGCGCCCAGTACATAGTCGAAGGCACCGCCGGTGGGCGAGGCCAGGCGGAATTCCTGGGAGTACTGCTTGTCACGCACCGAGACGCCGGCATTGATCGACGCAGAGACGTTGAGACCGTCGTCATTGCGCGGGGTGAAATCCCACCAGCGGTAGGCAGTGATCGAAGTCAGGGTGAAGTCGTTCGGCAGGGTCCAGTTGGCCTCCACCGAAGTGCCACCCTGGAACACCGTCACCTGCTGGTCGGAGTCGAAGTTGACCTTGCGGTCCTTGCCGGACACCAGCGTGGCACCGGCCTGCGCGGCAAGGCGTTCGTAACGGTTGACCCCGTTGACGGTCGGGCCGGTGCTGTAGAGGGTAAGGATGCCGTTGTTGGAGTCCTCCTCGTTGTACTCGCCAATCCAGCGCAGGTTGAAGGTTTCGCTCGGTTCGAACAGCAGCTGGCTGCGGAAGCCCTGGCGCTTGCCGCCGTTGAGGTCTTCACCGTTGAAGACGTTCTTCACATAGCCATCGTCTTCGGTGTGATAGGCGGTCAGACGGCCGGCCAGGGTTTCGGTCAAACCACCGGAAACACTGCCCAGGGTCTGCCAGTAACCGTCCTCGCCCACCGAGGCCTGGAGGCTGCGCTCGGTGGTGAAAGTGGGCTTGCGGGTGCTGATGTTGATCACCCCGGCGGTGGTGTTCTTGCCGAACAGGGTGCCTTGGGGGCCGCGCAGGACCTCGAGCTGCTCCACATCGAGCAAGTCGAACACCGCCATGCCGGGGCGGCCGAGATAGACGTTGTCCAGATAGACACCGACGCTGCCCTCCAGACCATCGCTGGCCGGGTTGTTGCCCAGGCCTCGGATAGAAATGCTCGACTGGCGGGCATGCACGTAGGAGACGTTGGTGCTGGGCACCAGTTGCTGCAGGTCCTGCACACGGTAGACACGCTGGTGCTCCAGGGTCTCGCCACCGAGCACGCTGATGGGCGTGGGCACGCTCTGGGCGGTTTCCTCGCGGCGGCGGGCATTGACGGTGACGGTGCCGAGCTGGGTGTCCTGCTCGGCTTTCGCCCGGGTGCTGGTGGTTTCTTCGGCCTGGGCAATCAGGGCCAGGCCGCCGCCGGCCAGCAATACCGCCAGGGCGAGGAGTTTCAGGGGGTGCGTCGACGTTCGCGTCGGACTCTGGATAAGTCGGGACATGCAGTGCTCCTAAGGTCGATGGCCTTGGCGAGCACTTCCGTTGGCGGAACCGAATCGCGATCGGGCGGCAAATCACATATATCTTTAACGAATATAAATAGTTTTATTTCTTCGTTTTAGAAATAAGTAATTGCCTTTATAAGGATCGGGACCCCAAGCAGCAATTGCATTTCACCGAATCTTTCCATGTAGAAAATGCATATCGACCTTCGCCAACTCCGCCACTTCATCGCGCTAGCCGAGCACCGCAGCTTCATCGCTGCCGCGGCTGCGGTGAACCTGTCGCAATCTGCCTTCAGCCGCAGCATCCAGACGCTGGAACACAACGTCGGTTGCCGCCTGGTGGACCGCGCCAGCAAGGACCTGGACCCGACCCGGCAGGGTCTGCTGGTACTGGAACACGCTCGCCGCCTGGTGCATGGCGCGCACAATCTGGTCAACGAGATCAGCCAGTTCAATGGCCTTGCCGCAGGGCTGGTGCGCTTCGGCTGCGGCCCGGCACCGGCCGCCCAATTGATCCCTCGCGCCGTAGGGCGTTTCGTCAACGACTACCCAGGCGTTCGGGTGAAGTTCCAGGTGGATAGCTGGCAGGAGCTGAACCGCCGGCTGATCAGCGAAGAAATCGAATTTTTCGTTGCCGATACCCGCCATTTCGAGGCAGATCCTGATTACCGGGTACACAAGCTCAAACCCCAGCGCTGGCACTTCTGCTGCCGCGCCGGCCACCCCCTGACCGAGCACGAGGAGGTTCGCGTCGCGGATGTATTTCAGTACCCGCTGGCCACGACCTTCCGCCCGCCGAACATCCGCAAGGTGCTGGTGGACTACAGCGGCCGCCAGGATTTCACGCCCAATGTGGAATGCGAGCATGGCTACGCCCTGCTCAACGTAGTGCTGAACTCCAATGCCATCGGCATCGCCGGCCAGGGCAACCTGGCCCCGTACCTGGACGCCGCGGCACTGGTGCGACTGGACGTGGTCGACCTGCCCGAGGACCTGGAGGAATGCCACACGCGCTATGGCATCGTCAGCCGTGTGGGCTACGACCTGTCCGCCCATGCGCGGGCACTGGTAGAGCGGGTGATCGAATGCGACGAAATCCCAGGCGCAACACAGGGGCTTGTGTAGGAGCGAGCTTGCTCGCGAAAGATCGGGTTAAGGAGGTTCGCGAGCAAGCTCGCAACGCCAGGTCCCTAAGCGCCATCCAGCTTGCGCAGGGCGGCGAAGGCGAGCCCCGCGGACACCACCTCGAATAGCAGCGCGTACAGGTTGAAGGTCTGCCCGAGGCTACCGTCGAGCCAGAGTCCGCTGACCCGCCCCAACGCCAGGGCGACGTAGACCAGCACCAGCAGGTCCAGCGCGGCCCGCGCCAGTTGCAGGCGCAACTGCGCCAGCAGGAGGAACGCGGCAATGCCCAGCGGCAGGCAACCGTACCAGGCACGCACGTCGGTGACCGCCGACGGGTCCATCAGCAGCATGCCACTGAGGCTGGCCATTTCCTCCGGACGAATGAAGTAGGCCAGGCCGAAGACGGCAAGGATCAGGGCCTGCAGGCCCAACAGGATGCGGGTGAAGAGCATCGACGGGTCTCGCAACGCGGTCAGGAAAAAGCATAGGCGCTTGGGAATAGTCTGATACAGAGCTGTGCTTGGGAGCGGGAAGTCGCGGCGCTATCCTGCCTTTCTTTGTCTCCGGCCTGCCTGGCCGCAAGGAGTCCACATGCGTTCCCTTCTCCTGCTCACCACCCTGTTCGCTGGTATCGCCCAGGCCGCCGAGCCCATCGCCATGGACGTCTTCCGCGACCCGAACTGCGGTTGCTGCAAGGCCTGGATCAGCCACCTGCGGGATAACGGCATCCAGGTCCGCGACCACGAAGAAACCAACATGGCTTCCGTGAAGATGCGCCTGGGCGTGCCCTACCAACTCGGTTCGTGTCACACCGGGGTGGTGGACGGCAAGTTCGTCGAAGGCCATGTGCCGGCCAGCGATGTGCTCAAGCTGCGCGAGCGGCCCGACCTGCTGGGCGCCGCCGTGCCCGGCATGCCCGTCGGTTCGCCCGGTATGGAAATGGGCGACCGGCAGGACGCCTACCAGGTGGTGGGTGTCTCCCAGGGCGGTAAGCTCAGCGTACTCAGCGAGTATCCTGCACACTGA
Source organism: Pseudomonas sp. BN606 (assembly GCF_029873115.1). Taxonomy (NCBI): domain Bacteria; kingdom Pseudomonadati; phylum Pseudomonadota; class Gammaproteobacteria; order Pseudomonadales; family Pseudomonadaceae; genus Pseudomonas; species Pseudomonas sp. BN606. The sequence continues at coordinate 100,220 of NZ_SSOF01000084.1, read as the reverse complement.
AGCGCAGCATCTCGTCGACGGCCGCCTGATGCGGCCGTTTTCATTTTCTGGAGCCTGAAATGGAATATTGGCAAGTCGATGTGTTCGCCGAACGTGTATTGGCCGGAAACGGCCTGGCGGTTTTCCCTGATGCCAGCGAGCTCACCGCCACAGCGATGCAGGAGCTGACCCGCGAACTGCGGCAATTCGAATCCATCTTCCTCGCACCGCTGGATGCCCCCAATGCCTTCTCCGCCCGGGTGTTCACCGTGGAAGAGGAACTGCCATTCGCCGGCCACCCGATCCTCGGCGCCGCCGCCCTGTTGCACCACCTGCATGGCGGCAAGTCCGACGCCAGCTGGTTGCTGCACCTGCCGGAGAAGCAGGTGCGTATTGCCACGCGCCGCCAGAACAAGGGCTTCTACGCCGAGATGGACCAGGGGCCCGCAGTGTTCGGCAAGGTGCTGGATGAGGCCGCCGCCGATACCTTCGCGGCGGCTTTCAGCAGCGAGCGTGACCGCCGCTATCCCGCTCAGGTGGTCAGCAACGGGTTGCCCTATCTGCTGCTGCCGGTGACCTCCGCGGGGTTGGCCGCCGCGAAACAGCGCGAATCCCTGGACGACGCCCTGGCCGGCATTGGTGCCGCATTCGCCTTCCTGATGGACGTGGACGCCCGCGAAGGCCGCACCTGGGACCCGCTTGGCGTGGTGGAGGACATCGCCACCGGCAGCGCCGCTGGTCCGGTGGCGGCCTGGCGTGTAGCACAGGGGCTGGACCCCGCTGACAAGCCGTTCGCCCTGGCCCAGGGCCGCTTCCTTGGCCGCCCGAGCCGGCTCGACGTCTGCGTCACAGCGGCCGGTAACGTATTGGTGGGTGGCGAGGTCCAGCTGCTGGCCCATGCCCGTCTGCTGCCCACTACGGCGGATCTGGGCTGACGACCGGGCTGGCGGTGACTGGCGCCAGCGTCAACACTGATTAACTCGCATACGAACGGAGAGCGATCATGCGCTGGCAACGTGCGCGACGCAGCGACAACGTGCAAGACGGCGGAAGCGCAGGTGGCGGCGGCATGCGCCTGGGCGGAGGCAGGGGCCTGGGCCTGGGCGGGATCGCCATCGTCGTCGTCGTGGCGCTGCTGATGGGTGAGGACCCGTTGCAGATCCTGGGTCAGATCACCCAACAGAACGCCTCGGTCAATCCCCAGCAGCAGTCGGCCAACCCTACCGGCACACCGGAGGAGCGCGAGTTCGTCCGTGCCATCCTCGGCGATACCGAAGACACCTGGCGCGCCATCTTCCAATCCGCCGGCCGCCAGTATCAGGATCCGACCCTCGTGCTGTTCAACGGCGGCGTGCAATCGGCCTGCGGCTTCGCCTCGTCGGCGGTTGGCCCGTTCTATTGTCCAGGGGACCGCAAGGTGTACCTGGACCTGGACTTCTTCGAGGAAATGGCCAGCCGCTTCAAGGCCGCCGGCGACTTCGCCCAGGCCTACGTCATCGCCCATGAAGTGGGCCATCACGTGCAGACCCTGTTGGGTGTGTCCGCCAAGGTCAACGCCGCCCGCCAACGCGGCGAGCGGGTGGAAGGCGACAACGGCCTGCTGGTGCGCCAGGAACTCCAGGCCGACTGCCTGGCCGGCGTCTGGGCCTTCCATGCCCAGCAACGCCTGAACTGGCTGGAGCCCGGCGACCTGGAAGAAGCCCTCAATGCCGCCAACGCCATCGGCGACGACCGCCTGCAACGCCAGGCTCGCGGCCAGGTGGTCCCGGACTCCTTCACCCACGGCACGTCGGAACAGCGGGTGCGCTGGTTCAAGATGGGATTCGAGAAGGGTGAAGTGGGCAAGTGCGATACGTTTTCGACGGCGAGGCTTTAGCGGATTGTCACTTACCCTCTCCCCGCCCTCTCCCGCAGGCGGGAGAGGGCCGGGGAGAGGGTCAGAGCTTTCCGAACGCACGTGCTATCGCCTCAAGCACAGCGTCCGTATCCCCCAGCACTTCATGATTCCAGAATCGCAACACCTGATGGCCCTGCTCTGACAGCCAGCGATCGCGTTCGCCATCTCGGCCAGCCTGTTCCTGATGCTGGCCACCATCCAGTTCGATCACCAGCCGCTGCTCCAGGCAAACGAAGTCGACTATGTAGCGCCCCATTGGCATCGGTCGTTTGAACTCAGTCCGAACAACCGATGTCCACGCAGGTAGTACCAAAGGTGACGCTCAGCATCCGTCATGTTGCTGCGCAATTCCCTGGCAAATTTCTTGAGTTCCATTGAGCCTCCTTGCTCGCAATCACCTGCCCCTTACCCCCTCACCATCCCCAGCAACTCCCCACAATCCCGCGCAAACCAGTCCGCCAGTTCCGGCCATGGGTTATCCGGCAGGTTCACCAGCACGGTGCTCGTCCCCGCAGCGCGGCCGCTGTCGAGGTCGAAGCGGTAGTCGCCCACCATCACCAGTTCGCGCGGTTCGACCTGCCAGCGCTCGGCCAGGTGCAGCAGCCCGCCCGGGTGCGGCTTGGGCGGTGCCTCGCCGCGGCCGAGGATGTCGTCGGTGGCGAAACAATCGCCCAGCCCTATCGCCTGCAAGGTGAGGAGCGCCAGTTCGTGAGCGTTGCGGGTGAGGATGCCGAGCCGGCAGTCACGCCGGTGCAGTTCACGCACCAGTTCGACGGCGCCTGTAGCGGGTTTGGCGTTCAGCGCCAGTTCCCGCTCGTGCTCCAGCAACCAGGCATGCTTGGCGGCGGCTTCGTCTTCGGGCAAGGCGGCCAGGTGGTGGAGGATGTCGTCCTCCGGGGGGATGTCCAGGGCCACGCGAATGGCAGCGAAGTCATGCACGGCGATAGTCAGGGTGCCGTCCATGTCGAACACCCAGTGGCGGTAGTGCGCCAGGCTCATCTGTCTCTCCAACGGCGGGTTTCACAGGGCCGAAGGGTACACCGGTCGGGACGTTCAGTAGTTGATGATCAGCGTGACGTTGTCGTTGTAGGTGCCGGCGGGAACGTTGGGCTGCGTGGGGTCGAGGGTGGTATCGAACTGGTAGTTCTGTTGCGCGCCGCTACCGGTCGCGGACTGGGTCTGCGAGGTGGTCCAGACCGTACTGGTTGAGGGGAAGTAGAGGTTGTAGTTGATCCGGTCGGTTCCGCTGGCCAGTCGCCGCCAGGGGGCCTGGTAGTTCTGCCCGCTGTCGAAACCGATGGTGTAGCCCTCGGTGTTGGTGCAGGTGACGCCGACGGTGGTCGTCGTCGTGCCGAACTGGCTGATCAGCGCATGATTGCCGAGGCTCACAGGTGGCGTGCTGTTGATGATGCAGGCCTTGCTGACCACCAGGGTCAGTTGGATGGACGCCACGGAACCTGTGCCCCAGTTGGTGGGTGCGGTGCAGATGTTCGCCGGGCAGTTCTGGGTGAGGCCCGGGCTACGCTGCCAGCCGCAGAGCACGAGGACGCCGTTCTCGCAGATCGCGTACTGCCAGTTCAGGTTCACTGTGGCCGTATAGGTGCCGGCGGGGACGTTGGGGCCAGCCGGCACCTGGAAGTACAGCGGCAGCCCTGTGGCGCCGGCCAGCAGGCCGAGGATGGTGAGGTCGCTTAGCTCCAGGGCGACATTGGGCTGCAGCTCGGTACCGCCGTTACGGGTGAACACCTTGAAGGGAATGCCATGGCCGGCGCCGTCGCTCAGCACCAGCGGCGTGGTCTGCAGGGTCACACGGATGTAGTTGTTGGCCAGCAGCACGATCACACTGGCGCACTTGAGCCCGGCGCCACCGATATTGCCCTGGGCGGTGGTGATCAGCGCCAGCGAGCTGACGTTGCCCAGACTGACTGCTGGGGCGGCCGTCACGGCACAGGTGGCGGCTGCCCGCCCCGCCCCCAACAGGCAGATCGACAACAGTATCCAGCGCAGCAGCTTCCGGCCCATTCCCTCTCCTTCTCAGCGACAGGTCAGCGGACCGACCAGCGCCAGCTCCTGGTTGGCATTCTCGAGTTCGAAGGCCACCTCGCAGTCCCCGCCGTCCGGCCGTACCACCCGCAACCGGTTGAACTCGCCGAGCCCCTCGAAATACACCAGACCGTCCCAACCCACATAGCTGCTGATGTCGCTGCCGATGAGTTCGGCCTTGCTGCCACGGGGCAACACCTCACCGCGACTGTCGATCAGCACGATGCTGGCCGCCGCTACCCGCTGCATCCCGAACTCCAGCAAGGCGCCACTACCCTGGTGCACGGCAATGTTCCGCGCCACTTCAGGCACCCGCACATTGGCCGGAAGGTTCAGCGGATCGATCTCGTACTGGCCCCGGTAATACGAAGGCACCCAGGGCACCAACAGGTGGCCGTCACCATCGGTGCGGCCGATGGGCTGATGCTCGAAGCTCACAGGCACGTCGGAGAAACCGCTGGTGCTGACCAGCACGAACGCATCATTGATGCGATTGGCGGCGAACAGTCCGTCATCCATGGCCACTACCGAACCACTCAGGTCGCCCCAGTGGGTGGTGCGGCCTTCATCCTCGTAGACCCCAGCCTGGAGCTGGTTGTAGCGATTGCGCCAGGTCAGGTCGGCCTGGCGGTACTGGCCGTTGCCCGTGGCATAGGCCAGGTTGTAGCCGACGCCGCCATCGGTGGGCGGCGTGCGCCCGAAGTTGACGCGCTGGCGATAGTCGCCCTGATTGTCCCGCTCGAGGGAGGCGCTGAAGGTGGAGTTGAGGTCGAACGGCACGATGAGTTGCAACAGCGCCGAATAGCCGGAATCACCGATTTCCCTATTGAGCGAGAGGTAGAGGCTGCTGTTGCCCCAGAGGCTGCGCGACCACGACAGGTTGAGCAGTCGGGTGCGCTCGCCGTCCATGCTCTCACTGGCGAAGTAGCCGATGCCAAAGCTGCCCAGCGCGGGTGGGTTGACGGAGAAGGTGAGCTGGTCGACCCGCCGTGCCAATGCGCTGTCCAGAAGGTCGTCCTCCAGTGCCCCTACGCGCCCGAGGTCGGCGTAGCCGGACGTGCGCTGCAGCCGCTGCATGCCAATGCCGAACAACGGCGAGTAGTAGCTGTAGCCCAGGCTGTACTGATGCCCGCGCTCGCTGTCGTACTCGCTCTGCGACCAGGAGGTGCCGAGGGTGCCCCAGCGCCCCACCGCGAAGGTTCCGCCCAGACCGCCGAGGCGCAGCTTTTCGCCGAACTCAGCGTGGCTCTCCAGGGTGAAGGCGTTGCTGACGCCGTAGCGGAAGGTGCCGCTGGTGGCGTGGCTGCCGTAGGAGAAATTCTTCAGTCCGTAGTCTTCGCGCAAGCGGCCGATGGACAGCGAGTAGTCGTAGAGCCCCTTCTGCAACAGGCTGTTGGTCACGTAGAAGGGCACGATGGTGGCGACCTGGCGGCCAAGGGCGTCAGTGGTGATCACGGTGGCGGTACCGGCACCACTGATATAGGGCACGTTGCTCAGGGTGAAGGGGCCGGGGTTGATCTGGTCGCTGCTGACCCGCGCGTTGTTGATGAACAGGTCCACCGAGGTGGGCACCTGGGCATCGCCGCTGAAGCGCGGCAACGGGTAGGTGACCAGGTCCGGACGCAGGCCGAAGTTGCGCGATACCTGCACACCGCCTAGTCGAACCGCGCTGTTCCAGGTCAGGGCGCCGGTGACCAGGTCGCCGGCCTGGTAGCTGGTCATGCGGGGCTGGTCGTTGTAGCGCCAGAAGCTGTCGAAGCGGCGGTAACCGTCGTCCTCGGTCGCAAAGTCATCGAAGGAATGGCGGTAGACCCCGGTATTGTCGAGCACGCCGAAACCGCCAAATGCGCGCTGCTCGAGGAGGCCGCTGAGGTAGTGCGCGCCGTCTTCGCTGTGGTTGTAGAAGAGGTCGTAGTTGAACAGCAGACCGAGGTCGCTCTGTGCCGGGGTCATGTCGTAGACGCTGGTCTGCCCCAGCTGCTGGCGCGGCAGCCAGTCACTGGGCAGGGTCAGTTCCAGTTGCTGCTGCGCTTCGTTGTAATGGCTGCCCAGGCCGGGAATCCCGTCCAGCGCAGTAGGCCCTTGGACGCCATCCGGAACTCGCACGCCGACGCTGCGCAAATCCTCCGCATCGACCAGGTAGCGGCCGCCTTGCACGGTCACCGGGATGATCCTCTGGGTCGGCATCTGGTTGACCTGAAGTTGCAGGTAGAGCTGATAGGACTGCTCCTGCGCCAGCACGAGTTCGGCCCCCAGCAGCAGCGCCAGCGCCGGAGCGCGCAAGCACCCGCCGCCGCTCCTGACGGACTGTCGCCTGCGCCGGATTGCCATGCTCCCACCCTGCCCCGGCCGGGGTCACAGGCCAGGAATCGGTTGGAGCTCGCGCCGCTCATTGATTCTCGCCTGCAGACCAAGGCCGTTGTCCGCCACACTTGCCGGAAGTTCCCAACGCATCCGCGCGCCCGGCAGTACATAACCGAGCAGGCCCTCGGCCAGGGTGGTGGTACGACCGCCCTGGCTGAGGCTCACCTCGGACAATCGCGCGTGGGCCGGCCCCTGGTTGTGCAGCAGCAGAAAGCGCTGCCCGCCCTCGCGCTGCACAGTGAAGCTCAGCCTCGGTTCCAGCGGCTGGATGCCGGCCCTGGGCTTGTCAGCGCTGGCCGGCCCGGCGCCACTGCCGAACACGAACAGCGGCACCGAGTAACGCATCTGGAATTTCACCCCCAGGCGCACATCCGGCTCGGCGTCCGGCTGAAGCATCTCGTCCACCAGCACCCGGTAGGCCTGCTCGGTACCCGCTGGCGCCGGTTGCAGGCCTATCAGGCGAATCAGCTGGCGCTTGCCGGGGGCGATGTTGGCCACCGGCGGACTGCCCACCACGGTTTTCTGCGGGGTCAGTTGATCGTCATAGCCGGTCTGGCTCCAGGCCATCACCCGTACCTGCATGCTCACGGGTGCCTGTCCGCGATTCTCCAGCCAGAGCGCGGTCGCCTTCTGATCAGCCTCGATCACCGGATTGATCGGCCAGATCAAGATGGAACTGGCTGCCCGCGCCTCAGGAATGCCCGTCAGCAGACCGAGCAGCCCGAACACGACCAGAGCGCGGCCACCACGCTTCGCTGCTTGTCGAACATCCATGTTGTCCCCCCTCGTTCCGTCTAGTAGGTGATGGTCACCGTAACCGTGTCGGTGTAGATCCCGGCCGACGGCATCACTGCCGTGCTGAACAAGCGCGCATAGACCGGAAAGGTCTGGCTGGTGCCGCCTACGGGAAAGGTCAGGCTCATCGCGGTGGCGCCGTTACTGCCGTCACCCCAGACGGCGCTGTAGCCGGCGTCCTTGTACAACTGGTAGCGCAGGGTCTCGGCGCCCTTGGCCAGCAGGCGCCCGCTGCTGACATTGCTGGTGTTGGCCCCGGCGCTGAGGGCGATGGTCAACGCCAAACCCGGCGTGCATTGCAGGATGATCGAGCCGCCGCCCGGCGTGGTCACCTGGTTGACGTCGGCGGGCAGTGTGGCGAACTGGCCGAAGGACAACGAGCCGAAGCTGGTGACATCGCTGGCACCGCTCCCCAGGAGGCAACCCGAGCTGATCACGGCCTGGATCTGGAAGCTCTGCTGCACGGTGAGTTCATTGGTACCGGTATCCGCCGCCAAGGGTGGTGCCAGCGCCAGCAGGGCGAACAGGAAAATGCCACGCATCACCAGCTCACCGTGACGATGACAGTGTCGCTGTAGACACCGGCAGCGGGTGTCGCCTGGGCCGGCACCCGGCCATAGACGGGCAGGTACTGGTCGCTGCCGTTGCCGACACCGGTCACGCCGACGCTGTTGTCCCAGACGGTCAGGTAGTTGGCAGCGGTGTACAGGTTGTAGGCGACCTGCTCGGTGCCTGGCCCGGTCATGCGTCGGGCGCTGACGTTGCCGCTGCCACCGGCGCTGATCAGCACCCGGTAAGGCGTGCTGCTCAGGCAGTTCACCCGCAGCGCTCCGTTGCCGACAGTGCCGGCCATGTTGATCACGCTACTGAGAGAGAAATGGGTGCCGAAGTCCAGGGTGCCGAACTGCCCCAGGTTTCCGGGGTTGGTGCTACCGACGCTGCAGGCCGACAGTACCTCCGCGGCGAATCCGATGGTGGCGCTCTTGGTGGCGCCAAGGCCGCTGGCCGGCTCGGCCAACAGGGCCATCAGCACCAGCTGGCTCAATCTGCTGTAGCGGGGGCAAACCATGGCTCGTTCCTGGCTTCTGGCTGGTCTTCCTTGATTGCCCGCAGGCAGGCGAAAGCGGTTTACCAGGTAACGGTGACCAGCACGGTATCGGTGTAAGTGCCGGACGTCGGCGTCGTCTGCGCGGGGACGCGGCCATAGACCACGATGTCCTGGTTGTTGCCGTTGCCGGTGCCCGAATAGGCGTTTGCACCGTTACTGCCATTCCCCCAGGGCGTGGTGCGGGCGGCGTCCTGGTAGAGGTTGTAAGTGATGAACTCGCTGGCGCCGCCGCTCATCCGCCGTTGATTGCCGGAGGGTGCGAGGCCGCTATTCAACGCAACGGTGTAGGCGGTGTTGTTGGCGCACTGGATGCCGAACGAGCTGCCGGCGCCGGCCCCCACGGACTGGCCTTCGACGATATTGGCCAGGCTTGGGTAGGTACCGAAGCTGATGCTGCCGAAGCTGTTGGTACTGCCGTTGTTGGAGCTGTTGTTCACCGTGCACCCGGCACCGATGGTGATCTGGATGCCCAGGTTGCCCTGGAGAGTCCCGGCGGCCTGGGCCTGGTGTATCGGAGTGAGCAGCAGCAGGAAGGGAAGCAGCCAGCGCAAGACTTTCATCGGACGACTCCTACGGTTCCTTGTCTTTACATGCACCTCTGTCTGGACCGTAGTTCAAAAACGATGTGGAGCAAAAAACCTCTACAAACGGTTCATAAGTGGCATTTGGCCGCCATGCTGCATAGTTCGTCTAAACGTCTGAATTCTCGGAATGTGCAGCGAAGGAGTAAGCAGGTGCCCCTCTACAGGCAGGCAAAACGCTTACAAAAAAATGAGATTTCCGCCATTAACTGGCTATAGAGCCATAGTTTGTGGAATTCGTACGGTTCTAGTTCGAGCAGAGATAAGGGCGGCCAGGTGACCGCCCGGAGACATCAGCGCCAGTCTTCGCGCAGGCGGGTCAGACCCTCCTGGGCCACCGAGGCAACCAGCTGGCCGGCGCGATTGAAGATGCTGCCACGGGAGAAGCCACGGGCATTGCCGGCCCAGGGGCTGTCCATGGAGTAGAGCAGCCAGTCATCTGCGCGCAGGTCGCGATGGAACCACAGGGCGTGGTCGAGGCTGGCCACCTGCATGAACTTCTGCCAAACCGACACGCCATGGGGGAGCATGGAAGTGGTCAGCAGGCCGAAGTCCGACGCGTAGGCGAGGATGTACTTGTGGATCGCAGGAATGTCCGGGAGGCTGCCATCGGCGCGGAACCAGACGTGCTTGACCGGCTCGCCACGACGTGGATTGAAGGGGTTTTCCGCGGTGACCGGGCGGATCTCGATGGGCTTGGCGCAGAGGAAATTGTCGCGCACGCGCTCGGACAGCAGGTGGGTGCTCTGGCGGGCAAGTTCCAGCTCGCTGGGCAGGTTCTCCGGCCCTGGCACGTCGGGCATGGTGAGCTGGTGGTCGAAGCCGCCCTCGTCCTGCTGGAAGGAAGCGCTGCAGGTGAAGATCTGCTGGCCCTTCTGGATGGCGGTCACGCGGCGGGTGCTGAAGCTACCACCATCGCGCACCCGCTCTACCGAGTAGACCACCGGCAGGGAGGCGTCCCCCGGACGCAGGAAGTAACCGTGCAGGGAATGCACATGGCGCTCGGATTCCACCGTCTGGCTGGCGGCAGAAAGCGACTGGCCGAGTACCTGGCCACCGAACAGCTGGCGGAAACCCAGGTCCTGGCTGACGCCACGGAACAGGTTTTCTTCGATGGATTCGAGGCTCAGCAGCGCGACCAGCTCGTCGAGCACCTGGGTCATGGAATTCTCCTCTGCAAGGCTGCCGCCCCGGTCATTGCCGAGGCGGTCTTCGTAGTTCGGGATAGGCCGGCAACGTCGTCAGGCGCTCGTCCCACTGCGCGCGGCCAATGGTGAAATGGTAAAGGCTTTGCCAACGACTGTCGGCCATTTCCAGCAATTCATGTACCGAATCATCGAAGTAGCAGCCGATGCCGGTTCCCGATAACCCGGCGGCCTCGGCTTCCAGGTAGAGCAACTGGCCGATCTGCCCGCACTCCCAGTAAAGCCGCGGGTACAGCCAGGCGCCCTCTTCCAGGGCGGCGTCGAAGCGGGCGAGCATGGCCAGTGCAACGCATCCGTCGGCGGCGATGTCCTGGCCGCAGGAGAGGAAGCCGGCCAGGCCGCGGGCATCGCCTTCAAGCAGGCGGTACAGCGGCAGTTCGTCATCGGCCCGTTCCCAGACGAAATCTTCGCGCATGCCAGCCGCCAGTTCCGCCTCGGGCACTGCGCCGCGTGCCAGCCAATAGAGACCGGGCGCCATGCCTTGCACGCGATGCACGAACAGCAGCAGGTCCACCCGAACCTCGCCGAGGCTGGCGAAGGGAACCGGCGAGTTCGCTGGCATCAGCCGGCGCAGCCAGGCCAGCAGCAGTTCCGCCTGGACACCGCTGCGGCCGTCCAGGGATTGGGCGCTGCGCCGCCGGTGCAGCAGCGGACGCAGCGGCAGGCCAGGGTTATCCACAACAGCACGGGCCTCGACCTTGGGCCATTCCGCCAACGGCTGGCGCGGTGCTCGGCACAGGCCGTGGACCCGCTCCAGCTCAGGCCAATGGCGCTGCTCGCGAGACAGTCGATTGGGCGAGCCACGCAGCTCCAGCGCGGCGAGGCCGTCCTGCAGCGATTGCCCCAAGGCGAATTCGCACGCTTGGGCCGGGCCGATCCACAGCAGCACATCGGAGCATTCACGTTCGACAAAGCCGGGACGATCCAGCCCCAGCATGCCGTCAAGCGACTCTTCGGCAACGCCGCCCATGACCCGCACCTGCCAGCCCAAGGCCGACGCGGCGATCGCCAGAGCTGCCAGTGCGTGTCCCAGGTCGTGCTGGCAATAGCGGTAGGCGCGCTCGCCATACTTCCAGGCTTCGCGCCACGGAATGCTGGAAAGTCCCAGCAGGAAGCCACCTGGAGGCAACGCCGCTGACAGTTGTGTGGCCAGGGGTGCCGGCAGTTCGGCGCGGACTTCCAGTACATGAACGTCCGGTGCGTAGTGAGCAAGCAACCCAGCCTCCTCCACTGCGCCGGGTGGCAGCAGCAAGTAGGCCTCGGTGGGATGCAGGTTGCCCGAGGAGGGATTGACCCGCAGCGCCCACTTGCTGGCCCCAGCTTGCTTCCAGGCGGAAATCGCCAGGCTGTCGTAGAGCAGCTGGGAAATGCTGTCGAGGTTCAACGGTGCAGGCTCGCCGACCGGAGCTGCGAACACCACGTCGTAGGGCGGCGTTTCTTCCAGCGGGCGGTGAAACAGTTCGACCAGGCGCGCCCCACTGTAGCGACGGAAGGGAGCCGGCTGGGTCGCCCAATCGAGCTGCCCCGGACCGGGAGCGAAGCCATCCGGTCGATGCTTGCTGAGTGCGTGATAGCCGCGCACGGCGTCGTTCATCGCAACGCTTCCCACTCGGCGCGCCCCAGCCGGTAGAGCACATGACGGCGCAACGGGTGCCCCTCGGGCAAGAGCGGGTGCTCGAAGTCGCCATCCGGATCGTGCTGCATGCCGATGCGCTGCATCACCGTTTGCGAACGCAGGTTGCCGGGTACGGTGAAGGCCACGACCTCAGCCAGTTGCAAGGGCTCGAAAGCGAATGCCAGCGTCGCTTGCGCTGCCTCGCTGGCCAGGCCCTGCCCCCAGTAGCGATGCATCAGTCGCCAGCCAATCTCCACAGCCGGGGTGAAGTGTCCCTCGAAGTTCACGTTCTGCAGCCCCAGGACACCCACAAAGCCGCCGTCGCCACGATGCTCGATTACCCACTGGCCAAAGTTGTACCGCTGGAAATGCTGACGAATGCGCGCCGCCAGGGCATCGCTTTCTGCTCGATCCAGGCAGGCAGGGAAGTGACGCATCACCTCCGGGTCGGCGTTGAGCTCGGCGAAAGCCGGCAGGTCGTCGTCGCGCCAGCTACGCAAGCGCAGTCGTGGAGTGATGAGTTCGATCGGATGCACGGGCGCGTCTCTTGAGGTGGGCTCGAAGGCCCAATCATACTGCCGTACGTACCACCCCGAGTGCCTATCGATGTTCCTGCCGCTGGTCTACCACGACGACTACAGCCCGCCCTTCCCGGCGGAGCACCGCTTCCCCATGGAGAAGTTCCGCCTGCTCTATGAGCATCTGCTGGAAAGCGGCCTGACCACCGACGAGCGCCTGCACCGACCGGAGACCTGCCCGCCCGAAGTGCTGGCGCTGGCCCATTGCCCGTCGTACATCCAGCGGTTCCTCAATGGTGACCTGGGCCGCGAGGAACAACGTCGCCTCGGCCTGCCCTGGAGCGAACCGCTGGCGCGACGCACCGTGCGCGCGGTGGGCGGTTCGCTGCTGGCCGCCGACCTGGCCCTGAAGCATGGCCTTGCCTGTCACCTGGCCGGAGGCACCCATCACGCTCACTTCGACCATGCGGCGGGCTTCTGCATCTTCAACGACCTCGCGGTGATCAGCCGCTACCTGCTGGAGGCCGGCAAGGTGCAGCGAGTACTGATCTTCGACTGCGACGTACACCAGGGCGACGGCACCGCCCGGTTGCTGGCCGATACTCCGGAGGCCATTACCGTTTCCCTGCATTGCGAAAAGAACTTCCCGGCCCGCAAGGCCGATAGCGACTGGGACATTCCCCTGCCGATGGGCATGGGAGATGCTGACTATCTCCAGGTGGTGGAGGATGCGCTGAACTATCTGCTGCCGCTCTACCAGCCGGACATCGTGCTCTACGACGCGGGCGTGGACGTGCACAAGGACGATGCCCTCGGCTATCTGCAACTCACTGACGCTGGTGTGGCTCAGCGCGACGAGCAGGTGATCCGTCATTGCCTCGGCCGGGATATCCCCGTGGTGGGCTTGATCGGTGGCGGTTACAGCAAGGACCGCGCGGCGCTGGCAAGGCGGCATGGCATCCTGCACCACAGCGCGGATCGGGTGTGGCGGGAGATGGGCTTGGGAGGCTCGCCATCCTTGTTGTAGGAGCGAATTCATTCGCGAACGCAGGTCACCGGCCTGCCCGGTTGAACGTATCGGGGCAGTTCCACACCCATCGCGAATGAATTCGCCCCCACAACATGCCGTGTCCACCCAGCCTTGTGCAGTAGAATGCGCCCCTTCCCAACTCCTTCGCTTCTATTCCCATGAACAACTCCTCCCCCTTCGTCGCCGTCATCGGCGGTGGCCCCGCTGGCCTGATGGCCGCCGAAGTGCTCGCCCAGGGTGGTGCGCGGGTGGAGCTGTTCGATGCCATGCCGTCGGTGGGGCGCAAGTTCCTGCTGGCCGGCGTGGGCGGGATGAACATCACCCATTCCGAACCCAGGGCGCCTTTCATCGGCCGTTACGGTGCGCGTCGAGAAGAGTTGGCGGCGCTGCTGGAAGAATTTGGCGCCGACGAGCTGCGCGCATGGATTCATGGCCTGGGCATCGAGACCTTCGTCGGCAGTTCCGGGCGGGTCTTCCCCACTGACATGAAGGCCGCTCCACTGTTGCGCGCCTGGCTCAAGCGCCTGCGCGAGCAGGGTGTGGTCATCCACACACGCAGCCGTTGGCTGGGTTGGAACGCCGACGGCGCCATGCGCATTGCCACGCCCGATGGCGAGAAAGCCGTCAATGCCGATGGCTGCCTGCTCGCTCTGGGTGGCGGCAGCTGGGCGCGGCTGGGCTCGGACGGCGCGTGGGTTCCACTGCTGGAACAGCGGGGCGTGTCCGTTGCGCCGTTGCAGCCCTCCAATTGCGGCTTCGAAGTGGAAGGCTGGAGCCCGCTGCTCGAGGAGAAGTTCGCCGGGGCGCCGGTAAAGCCGGTGGCCATTCGCCTGGACGACGAGCCTCCGCGCCAAGGCGAATTCGTACTCACCAGCTACGGCGTCGAAGGCAGCCTGATCTATGCCTACTCTGCCGCCATCCGTGAGCGGATAAACGCGAGTGGCAGCGCCACCATTCATCTGGATCTGCTGCCCGGCCAGCCTGTGGACAAAGTCGCCAAGGCCCTCGCCCGTCCGCGCGGGTCGCGTTCCATGGCCAAGCACCTGCACAGCCAGTTGGGCATCGATGGCGCCCGCGCCGGCTTGCTGCGCGAGCTGGCGAGCAAGGACGACTTCCTCGATACCGCGCAGCTGGCGACGGTCATCAAAGCCCTGCCGCTGACGCTGGTGCGTCCGCGTCCGCTGGACGAAGCCATCAGCACCGCCGGCGGAATTCCCTTCGAGGCAATGGACAAGGGGTTGATGCTCAAACAGTTGCCGGGGGTCTTCTGCGCCGGGGAGATGCTCGATTGGGAAGCACCTACCGGCGGCTATCTGCTCACCGCCTGCTTCGCCAGCGGGCGGGTCGCTGCACAAGGCGTATTGCACTGGCTTTCACGCCCTGTCGCGCTGGAGTAGCATCGCTCGCCAGGCCCCGCCAGAGGGCCGCCTGCCACCGTGATGGCTCGTTTTCCAGCCACTGTCATGGAACGCCCAATGAGCACACTGGACACCATCGAGATCAAAGCCTTCGTTCCAGCGAAGGATTACGCACAGAGCAAGGATTTCTACCGTGAACTCGGCTTCGAAATGTGCAGCACTTCGGACGAGGTCAGCTACTTCCGATACGGCCACAGTGCCTTCCTCCTGCAGAACTTCTATAGCAAGGAGTTTGCGGAGAACCTGATGATGCATTTGCAAGTGAAGGACGTTGAATCCTGGTGGCAGCACGTGCAGACCTCGGGTGTGATCGAGCGCTACGGCCTGCGGGTGGTGCCACCCCAGGACCAGCCCTGGCGGATGCGCGATTTTGTCCTCATCGATCCCAGTGGCGTCCTTTGGCGCATCGGACAGAACATCTGATCGGAAGCTGGCCGCGAGGTGTCGGCTGGCACGCGGCCAGCGTCTATTCTTGCCCTGAGCCCAGCTTTCTTCATGCGGTGCCCCCAAGGTGATTCCCCTCCTCGTCTGCGACGACTCGATGATGGCGCGCAAGCAGTTGATTCGCGCGCTACCGCTGGACTGGCCGGTGCATATCACCCAGGCCAGTAACGGTGAAGAAGCTCTTGAGGCCATACGCCAGGGTCATGGCCAGATCGTCCTATTGGACCTGACCATGCCGGTGATGGATGGCTATCAGGTCCTCAGCCGGATTCGCGCTGAAGGTTTGAAAGCCAGGGTGGTGGTGGTCTCCGGCGACATCCAGGAAGAAGCCCAGCGCCGAGTCCACGAACTCGGTGCCCTGGCCTTCATCCGCAAGCCTGCCGATCCGGACGAACTGCGGGAAACCCTGATCCGCCTCGGCCTGCTGCGCCCGGCGCCATCCACGAGCCCGGTCACCGGCGTACCCGGACGCCACGATCCGGACCTGCGGGTGAACTTCCGCGACGCCCTGCGCGAGGTCAGCAACGTCGCCATGGGCCGCGCGGCCGCCTTGCTGGCGCGCGTACTCGGGGTGTTCGTGCAACTGCCGGTGCCCAACGTCAACCTGTTCGAAGTCAGCGAACTGCACATGGCCCTGGCCGATGCCCAGCGCGGCGAGCGGCTGTCGGCGGTGTGCCAGGGCTTCATCGGCGAATCCATCGCCGGCGAGGCGCTGCTGTTGTTCCATGACGCCGAGAGCGCCGAGGTGGCGCGCCTGCTCGGCTGGCAGCCACAGGGCGAAAACGATGAGGCAGAGATGCAACTCGACCTCGCGAGCATCCTGATCGGCGCTTGCCTGGCCGGCATCGCCGAGCAGATCGACGTGCGTTTCTCCCAGGGCCATCCGCAACTGCTCGGCCGGCACAGCTCCATAGAACGCCTGTTCCAGCTCAACAACCGGCGCTGGCGCAAGACGCTGGCAGTGGAGATCAGCTACGCCATCGAAGATCACAACCTGCACTTCGATCTGCTGCTGCTCTTCACCGAAACCTCCATCGCGCGCCTGACCCAGAAGATCCACTACCTGATGGACTGATCCATGCCGGCACAAATCGATTTCAAGGAACTCCACTGGCTGCTGGACATCGTCCAGTGCCTGGATGTCGGCGTGGTGGTCCTGGACCGCCAGTACCGCATCGAGGTGTGGAACAGCTTCATGGAGAACCACTCCGGCCTCGGTCCCGACCGGGTACACGGCAAGAACATCTTCGAGCTGTTCCCGGAGATCGAGCGCAACTGGCTGCGCCGCAAGGTGGACAGCGTGCTGCAACTCGGTACGCGCGCCTTCAGCCTGTGGGAGCAGCGACCCTACCTGATCCGCTTCGAGAACTACCGGCCGATCACCGGCGAAGAAGATTTCATGTACCAGAACCTCACCATCCTGCCGCTGGCCGCTGCTGGCGGAAAGGTGGAGCGCGTTTGCCTGGTGATCACCGACATGACCGAGGTGGCGCGGTTGAAGCGGCAATTGGCGGAAAAGTGACGACGCGCCTGTGGGAGCGATTTCAATCGCGAAGCAGGCCACAGGCCTGCCAATCAGACTTGTAGGGACCGCTGCGCGTCCCTTTCGCGAATAAATTCGCTCCCACAATGATCTCCCGTCGCCCTATTTGATGTACCACCCCCACGGCTCGGTACTTCTGTACTCGGTGACCTGTTTTACCTCCAGGTAGTTGTCCAGGCCCCAGCGGCCCAGCTCGCGGCCGATGCCACTCTGTTTCATGCCGCCCCAGGGTGCCTGGGTGAAGGTCGGCTGCGAGCAGTTGACCCAGACAATGCCGGCGCGCAGGCCATTGGCCACCCGCGCGGCGCGGTCGAGGTCGGCGCTCATCACGGCGGCGGCCAGGCCGAAGCGGCTGTCATTGGCCATGCGCAGGGCGTCGGCCTCGGTCTTGAAGCGCTTCACGCAAAGCACCGGACCGAAGATTTCCTCGCGCCAGATGCGGCTGTTGTCCGCCGGCTCGTCGAACACCGCCGGCTCGACGAAGTAGCCATGGGACAGATGCGCCGGGCGCTTTCCGCCAGTAAGCAGACTGGCCTCCTGCCGGCCCTGTTCGATCATGCCCATGACCTTCTGGTACTGCCCGGCGCTGACCAGAGGCCCAAGCAGCACGCCACGTTCCAGGCCGGGGCCGATGGTGATGCGCCGCGTCTCTTCCACCAGGCGTTCGATCAGACGGTTGGCGACGCCCTCCTGCACCAGCAGCCGCGAGGTGGCACTGCACACCTGCCCCTGGTTCCAGAAGATGCCGAACATGATCCATTCCACGGCGGCTTCCACATCGGCGTCATCGAAGACGATGAACGCCGACTTCCCGCCCAGTTCGAGGCTGATGTTCTTGATGTCGGCTGCCGCCGCCGACATGATCTTCGCCCCCGTCGGTACGCTGCCGGTAAAGGCCAGCTTGTCCACGCCGGGGTGCTGGCTGAGCGGGCCACCAGCCTCGCCGCCCAGTCCCGTCACCACGTTGAGCACACCGGAAGGCAGGCCTATGCGCTCGGCGGCGCCAGCCAGTTCCAGCGCGGTCAGCGGCGTCAGCTCGGACGGTTTGAGTACGCAGGTGGCGCCCGCTGCGAGAGCCGGGGCGACCTTCCAGGAGGCCATCAGCAGCGGGTAATTCCAGGGGATGATCTGCCCCGCAACCCCCACCGGCTCATGGCGGATACGGCAACTGAAGCGATCATCCGGCAGCGCCAACGGCTCGTCCTGGCGGGCGTCCAGCTCCCGCGCCAGTTCGGCGTAGTAGCGGAAGCAGCCGATGGCGTCGGCGATGTCCCATTGCGCTTCCGGCAGGGGCTTGCCGTTGTCGCGCACCTCCAGTACTGCCAAGGCGTCCTGGCGACCTTCCAGCTCGCTGGCCAGGGCATCAAGCCAATCGGCGCGCTCGGCCCCGCTGCTTTGGCCCCAGCCACGGTTGAAGGCCTGGCGGGCGGCGTGCACGGCGTGGTCGACATCTTCCTCGGTGGCCGCCGGCACCCGCTGGATCAGGTCGCCGCTGCTGGGGTCCAGCACTTCGAAATATCCGCCCAGGTCGGGACGGACCCATTGCCCGTTGATGTACAACTGGTCACGCATGGCTCTGCTCCATGGGCGCTCAGGCGCCGCTGTGGCGGTTCTGCAGGTAGCGGGAGGTGAACAGCAGCGCCAGGGAGACGCAGATGATCACCGTCGAAATGGCATTGATCTCCGGTGTGATGCCCCGGCGGATCGACGAGAAGATGTAGATCGGCAAGGTGGTTTCCGACCCGGCGACGAAGAAGGCGACGATGAAGTCGTCAAAGCTGAAGGTGAACGCGAGCAGGAAGCCGGCCAGGATGGCCGGGGCGATCTGCGGCAAGGTCACCCGGCGGAAGGTTTCCAGGGGCGGTGCATAGAGGTCGGCGGAGGCTTCCAGCAAAGCCCTGTCCAGAGACTCCACGCGGGTGCGGACGATCACGATCACCAGCGCCATGGTGAATAGTGAGTGCGCGGCGATCACCGTGAAAAACCCCATGCGCAAGCGCGGCAGCCCGGCGCCCAGCAGCAGGTCGAGCAGCGGGTTGACCACTTCGAACAGGCTGATGAACGCAATCAGGGTGGCGATGCCGATGACGATGCCGGGAATGATGATCGCGCAGTAGGTCATGGCGTCGAAGAACAGCCGCACGCGTTTGCCCGCCCGCTCCAGGCCGAATACCGCAAGGGTGCCGAACAGCGTGGCGATCAGCGCCGAGCAGAAGGCGATCAGCGCGCTGGTGCCGAGGGCTTCCATGATGAAGGGGTTACTGAACGCGCGGCCGAACCACTGTACCGAGCAGCACTCGAAGGACAGCCCACTGCGCCCGGCATTGAAGGAGAACAACACGATCAGCGCGATGGGCGCGTAGAGGAACAGGTAGAGCGAGGTGGAATAGCTGCGCAGCCACATCAGAGCATCCCCTCAGTGCCGCGCTTGCCGTAGCGCGCCACCAGTTTCAGGTAGAGGGCGATGATCACCAGCATCATCGCCACCAGGGTCATGGCCACCGCACTGCCGAACGGCCAGTTGCGTGATTGCAGGAAGAGATCCACCAGGGCGTTGCCGACGAAGAACACCTTGCCGCCGCCGAGGATCGCCGGGATCAGGAACTCGCCCATGAGCAGGATGAACACCAGCATGCTGCCGGTAATGACACCGGGCGCCGAGAGCGGCAGGGTTATCCGGCGGAACGTCTCGAAGGCCCCCGCGCCGAGGTCCGACGACGCCTCCAGCAGGCGCTTGTCCAGCTTCTCCAGGCTGACGTAGATGGGGAACACCATCAGCGGCAGGTAGCCGTAGACGATGCCGATCAGCACCGCGGTCGGGGTGTTGATCAGCCGCACATCCTCCAGCCCGACCATCGCCAGCAGCGCCGGGATGCCCTTGCCGCCGAGAATGAAGATCCAGGCGTAGGTACGGATCAGGAAGCTGGTCCAGAACGGTACGATCACCAGGGTCAGCAACAACGACCGGCTGCGCTGCACCTTCACCGCCAGGAAATAGGCCAGCGGGTAGGCCGCCACCAGGCACACCAGGGTACCCAGGGGCGCCAGCACCAGCGTGTTGTAGAAAGCCTTCGCCCGCGAGCCAAGGTTCAGGTAGTTCTCCAGGGTCAGGGCCGCGCTGTAGCCCCCCACGGGGCTGCGTTCACCGAGGCTGAAGACCAGGATGATCACCAGTGGCATCAGAAGCAGCAGCAGGAACCACAGCGTGGACGGCAACAGCAGGAGCAGCGTGACACGCCGGCCGAGGCTGCGGCTTTCCACCGGCGCGGCCTGGCCCGCATCGGCCAGCGCGGGGGCGCTGAGAGCGACGTTCATGGAAGATTCCTTGCGATTCATTACTGCGGTTTTCGTAGGAGCGAGCTTGCTCGCGAATGCTCGCAGCGAGGTTCGCGGGCAAGCTCGCTCCTACCAGTCAGGCTGCCTTGAAGCGCGCCATCAGTTCCGCCCGCGCCGGGCTGGTCAGGGTGGCTGCGGCGCCGAACTCCAGCGCGCTGAGCAGATCGGCTGCCGGATACATGATCGGGTCGTCGAGCATGTCCTTGGGCAGCAGCGCATCTACACGCTTGTCACCGGTGGGATAACCGTGGGCCTCGACTTCCAGCTTGTTCACCCGCGGGTCGAGCAGGAAGTTGATCAACGCGTAGGCCGCATCCGGCCGCTCGGCACTCTTCGGAATGGCGAAGAAATCGCTCCACAGCTCGCCACCCTCGCGACCCAGTACGTAGGTCATCTGCGGCATGTCGCGATGCAGTTGCGAGGCGTCGCCGGTCCAGCACATGGACATCCAGGCATCGCCATTGCGCATGGACGGCTGGTAGTCGGAGTTGATCGCGAAGAGGTGCGGCTTGACCTCCAGCAGCAACTTCTCGGCTTCGGCCAGCTCCTTCGGATCCAGCGAATTGAAGCTGTAGCCGAAGGACTTCAACGCATTGCCGATCACCGTGAGCTGGTAGTCGTGGACCATCACCCGGCCAGTGGCGTCCCCTTTTGTCAGCTCCCAGAACTCCTTCCAGGTCGTGGGCCTGGCCTTGATCTTGTCGCCGTCATAGACGAAGCCGGTGGTGCCCCAGTTCTTCGGTACCGCGTAGGTCTTGCCGTTGATGACGCCCTGTTCCATGAAGCGCTTTTCATACGAAGCCGGATCGAAATTGGGCAGGCGCGACAGGTCCAGCGGCTCGATCAGGCCCAATTCAGCGTAGGTGCTGATGGTGTAGTTGGTGGGCACGAAGACGTCCCAGCCGCTGCCGCCCGCCTGGAGCTTGGCGAGCATCTCTTCGTTAGAGCCGAACACGTTCATCTGTACCTGGGCGCCGGTCTGTTCGGCGAAGGCGGCGAAGTTGTTGGCGTTGTGATAGTTCGGCCAGGTGGCCAGGACCACGCGGTCGCCAAGGGCGCCCTTTTCGGCGGCGAAGGCGCGGTTGCTGGTGAGCAGACCCGGCATATTGGCGGCCATCACCGCCATGGCTACGCCAAGCCCCGTACGGCCGAGGAACTCGCGACGGCTGATGGAACCGTTCTGCCAACTACGCAGTTGCTTGATGAAGTCTTTCCGATCCATTGCTGCTACCTGCCTGTAAGGGTTGGTTGTTCTTGTCCGTACCGTACTGCGTTATCACAACGTCATGGCCAGGCCACTGGCCTGGTCCCAGCCGATCCGCACTGGCGATCCGTGCTCGAAGGCCGAGCGCTCGTGCTGGCCATGGCGCTGCACGCGCACGCAGACGATGCCGAAAGGCTCGGTGCGCACGCGGTATTCAGTGAGGTTGCCGAGGTAGATGCGGTCCACCACCTGGCCCGGCAGGCTGATCTCGCGGGGTAGCGCGACCTCGCTGGCGCCAATGGCGATCAACTCCGGGCGCACCGCGATGCAGCCGGGCTCGGCCGCCTTGAGGGCGGGGCCAGTGGGCGTCTGCGGGCTGGCCAGTTGCAGGCCGTGGGTGGTTTCCAGAAGCACGCGGCCATTGTCGATGCGCCGCACCGTGCCATCGAACAGGTTGGATTCGCCGATGAAGTCCGCTACGTAGCGACTCGCCGGGGTTTCATAGAGTTGCTCGGGGCTGGCGCTCTGGAGGATCTGGCCGTCCTGCATGACGCTGATGCTGTCGCTCATGGACAACGCCTCTTCCTGGTCGTGGGTGACCAGCACGAAGGTGATGCCCACTTCGCGCTGCAGGCGCAGCAGTTCGGACTGCATTTCCTTGCGCAGCTTGCGATCGAGCGCGGCCAGAGGTTCGTCCAGCAACAGCACGGTGGGCTTGTTCACCAGCGCACGGGCCAAGGCCACCCGCTGCTGCTGGCCGCCGGAAAGCTCGTGCGGCTTGCGCTGGCCAAAGCCGGACAGCCGCACCATTTCCAAGGCTTCGTCCGCCAGGCGGCGTTGCTCGGCACGGCCTGGGCGTGGCTGGTGGTAGCGCAGGCCATAGGCGATGTTCTCCGCCACCGACAGGTGCGGGAACAGCGCATAACTCTGGAACACCATGTTCACCGGCCGCTGGTGCGCCGGTACTCCCGCAACCGAATGCCCGGCCAGCAGTACCTCGCCCTCGCTGGGTTGTTCGAAGCCGGCGATCATCCGCAGGGTGGTGGTCTTGCCGCAGCCAGAGCTGCCGAGGAAAGAATGGAAAGCACCACGCCGCACCTTGAAGTTCAGGCCGTTGACCGCCGTGACCGCGCCATAGCGCTTGACCACATTGCGGAACTCGATATCGCAGAACTCGCTTACATCGCTCACGACCGGCCCCTTTTTGCAGGTGTTCTTGGCATATGGCCACACGCTAGCAATGGCGATTCCGGGCTGTATATATCCCTCGGGGGATAGACGCTCATTCCACAGAAACTGTGGAATCCATTGTGGATAAGTTATGGATGGTGGGCTGCAGGCCACAGGGGGCTAGGCCTTGAGCCTTGCGATCATTTTTTGATCAGCCTCTCTTTGTCGGGGCGATTTCAAGCGCCAAGCAGGCCGAAGGCTTGCCCTATGGATTCCAACGGGGCAACAGCGTTGCCCTTGGCGAATGAATTCGCCCCCACAGGGGCAGCTTCATCGTCCCCCGCTGCTCACAATTTCTGTGCAAATCGTTGTGGATAACTCGTGGGCATCCGCGTCGGATGCCGATGTCTGCTGGGCCAGACCAGACTGGCTGGTTATTGATCAGTCGCTTGTTAATCACCAATGGCGATAAGGCTAGACCGCCTTCTGTAACGGCTCGGGCTCATCACGCTGGCCACCCAACTCCCGCACAAACAAGCCCAGCAACTCCGACTGGCTGCCTATACCGAGCTTGGCGTAGATGTTCTTGCGGTGGATTTTCACCGTGCCGGGGCTGATTGCCAGGTGCTCGGCTACCGATGCACTGGAGTGGCCACGCAAAAGCATCTGCACCACTTCCTGCTCCCGCGCCGTCAGCACATGGGCGCCGAACTGATCGAAGGCTTCGCGGATCTTGTAGTCCAGGTCCTGGACCGGGCGCGGCGCGTGGGCACGGGCCTGCTCCCAGGCTTCGTTCACCACCTGTTCCACCACTGGCTGGGCGCAATCCAGCAACTGCATTTCATCGCGGCTGTAGGCCGGGCTGCAGGTGCTGCGCATCAGCGAGAATACCGCCTTGGCACCATCGGCCAGGTCGATGAAGAAGGCGATCTCTTCGGTCAGGCCGGTCTGCTGGTAATAGGTGACGTAGTACTCACCGAGGTAGAAGTGGTCCGGGGCGAACTGGCGCAAGCGCCAGAGGCCGGGGGCCTGGTTTCGGGTGCAGGCGAGATAGAAGGGGTCGAGCAGGTAGGGACCGACCTGGTAATCCTCGACGTACACATGGCGCTTGTCCGGCGGAAAGGTATCGAACAGGGCCAGCGGCCTGTGGTTGCCTTCATAGACGAAGAGCACGAAATGGTCGACATGGCAGACCTGCTGCAGCCACTGGCTGAGGCCAAGCAGACGGGCCCGCCCGGCGGGCTGGGCAAGCAGATGGGCAACACCGGTGGTCCAGTGTTTGAGTTCCTTGTGGCGCATGTGGGAAATGCCTGAGGTTGGGCTGCGCTTCAATCACTATAGGCGTTCAGCATTTCGCACAGAAATGCAGGAAGTGCGCCAATATCCTGAAAGCTCGCCAGCCCCTCTGGCACGGGGGTGTCGGTCACCTGCCCTGCCCCGTTCCGGTTCCCGTTGCCCCATCAGGCGTCACCCATCACCACAGTACGGTGACGCCTGGAGCCGGATTCAGCCCTTCTTCGCCTTACCGAATCCCGGCGCCTTGCGCACGGATTTCACCTTGGGCTTCTCGCTGTCGACCCAGCGGCCCAGTGCTGCACCCTTGCCCGGCTTGCCGGCGACGGCCTGGGATTCCTTCGGCTTCTTGGGTTTCTTCGGCTTCTTGATCACCTGGCCAGTAGCGTCAGTCATGGGCACCCGGTGATCAGGGTAGAAGTCTGGTTCGTCACGACGCTGGATGGTCTGGCGGATCAGCACCTCGATAGCCGCCAGCAGTTGCACCTCATCGGCGCAGACCAGCGAAACCGCCTCACCAGTGGCACCGGCGCGGCCGGTACGGCCGATACGGTGTACGTAATCCTCAGCAACGATGGGCAGGTCGAAATTGACCACCAGCGGCAAGTCGTCGATATCCAGGCCACGAGCAGCCACATCGGTGGCGACCAGGATTTGTACTTCGCCGGCCTTGAAGCGCTGCAGCGCGCGCAGGCGCGACGGCTGTGGCTTGTCGCCGTGGATGGAATCGGCACTGACGCCACTGGCCTGGAGTTCGTCCACCAGTTGGTCGACACCCTTGCGGGTCTTGACGAAGACCAGCACCTGGCCCCAGCCGCGATCTGCCAGCAGGTGCAGGAACAGCTCGCTCTTGCGCTTCTTGTCCACCGGGATCAGCCACTGGCGCACGCTTTTCGCAGCCGCATTGCGCGGACTGACCTCGATGGACAGCGGGTCACGCAGCAGTTCGCGGGCCATCTGGCGAATGGCATCGGAGAAAGTGGCGGAGAACAGCAGGGTTTGCCGGCGTTTCGGCAGCGCAGTGAAGAGCTCGTCCAGTTCACGGGCGAAACCCAGGTCAAGCATGCGGTCGGCCTCGTCCAGCACCAGCACCTGGAGCTGGTTGAACTTCACGGCGTTCTGCCGATAAAGGTCAAGCAACCGGCCAGGGGTGGCGACCAGGACGTCGATACCCTTGCGCAGCTTCATCATCTGCGGATTGATGCTCACGCCACCGTAGACCGCGTAGTTGCGCAGCGGCAGGTGCTGGCCGTAGACGTGGAAGCTTTCGTTGACCTGCTCGGCCAGCTCACGGGTGGGCACCAGCACCAGGGCGCGAACCGAGTTGCTGGCCACTTCCGGGCCTTCCTGGGTCAACTTCTGCAACAGCGGCAGGGCGAAGCCGGCAGTCTTGCCAGTGCCGGTCTGGGCCGCGGCCATCAGGTCACGACCTTTGAGGACGGCGGGAATCGCCTCGGCCTGCACCGGCGACGGGGTCTGGTAGCCAAGCGCCTCGGTGGCGCGCAGCAGGGGTTCGATCAGGCCGAGGGAAGCGAAGGTCATTGGGGCAGCCATAGTGTGCGGAAAAGGCGCAATTCTATCAGGCTGCCCACGATTTCCGGGATCAACTGGTCTGCTGTTCCAGCCCTTCTGCCTTCTGCGCCTTCATGTCCTTGCGCTCACGCCATTGCGGCAGGCCGATCAGCACCACGGCGCCGATGATCACCAGCATGGCCAGGCCCTCTTCCGCACCGAAGGTCTCGCCCGCAAAGCCGATTCCCAGCAGCACCGCCACCACCGGGTTGACGTAGGCGTAGCTGGTGGCCGCGGCCGGGCGCACGTTCTTCAGCAGGTAGAGGTAGGAACTGAAGGCGATGATGGAGCCGAACACGATCAGGTAGGCCAATGCCCCCCAACCGGCGAGCGTCGGCGCGGCGGCCATGCGCTCACCGCTCAGCAGGCTGCCGGCCAGCAACGCGACGCCACCGGCGAGCATTTCCGCCGCGCTGGCCATGGGGCCGGCAGGCAACTTGAGGTTCTTGCTCCACATGGAGCCGAAGGACCAGGCCGCCGCCGCGAAGATGATCAAGACTGCGCCCAGAGGACTTGCCTGAAGGTTGGAGCCGAGATTGAGCAGGCCGATACCGATCAACCCGAGGAGGATGCCAGCCCATTCCAGGCGGGTGGTGCGTTGTCCCCAGATCAACCCGAACAGCAGGGCGAACAACGGCACCGTGGCCACTGCCAGGGCCGCGACACCGGATGCCACGCCAAGGTCTTCGGCCAGGGTGACTCCACCGTTTCCGCAACTGAGCAGCAGGAAACCGATGGCGGCAGCGGACTTCCACTCCTGCCAGGTCGGGTTGGGCACGCCGCGCCAGCGCAGGAAGCCGTACATCAGCGCGCCTGCGACCACGAAGCGGACACCGGCCATCAGCATGGGCGGCCAGGATTCCACGCCGATCCGAATCGCCAGGTAAGTGGAACCCCAGATCAGGTAGAGGGCGATGAAGGCTCCTATGAGCAGGAGCGGAAAGCGGCGCGCAGGCATGATCGGAACTCGACACAGGCGGGGATGAGGTGTCTATTCTAAGTAAGGTAAGGATGGCGAAATAAGGACGAAAACCTTATTCATGGCGCCATACCCCTTGGAAAGAACTGTTTTCATCAGCTTCTACCGTTGATTCGACAGAAGCAGATTTCGGAGGTCCCTGTGGACAAGTACGACCGCTTGCTGATTGCAGCGCTTATCGAGAATGGCCGTGCGTCGTTCGCCGACCTCGCACGCCGGGTCAACCTTTCACCACCCGCAGTGGCCGACCGGGTGGCCAAGCTGGAAGCCGGTGGGCTGATTACCGGTTACCACGCCAGCGTGGACCTGGCGAAGCTGGGCCTGCCCATCGAGTGCGTGATCGAATTGCGCATCACCGACCGTGACTACAAGCGAACCCAGGAAGCTCTGGAGAATATCCCGCAGCTGAACCTCTGCCACCGCGTCACCGGCGATGCCTGTCTGCTGATCAAGGCTGCCGTGGCATCGATGCCGGAATTGCAGGATCTGATCGACCAGATCGGCAAGTTCGGCGCGACCAAGACTTCGCTGATCCTCTCGACGCCCTTCGAGCAGCGGATTCCTGGCGTGCTTCAGGAGCGCGGCAAGGTGGAAACCCTGCGCACGGTAAAAGGCTGAGTCGTGCTTGTAGGTTGGTCCGAGCTCCGCAAGGCCCAACGATTCCGGGTCGACCCAGCCGTTGGGCTTCGCTCTGCACCAACCTACGGGTTGACTACCCCTCCCGATGCCGCCTCAGGGCTTCAGGAATCTTCGCCGCTGGCACCTTCTGCAAGCTGCAGAACAACTGGTGCGACACTGCGTTGATCCCATGCTTTTCCCGCAGGCGCCCAGCCAGATGCAAAGTGAGGTTCGCGGCCATTTCGGCGTCGGCCAATGCCCGGTGCGCCTTGCCGGTGTCAGGCAGATTCGCCCAGGCGTTCAAGGTGCCGAGCTTGTGGTTGGGTGCCTCGGGCAACAGGCGGCGAGCGAGCAGCAAGGAACAGGCGAACGCCTGGCGACGGGAGCGACCAATGCGCGCCAGTTCGAAGTCCCAGAACTTCTGATCGAAAGACGCGTTGTGCGCCAGCAGTGGCAGGTCGCCGATGAAGTCGGCTGCTTCGCCCATCACCTGCTCCGCCGGTGGCGCTTCGCGCACCATGGCGTTGGTGATGCCGGTGAGGCCCTGGATAAACGGAGGAATCGGTACGCCTGCGTTCATCAGGCTCTGGTAGCGATCGACGATGCGACCGCCCTCAAGGATGACGACGCCAATCTCGGTGGCGCGGCAGTCGTTGCCCGGCGTGATGCCGGTGGTTTCGAAGTCGATGACAGCTATGGGGTCCACAAGATGTTCCAGGTTGGAGGCGGTTCAGTTGCGCTTCAGCAGGGGGTCTTCGATGGGCTGGTAGCGGCTGGCTGCACGAATCAGCGATTGCGCGGTCAGGCCGGGCACCCCATACACCAGGGTTTCCACACCATGGGCCTGGGCCACCCGCTCCAGTAGCAGGTCGAAGTCGCCGTCCCCCGAGGCCAGCACTATCAGGTCAACCCGAGGCGCGGCGTCGAGCACATCGATGGTGATGCCGACGTCCCAGTCACCCTTGGCCGATCCGTCGCTGCGCTGGATGAACGGTTTGAGCTTCACGTTGAAGCCCAGATTGCGAAGGATCTGCTGGAACTGCTGCTGCTTCGGGTCCCCGCGGTCGATGGCGTAAGCGTTGGCTTCGACGATATCGCCTTCGGCACTGACACTCTGCCAGAAGGCGCCATAGTGGAAGTGGCAACCATAGGCATGGCGCACCGTGTAATAGAGGTTCTGCACGTCGGCGAATACGGCGATTTTCTTCAATGCAGCTCCTCGCCGCTGGCTGGCGGCGACTCGATGGGGGTAGATTGCGGCCAGTATGCCAGCCTCAGGGAACGGAAAGTGGATACGACCTTGCAGAACACTCCCGGTGCCCTGCTGATCATCGATCAGCAGCAAGGTATCCGCAGCCTGGACAAGCCGCGCAACAACCCCGATGCCGAAGTCCGCATCGCCGCCCTGCTGGCACGCTGGCGTGACGCCGGGTGGCCGCTGGTACATATCCGCCATATATCGAGAGAGGCGGCTTCGGTGTTTGCTCCCGGGCAATCCGGCGCCCTGTTCCAGCCGGAGTTCATGCCTCGGGAGCGCGAGCAGGTGCTGGAGAAGAATGTTCCCGATGCCTTCATCAACAGCGGCCTGGAGCACTGGCTGCGAGTGCGCGGCATCGATGGGCTGGTGATTGTCGGTGTAGCCAGCGAGAACTCGGTGGAAGCTACGGCTCGCAGCGCCGGCAACCTGGGCTTTGCCACTACCGTGGTAGCGGACGCCTGCTACACCTTCGCCAAGACCGACTTTGCCGGCCGCCCGCGCAGCGCCGACGAAGTCCACGACATGGCCATGGCCAATCTGCAAGGCGAGTACGCCCGGGTGCTGTACACGGACGAACTACTCGCGAACTCGCCAACACCCTGAGGACGGACGTCTATAGTTTCAACTAACCCCGCAAGCATCGAGAACGGGGAAGACGCCGCGACCCACCGCATGGGTCTGTTGCAGGGAGCAAGGCGCTCGCCATGGCAGGCGGCGCTGTCTGGCAGTCACTCCAGCCGCAGGCCGTGTTCCAGGGCTATTGTGCAATGCGAGTTCATGGATGCTGCCTGCTTGCCCTGCTGCTCCTGTCCACCCCCAGCCATGCCGAGGCGCGCCTGGTATTCAGTGCGTTTCCCGATCAAGGCCTGCCGCTGTTCCAGATCTGCAAGCGCATCCTCGTGGAAGCCTACGGCGAACTCGGCATCAGCATCGAGACCCGCGCCGCCCCGGCCGCACGCGCCCTGCAGTATGCCGAGCGTGGACTGAACGACGGCGAGTTGTGCCGTACCAGACTGGTAGCCGAACAGCGTAGTGACCTGCTGCTGATCCGCACGCCCCTGTTCGAGTCCTATGCGGTCGCCTTCGCCAATCGCCCGTTACAGCTGCGCGGCTGGTCCAGTCTCAAGCCCTACCTCGTGGGTTTCGAGCGCGGCAAGGCGGCCCTGGAACTGCGACTCAAGGGGGTGCGGATGTCACCCTCCAACGGAGTGGAGAACGGCATGCGCAAGCTGGCCGGTGGTCGGGTGGACGTGCATGTGGAGGATTACTACTCAGGCATGTGCATCCTGCGCCAGAGCGGCATGCGCGGTATCCAGCCGTTGCATCCGGTGCTGGAGCGTTTCTCCATGCACCACTACCTGAACCCACGCCATCGCGATCTGGCGCCACGCCTGGAGGAAGTGCTGCGGCACATGGCGCAGAGGGGTCGCCTGCAGGAGATCGAGCGACAGGTCCTGCATGAAGCAGGATTGGATGACCTCAGCCCACCCTGAGCGATTATCATGGCGCTCCCGTTTCTCGCCTCCCGGATTTCCGATGTCGCTCCACGCCCGCAATCTGGCCCTGCTCGACGAACATGCCATCCGTTACCGAGAAGTCGTTCACGAACCCGTACTCGACTATCCGACCGCGCATGCGGTGCGCGAACGCTTCGGCCTCCTCGGGGTGGAAAGCAAGAGCCTGTTCCTGCGCCTGAAGAATGGCGGCTACGCAATGCTGGTGACCCTGGAAGGTGCGCGCGCCGATTGGGCCCAGCTCAAGACGCTGCTGGGCGCTCGGCCGAGCGTCGCCAGCGACGACGAGTTGGTGGCGATGACTGGCTGCGTGCCCCAGTGCGCTTGCCCCCTGGGCCACGCCGGGGAAATCGCGCTGGTGTTCGACGAGGCGATCTTCCGGCACGACTACCTGATCTATTCGCCCGGCCCACCGGAGTACACCCTGGAAGTGCCCACCGCCGACCTCGCCCGTCTGTTGCCGCAATTACCGAACCGGGTGCTGCGCTATCGTTCTGAGTGAGACGGCCTTTGGAGGCTGCCCTGGCTTGGGCTAAAGTGCCCAAGACCAACTGCCGCAAGATGTGAATGCCCGCTGATGAATCCGTTCGAGCTGCTGCGCGCCTCCTGGTATTTCTTCTCCCGAAACGTCGGCGAAATCGCCTTGCTCTGCCTGCCTGCCATCCTCACCGAGGCGATTGCGCAGCAGGGTCTGATCGCGTGGCTCGGCCCGGATAAGTCCCAGGGTGCCTCGATCATCGTCAGCATGCTGTTCTATCCGCTGTACGTCGGTGCGCTGATCATCTTCGTCGACAGCCGCAGCCACCGCATCCGCCTGAAACCCCGGCAGGTTCTGGAGATGGCCATTTTCCGCTGGCCGTCCTTCGCGGTACTGGCTGCCATCAGCACCCTGCTGATCATGGTCGGCGCCTGGATGCTGATCATTCCCGGACTCTACGTGATGATCAAACTGGCCTTTGCCGAGTACCTGTTGGTGCTCGAGGGCAAGTCCCCGCTGGATGCCATCAAGGAGAGCTTCACCCTGACCGGTGGGCATTTCTGGACCATCCTCGCCTGCGTGCTGCTGGTGATGGGGCCGATCTGGCTGGTGGACTGGTTCGCCTATCGTGAGCTCGGAGAAAATCCCGACCCGGTCGGCACGGTGATCCTGGAAACCTTCAATAGCTTCTTCCAGCTTTTCGTCAGCGTTGCCCTGTACCGGATGTTCACCCTCGTGACGGAACGAGCGGTCGAGCAGTGATTCCCTATAGGGAAATCTTCTGAAAACACCCCACACGCATCGCGCAGAGTAGTTTTTCAACGGACTGCTAGGCTTTTCAGGCCACTCAAGGAGGATCCCTTCATGGCTGAGAATCCCAGCATCCTGTCCCACATCTCGGTGGGCACCAACGACTTCGACCGCGCTGTCGCCTTCTACGACAAGGTGCTGCCCACCCTGGGCTGCAAGCGCATCATGGAACACCCCGGCGCCGTGGCGTACGGTCGCGAGTACCCGGAGTTCTGGGTGCAGTCACCCATCGACGGCCGACCGGCCAGTGTCGGCAACGGCACCCACATCGGCTTCTTCGCTCCCAGTAAGGAAGCGGTGCTGGCCTTCTTCGAAGCGGCACTGGATGCCGGCGCCACGGGCGACGGCCAGCCCGGACCGCGCCCGGAGTATGGCGAGCCCTACTACGGCTGCTTCGTCCGCGACCTGGACGGCCACAAGATCGAAGCGGCGTTCTGGGACATGGAGCTGGATCCGGGCTACGAGATTTACGTCGAGCCCCACGCTCACTGAGCGCCGGGGCGATAGCGTCGCGCGGCGTCCAGCACCCAACCCTCGTCGATCATCTGCCCAAGTGCCTGGGCAATGGCCGCGCGCTGGGCCTGCAGCGGACGCTGGCGCGAGAAACCGAGAAAGAGTTCGGTCCGGGCCGGAGGCCGATAGGCGAGTTTGACGATACGTCCGGCCAGTGCCGGATCCCGCAGTAATTCGTAGTCCACCTGGCAGTCGGTGCCAATCACCAGCGGCAACCGCTTGTGGCGCAGCATGTCCAGTAATTGCCCTTCATTACCGACCCCGACCTTGCGCAGTGCCTGGTCGGAGTCGAAGGGTTCGAAATAGGCCGAGCCCCGCACGAAACCGATGTCGTACTGCCCCAACTGCGGATAGCCGGAGACCCGCTGGGCCAGCTCGGGGCGGCTGTAGAAGCGCGGCGCGCAGGTGAAGTAGGGGCGCTCCAGGTAGTCGATATAGCGCACGCGCTCGGCCGTACGGGCGAGCCCGGTCATCAGGTCCGCCGAGCCCTTTTCCAGCGCGGCCAGCCCTCGCGACCAGGGCGCACGCTGCACCTCGAAGCGCAGCCCGGTGCGGCGCTCGAGTTCGGCCAACAGGTCCATATCCAGGCCACGCAGCTGACCCCCTTCGCTGGCGATGCGAAAGGGCGGCCAGACGTCGGTCATCACACGCAGCGGGGGATGGTCGTCGGCAGCGACCAGGCCAGGCAGCAACAGCAAGCTTGCGAGCCAGAAGCGAAAACGCCCCGCTTTGTAAATCAAGGCCAGGAATGACCAGAGGACTGCGCCCAGCTGCATGCCGGCTCCCGGATCAGTCTTGAAGTTCGTTATGGGTGCCATCACAGCAAGGTGGCGATTGGCTATGTTTGCAGCCACAGAAATACAGGGTTTCGCTGACATCTGCATGGAATTTGAGTGGCGCCAGGCCTGTGCCTTTGTGAGACCCGTCACAGAATGGCTGTTGCTGGCTGCGGCCGCAGCGACACCAGAAGTAGTCCTTGCCTGCCACCACCTCGACCTCATAGGGGCCCTTCTGGGCGATCCTCACTTCGCTGCTCATGGCATTTCTCCGGGGCGCGCCTCGGCTTGGGCCGCAGCGGCGGCTCGGTTATGCTCGCCCTCTTCCAGCATAGATGCCAGCCCCCGACGATGCCCCGAGTCCTGCGTTTCGCCCTGCTCAGCCTGTCGATCTTCGCCATCGGCTTGGTCGCCCTGATCTATGCGCTGACCTGGCATCCCGCAGCCCGCGAACCGGCCATCCTGGCCTGCCAGGCCGAAGCACCACAACTGCAACCCGGGCAGGCGCTCAAGGTGATGACCTGGAACCTGCAGTACCTGGCCGGCAAGCGCTATGTCTTCTACTACGACCTGCCCGATGGCAATGGCCCGGACGAGCGCCCCACTCCGGAAGACCTCGCATACAGCCTTGACGAGGTCGTCCGGGTGATACGCGAAGAGCAGCCGGATATCGTCAATCTCCAGGAGCTGCACGAAGGCGCTCGCGCCACCGACTACCAGGACCAACTGACCCTGCTCCAGGAGCGCCTGACCGACCTCTACCCGTGTGCCAGCCAGGCCTTCTACTGGAAAGCGGCATTCGTGCCTCACCCGCATATCCTCGGCAGCGTCGGCATGAAGCTGGCCACCCTCAGCCGCTTCCGCATCGAGAGCGCCGAACGCCTGCAACTGCCGCTGGAAGAAAACGACCCGGTCAGTCGCCAGTTCGACAAGAAACGAGCGCTGCTGGTGAGCTATCTACCGATTCGTGGTGGTGGACGCCTGGCCGCGATCAACACCCACCTGGATGCATTGGCCGCGGACCAGGAAACCCTCAAGCGCCAGGTAGCCATGACCCGCGGTCTGCTCGATCAACTGCAGAGCGAAGGAATGCCCTGGGTATTGGCGGGCGACTTCAACCAGCTACCACCCGGGCAGTACGAGCAGCTGTCCGCAGCCCAACGTAGCCGTTACGCCCACGACAGCGAGCTGAAAGCGCTGTGGAGCCGCTACCCGATGATCCCCAGCATCGAAGAAACCAGCAGCGCGCAGCAGGCGCAGTGGTTCACGCACTACCCCAACGATCCACGGGTGAAAGGACCGGACCGCACGCTGGATTACGTGTTCCACAGTGCCAACCTGACCCGCATCGAAGCGCGGGTGCGCCAGCAAGACACCCTGCGCATCTCCGATCACCTGCCGCTGACGGCAAGGTTCTTCCTGCCATCGGGGCATTGAGGATCGACTCGGCATGACGCTGCACGCGTTGGAGCGCGCTTGCTCGCGAACCTCCTGTGCAAATCTTCACGAGCAAGCTCGCTCCTACTCAAAGCCTCGATTCGTATCCGTTTCGAGTGCCCCAACCAGCCAATCGCAGAAACTGCGGGTGAGCGGGTCGCCTTCGCTATCGCGATGCACCAGCCAGCTCCAGTTCGGTCCACGTACCGTCTGCTCCACCAACGGCACCAGCAGGTCCTGATCTCGCGCGCGTCCGGCCAGCAGCTGGCTGACCAGAGCAATTCCCAATCCTTGGCTGGCTGCGTCCAGAAGCAGGCCGGGATCGGAGAAGTTAAGTCCCTGGCTTTGCTGGCCGACTTCAGCGCCGCCCTGCACTTCCCAGTGGCTCCAGTCCATCTCGCGCTCGCCGTGCAGGGTAGTGCGTTCAGCCACTGTCAGATCCAGAAGTCCAGGGTGGCAGGCGGGATACAGGCGATCCTCCAGCAGCACGCGAAAACTGCACTCGGCCTGTGCGCTCAGGTCGTCACGTACGGCAATGTCGATGGTCTGGGTCGCCATGTCCGGTGTTTCATCGGTGGTCAGCAGCCAGAGGTCGACTTGCGGATGGCGCTGGTGGAAGTCCGCCAGCCTCGGTACCAGCCAGTGGCGGGCGAACGCCGGTGTGGTGTTGACCACCAGTTGATTGGGCTTGCGGTACTGGTCCAGGCGGCGAATACCCACGGCCAACTGCTGCAGCAGCGACTGGGTAGTGCTCAGCAGGTCGAAGCCGGCGTCGGTCAGTGCGACGCTGCGGCCGCTGCGGAAGAACAGCGGCTGTTCGAGAAAACTTTCCAGGCTGCGAATCTGTTGGCTGATGGCGGACTGGGTGAGGTGCAGTTCTTCGGCTGCCTTATGGAAGCTGCCCAGGCGGGCGGCCGCCTCAAAGCCACGCAGGGCATTCAGGGGGGGCCAGTGTTTGAGCATCATCAATAAGCCTTGCTAATCAGTAATCAGCAAAATCTATCGTTTGTTCGCGCGTTTTTACAGGCCTAGCATGCAAGCCATCACCGCATTCGCGGTTAATCAGTGATAACAAAATCTTAACTGAAGGCTCTTGTATGCAATTCACCGATTTGCAGAACGGCTGGGTCATGCCCGCCGAATGGGTACCGCACGCCGCCACCTGGATGGCCTTTCCCCATAACCAGGCACTGTGGGAGAACGGCTGGGGCGTAACCCTCGCCGAAGTCCAGGTCGACTTCGCCCGTGTGGCTAACGCAATTGCCCGCTTCGAACCTGTGCGGATGGTGGTGGACCCTTCCGCCGTGGCGCGGGCGAAGGAGCTCTGCGGGCCGAACGTCGAACTGATCGAGCTGGCGATCAACGACAGCTGGTGCCGTGATTCCGGCCCCAGCTTCGTCTGCCATCCGCGACTGGGCACGGCCGGCGTCAACTGGCGCTTCAACGCCTGGGGCGGCAAGTCCGCCTTCGATCTGGACGAAAGCCTCGCCCGACGCATCCTCGGCCACCTGGGCCTGGAATGCTTCGATACCATTCTGACCAACGAAGGCGGTGCCATCCACGTCGACGGCCAGGGCACGCTGATCACCACCGAATCCGTGCTGCTCAATGGCAACCGCAACCCAGGCATGAGCAAGGTGGAGATGGAAGAAATCTTCGCTCGCCTGCTGGGCGTGAAGAAAACCATCTGGCTGCCGGGCGACCCCGAGTACATCACTGGTGACATGACCGATGGCCATGTCGATGGTGTGTGCGCCTTCGCTCGTCCGGGTGCGCTACTGGTAGATGCCACCCGCGATCAGTCCTCGGACTACGCCCGGGTGGCACGCGAAAACCGCCGTGCCCTGGAGCTTTCCACTGACGCTCAGGGGCGTCGCTTCGAAATGCTCGAACTCTTTGAAGCCAGCGAGGCGGTGGACCAGGACGCCGAGGTGTTCTGCGCCTCCTACACCAACTTCTACATCGCCAATGGCGCGATCATCATGCCCGCCTATGGCATTGCCGCCGACGACGAAGCAGCCGCGACCCTGCGCCTGGCCTTCCCGGGACGCGAAGTGGTTCCGGTGCAGATCAACCAACTGGCCCATGGCGGTGGCGGCGTGCACTGCATCACCCAACAACAGCCGGCCTGGCCGCTGAAGGGGTAATGCGATGACCATGCTCACCGTCGCCACCACCCAGTTCGCCTGTAGCTGGGACCTGGAAAGCAATCTCGACCAGGCCGAGAAACTCGTGCGGGAAGCTGCTGCCAAGGGGGCGCAGCTGATCCTCCTGCAGGAGCTGTTCGCCACTCCGTACTTCTGCATCGAGCAGGACCACAAGCACCTCGCCCTGGCACAGGAATATGGCCACAGCCCCGTGCTCGAGCGCTTCGCCGACCTCGCTCGCGAACTGGGAGTGGTGCTGCCGCTGAGCTGGTTCGAGCGCGCCGGCAACGCCTGTTTCAATTCCCTGGCGGTGGCCGATGCCGACGGCCAACTGCTCGGCGTGTACCGCAAGACCCACATCCCCAACGCCATCGGCTACCAGGAGAAGGAGTACTTCAGCCCCGGCGATACCGGCTTCCGCGTCTGGGATACCGCGTTCGGCCGCATCGGCGTCGGCATCTGCTGGGACCAGTGGTTCCCCGAGACCGCGCGCTGCCTGGCGCTGATGGGTGCCGAAGTGCTGCTCTATCCCACTGCCATCGGCTCGGAGCCGGGAGCTGCCGGACTGGACTCCCGCGACCACTGGCAACTGGCCCAGCGCGGTCATGCCGCTGCCAACATCCTCCCGGTGATCGCCGCCAACCGCGTTGGCGAAGAAGTGGCGACGACTGATCCGGAACTGCGGATGCGTTTCTATGGTTCGTCCTTCATTACCGATCACAAGGGCAAGCTGCTGGCAGAGGCCGACCGCGACAGCAGTGGTGTGCTGCTGCAGCGGCTGGACCTCGCCGCCATGCGCGAGGAGCGCCTGAACTGGGGCATCTACCGGGATCGCCGCCCGGAAATGTACGGCCCGCTGCTGGGGCTGGACGGTCGTCAAACCCACGAACGCTGGCAGCGCCAGGGAGCCTGAAGATGAACGTCATCAAGAAGCTGTTGATCGTCTCGCTGGGCCTTGGCCTGGGCTGCGCGCAACTTTCCGCCCAAGCGGAGGAGAAGGTCTTGCGTCTGTACAACTGGGCGGACTATTTCGCCCCGGACACCATCAGCGACTTCACCCGGGAGACTGGTATCCAGGTCATCTACGACGTGATGGACAGCAGCGAAACGCTGGAAGCCAAGATGATGTCCGGCAACAGCGGCTACGACCTGATCTTCCCCGGTGACACCGTGGCCGAGCGCCTGATGCGCGCCGGAGCCCTGCAGAAGCTGGACAAGAGCAAGCTCGAGCACCTGGATGACGTCGAGCCCGGCCTGCGCACGCTGCAGACCCGCTACCCGTACTCGCGCCACGCGACGGTTCCCTACACCTGGGGCACCATCGGCATTACCTACAACCAGGAGATGATCGACAAGCGCCTGGCCGGTGCACCGGTCAACAGCCTGGACCTGATCTTCAAGCCCGAGCTTGCAGCGAAGTTCGCAGACTGCGGCATTTCGATGATCGACTCGCCCGACGAGGTGCTGGCCGTGGTGCTCAACTACCTCGGCCACGACCCCCGCAGCGCAAGACCGAACGAACTGGCCGACGCGGTCGCGCTGCTCAAGGGCATCAAACCCTACATCCGCAAGTTCCAGTCGCAGCCGGTCACCCAGCTGGTCAACGGCGATATCTGCCTGTCGCTCGGCTACAGCGGCGACATGACCCAAGCCCAGCGCACGGCGGACGAAGCCCGCAAGCCGACCCACTTCCAGTACCGCATCTCGCAGGAAGGCACCACGGTCTGGATGGACACCATGGCTATCCCCGCCGACGCCCGCCACCCGGAATACGCCTATGCGCTGATCAACTTCATCATGCGTCCCGAGAACATGGCAGCGATCAGCAATGCCACCGGGTACCCGACCTCCAGTGCCAAGGCCAGGCCGATGGTGGCTGCCGACATGCGCAACAACCCGGACATTTATGTCGATGAAGCCACCTACGCTCGACTGATCCCCGGCAAGGACATCCCGCAGCGCGACATGCGGGCACGAATGCGCGCCTGGACCACGTTCAAGACCGCCATTCACGACTGATCCAACACGCACCGCGGCGACAACGGGCCCACCCCATCCAACAGAGGAAAATCCATGTCTACACGTCGTGACTTCATCAAGCAGCTGATGACTGCCAGCGGAATCGGCGCAGTTGCTTCCCTAGGCCTAGGATTCGGCGCGGCCCGTGTGCCCGCGGCACTGGCCGGCAGCTGGTACATGCCCGACGAACAAGGCCCGCAGGAGCGGGTGATCGTGGCGTTCGCCGCTTCTTCCCGCGTCTGGGAGGGCTGGGAGACCGCAGTCAACAACACCATCGCCCTGTTGGCCAAGACCATCGCCAGGTACCAGCCGGTGACAGTGCTGTGCCGCGCCAATCAGCTGTCGCAGGCCAAGAGCAAATGCGGCACCACCAACATCGAATTCCTGACCATGCCGCTGGATGATGTCTGGGTGCGCGATTACGGCGGCTGCTTCGTGGTCGATGGAGCCGGCGGCCTGGGCCTGGTGGACTTCAACTTCAACGGCTGGGGCGCCAAGCAGACTGCGGCCAACGACACCCGCGTGGCCGACACCCTCAGCTATGAGATGGAAGCCAGCTACATCCGCAGCGCACTGGTCGGCGAAGGCGGCGGCATCGAGGTGGACGGCCAT
Organism: Pseudomonas sp. BN606; assembly: GCF_029873115.1. NCBI lineage: Bacteria > Pseudomonadati > Pseudomonadota > Gammaproteobacteria > Pseudomonadales > Pseudomonadaceae > Pseudomonas > Pseudomonas sp. BN606. Next base: position 61,944 of record NZ_SSOF01000084.1, on the reverse strand, counting down.
GGCACCGCAATCATGACCGAAAGCTGCTGGGTCAACAGCAACCGCAACCCGGGGATGAGCCGGGGGCAGATCGAAGCCGAGCTGAAGGCCAACCTCGGCCTGCGCAAGATCATCTGGCTGCCAGGCATCAAGGACAAGGACATCACCGACGCCCACGTCGACTTCTATGCGCGCTTCGTCAAACCCGGCGTGGTGATTGCCAACCTGGACAACGACCCCAAGTCCTACGACTACGCGGTGACCCGCAAGCACCTGGAAATCCTCAACGCTGCCACGGATGCCGATGGCCGCAAGCTGGTGATCCATACCCTGCCGCCGCCCCTGAAGGTGCGCAGCAACCAGTACACCAGCAACAACCCGGATTTCGCGCCGGGCTACATCAACTTCCTGCCCGTCAACGGCGCAGTAATCGCCCCGCAGTTCGGTGACGCGGCGGCGGACAAGTACTGCAAGGACCTGCTAACCAAGCTCTATCCGGGCCGCGTCGTGGAGCAGATCAACATCGACCCGATCGCCGCCGGCGGTGGCGGCATTCATTGCGTGACCAAGAACCTTCCACTCATTTGAGCTCAGGTCGAGATCCTATAGGGCGGCACCCTGCCGCCCTTCTCCTCTGCCTCGGATAAGGACAGGTCGTAGCGCTACGACTTGCGCGGCTTGGCCCGAGCGGTTGGCTCTGCCACAAGGGGGTCATCCGGCCAGTAGTGTTTCGGGTACCGCCCTTTCAGGTCTTTTTTCACATCCGCATAGGTATTGCGCCAGAAGCTGCCCAGGTCCTGGGTGACCTGTACCGGCCGCTGGGCCGGTGAGAGCAGGTGCAGCTTCACCGCCAGACGCCCCCCGGCGATTCGAGGGGTGTCAGCCAGCCCGAACAGTTCCTGCAGGCGCACCGCCAACACGGGCGGGAACTCGTGATAGTCCAGGCGAATGCTCGACTGCGAGGGCACTTGCAGGGTGCGCGGCGCCAGCTCATCCAGGCGCTGCGGCAGCGGCCAGGGCAACAGCCCCTGGAGGATGCCGGACAGTTCCAGGTTGGCGAAATGCGATAGCCGCGAGACCTTGCCCAAATAGGGCAGCAGCCAGTTTTCCAGTGTCGCCAGTAGCGCCGCGTCACTGACATCCGGCCACTCGCTCTTACCCTTGTCTTCCAGGTCAAGCCGACGCAGCAGGTTCACCCGCGCCTGCCATTGGCGGAGCTCAGGCGTCCACGGCAGGAGCTCCAGACCCTTGCGACGCACCAGCCCGAGCAGGGCGCGCGAACGCGCCTCGCCGTCAAGTTCGGTCAGTGCTTCACGGGCCAGCACCAGCTCGCCGACCCGGACCTGCCGTTCGGCACGCAACACACCTTCGCGCTCGTCCCAGTCCAGCAGGTCCTGGCGGCTCACTTGTTCGCTCAGGGCTCCGTCAAACAGTGCCGGGTCGAGGTCGGCCGCCAGGTAAATGCGTTCTTCGCGCTGCCCCTGGCGACTGCCTAGGTCGGCAATCACCAACCACGGCTCCTTCATCAAGGCGTCCGGCTCGCCGAAGGTGGCAGCACGCCCATTGGCGAGACGGTAATCAGCGCCCCCGGAACGGCGTTGCTGGGCGATCCGGTCCGGATAGGCGAATGCCAGCAGGCAGCCGAGCCAACGCGAATGCTCCGGGTCGTTCACCGGCTCGCTGGCCGGGCCACGCAGGTAGGAGCGGAATTGCCGCGCCAGCTGACGGGCGCGCTGGACGCCGCCGCGAGAGCCGCGAGCCGTGCGCTCTTCGCCTGCCAGCAGCGCGAGGCGGCTATGCAGGTCGGCACCGCCGCCGCGCAGGATGTCGCGCTCCCCTAGTAGCGCGGCGAGGTCGCAGGCCAAAGCACCAAGCCCCAGCGCCTGTCCACGCAACAGCAAGTGGGCAATGCGCGGATGGGCCGGCAGCTCGGCCATGGCCTGGCCGTGCCGGGTCAGGCCACCGCCTTCGTCCAGGGCGCCCAGGCGTTGCAGCAGGTCGCGACCTTGGGCGTAAGCGGCAGCGGGAGGTGGATCGAGCCAGGCCAATTCGTTGGGATCAGCAATGCCCCAGCGCGCCAATTGCAGAGCCAGACCCGCGAGGTCGGCCTGGAGGATTTCCGCACTGCCGTGGGCAGCCAGCTGTTCATGCTGAGCCTCGGACCAGAGCCTGTAACAGGCACCCGCTTGCAAACGGCCCGCCCGGCCGGCGCGCTGGGTTGCCGAGGCCCGAGAGATGCGCTGGGTATCCAGCCGGGTCATGCCGCTGGCGGGGTCGAAGCGCGGCACCCGCTCCAACCCGGCGTCCACTACGACGCGTACGCCGTCGATGGTCAGGCTGGTTTCGGCGATGTTGGTGGCCAGCACTATCTTGCGCTTGCCAGCCGGAGCCGGTTCGATGGCCGCACGCTGGGCGGCCAGATCCAAATCGCCATGTAGCGGACAGAGCAGGATGTCGGGGCGGCCGTCGAGGCGCTCTCCCAACTGGTCGGCAACGCGACGTATCTCCGCCTGGCCGGGGAGGAACACCAACAGGCTGCCGGGTTCGTCGGCAAGTGCCTGGAGCACGGCCTGCACCACCTTGGGTTCAAGCGCATCGCCCGGTTGACTGGCGCGCCCCCAGCGCTGCTCCACCGGGAACATGCGACCTTCGCTGCGCACCACCGGCGCCTCGTCGAGCAGACGCGACAAACGCTCGCCTTCCAGCGTGGCGGACATCAGCAGCACCTTCAGCGCCGGCTCGTCGCGCAGCAAGGCGCGGCCGTTCAGGCAGAGGGCCAGAGCCAGATCGGCATCGAGGCTTCGCTCGTGGAACTCGTCGAAAATCACCAGCCCCACGCCCTCGAGCGCCGGGTCTTCCTGGAGGCGGCGAGCCAGGATGCCCTCGGTCACCACTTCGATGCGTGTGCGCGGGCCGACCTTCGATTCCAGGCGGATGCGGTAGCCAACGGTTTCCCCTACCGACTCCCCCAGTTCGCTGGCCAGGCGCTCGGCGGCCGCCCGGGCGGCCAGGCGGCGCGGTTCCAGCATCAGGATGCTCTGTCCGGCGAGCCACGGTTCGTCCAGCAGCGCCAACGGCACGCGGGTGGTCTTGCCAGCGCCGGGCGGCGCCTCCAGCACAGCTTCGTGGCGAGATTGCAGGGCGGCCCGCAGGTCGGGCAGGACGGCATCGATGGGTAGGGGATTCATGGGTACTCCAGGCAGGCGCAAAGTATACCGGCGAACTGCCAGTTCCTTGCCGGGGTCTTAGATGAACCAGGCGGTTTTGAAACGAACGCCTTGGTATAGTTGCGATCTTTCGACCAGGAGATGCATATGCGCATTGCTTCCCGTTGGATCGGCGGCGCCGTCGCCGCTGCTCTGTTCACCCAGCTCACCGCCTGCGGCACGCTCTTCTATCCGGATCGTCGTGGCCAGATCGAAGGCAAGATCGACCCCGTGGTCGCCGCGCTGGATGCTATCGGCATTCTTTTCTATGTGATCCCCGGCCTGATCGCCTTCGCCGTCGATTTCGCCACCGGCGCGATCTACCTGCCCGATGGCCAGACCGCACAAGTCGCCCCTGAAACCCTGCGCGAGGCCATCGGCGCCGATGGCAAGGTCGACCCGGTGCGCCTGAAGTCGATCATCGCCCGTGAAACCGGCCATGACCTGCCGCTGGACAACCCGCAACTGCTGCAGCGCAGCGGCAACCTGCAGCAGTTGGCTGCATACGGTCTGCACCCGGCGGCCTGAAATGGGCGAGCTGGCGCGGCATTTCCAACATCTGCTGGCTTACCACGCCTGGGCGTACCAACGTCTGCTGGATAGCCTGCGGCAAGTGGATGACGCGGCGTACCGCGCCCCGTGCGGGCTGTTCTTTGGCAGCCTGCACGGCACCCTGAATCATCTGGCTGCAGTGGACCGCATCTGGCTGGCAAGGGTTCGCCAGGAACCCCAGCCCTATGATCGACTGGATGTGGAAGTGGCCAGCGGCCGTGACGAACTCGCCACCTGCCTGGCGGCAGGCGTCCAGGCCTGGCAGGCACAACTGGTCGGCCTGGATGACGCGACCCTGTTGCGCCCGCTGGATTACCGCAACATGCGCGGCGATCCACAGCAGCGTTCGCTGAGCGATATCGTCACCCACCTGGTCAACCATGGCACCCATCACCGGGGCCAGGCATCCGCCGCAATCTCGGCAATGGGCCTGGAGACGCCAGCCATGGACTTCATCTACTTCAAGCCGGAGTCGGCATGACCTCATCCCGCCAGCACGCGCAGTTGCTGCGCCTGGCCACTCGCGCCTCACTCGTTGTCGCCATCACCCTGGTCATTGCCAAAGCCATTGCCTGGGCCATGAGTGGCTCGGTCAGCTTGCTGGCCGGCCTCACCGACTCTCTGATGGACAGCGCAGCGTCATTGCTCAACCTGCTGGCGGTGCATTACGCACTGAAGCCGGCAGACGACGATCACCGCTACGGGCATGGCAAGGCCGAGGCCCTGGCAGGCCTGGCCCAGGCGCTGTTCATCAGCGTCAGCGCCGTACTGGTGGCCGCCCAGGCGTATGAACGGCTGAACGACCCGGAACCGCTCGGCGCGCAGGCGCTCGGCATAGGCGTGATGATCCTGTCGCTGGCGCTTACCGCCGGCTTGCTGATGCTCCAGCGCCGGGTGATCCGCGCCACCGGTTCCTCTGCGATCCGTGCCGACTCGCTGCACTATCGCTCCGACCTGCTGCTCAACGGCAGCATCCTCCTCGCACTCATCCTGGCGAGCTTCGGCTGGCAGCGGGCCGACGGGCTGTTCGGCATGGGTATTGCCGGATACATCCTCTGGAGCGCGATCGGCATCGCCCGGGAATCGATCTCGGTATTGATGGACGAGGAGCTGACGCCCGCCATCAGCGCCGACATGCACCGGCTTGCCTGCTCCGTCCCGGGTGTACTCGGCGCTCATGACCTGCGCACGCGAATCTCCGGCAACCATTGGTACGTGCAATTGCACCTGGAACTACCGGGCGAACTGACGCTATCCCGCGCCCATGTACTCTGCGAGGAGGCGGCGCAGGCCATCACCGACCAGTACCCGCGCGCCGAAGTGCTGGTGCACGCCGACCCCAGTGAAGTGGTGAAACACGACTAGAGTAATTACTCTAAAACTTCTAGACTCGCTCGCTCCATAACAAGAACGAGGAGTCCGCAATGCCCCTGTCCCTTTCCGCCACCACCCTGCTCGGCCTGGTCGCCTGGAGTCTGCTGCTGGTTTTCCTGATGGTGAACCAGCGTGGCCTGCTGGTGCTGACCGGGCGGATGAGGGTCAACGCCTTCGCCGCTGATGGCAGCAACACCCCCGGCGCCTTCGGGCAGCGCCTGGTGCGCGCCCATGCCAACACCCTGGAAAACCTGCCGATGCAGGCCGCGCTGTTGCTCTATGCCATCACCACCGAGCAGACCGCCGTCACCGATCCACTCGCCGGTTTGTTGCTGGGCGCCCGCTTGTTCCAGAGCCTCGTGCACCTCATCAGCACCAGCGCGCTGTTCGTCTGGCTGAGATTTGCCGGGTTCTTCGTGCAGCTGGCAATCATGGCCTGGTGGCTGCTAAAGCTGGCCGGGGTGATCTGACGCCTCAGGAAGCTAATAAAAAAGGGGGCCCCGTACAGCGGGCCCCCTTCGGGAAATTCGTCCTGTGCTGGCGATTTTGTCGCCGCTTTCATCGCCTGCCTGATTGGGCAGTGCGGACCCGGGGGCCTGCTCGATCCGGTTGGATCGGCGGCGCCGACACACCTGATTGGGCGGGTCGGGTGGACTTGCTGTCCGGGCCGTGAAACTGAGAGAAATATTACGGCGACGAACGCGACGAATGATTGCGAATATTGCTCACAAAAGTACTGCTTGCGCAATTAATCACCAAAGCAGCAATATTCACAGCAATCAGAACAAAGAGATGGCTCTGCAATGGAAAAACTCGATCGATACGACCTCAAGATCCTCGCCGAATTGCAGCGCGACGCGCGCATCTCGAATCAAGAGCTGGCCGAACGGATCGGACTGTCACCTTCCCCCTGCTCTCGGCGGGTAAAGCAGCTGGAGGACGACGGCTACATCGTCCGCCAGGTCGCGCTGCTTGACCGCAAGAAGCTCGGCCTCAGCCTCACCGCCTATGTGTTGATCGGCATGGATCGCCACACACCGGAACGCTTCGAGCATTTCCAGGAAGTCATCCGTCAGTGTCCCGAGGTGCTGGAGTGCAGCCTGGTGACCGGAATGGAGGCGGACTACCAGCTGAAAGTGGTGGTACCAGACATGGACCATTACCAGCAATTCCTGCTGGGCCAGTTGACCCGGATCGAAGGCGTGACCAGCGTGCGTTCGAGCTTCGTGCTCAATCAGGTGTTGAGCAGCACCGAGCTGCCCCTGGGTCATCTGCGCGGCTGAACGGACCTCGCGCGACGGACGGCTTGGCGTATAATCGCCGCGCTTTGCTGCACCCCTCGCGTGGCCCCGCCTCACAAGAGCCTTCCGGCTCACGGAATCACAAGTGCACCGCCCCGCTTTCCGCCCGGCCCTCGGCCCTGCGGGTGCAGCCTGTATTCAGCCCAAGAGGTGTGAGATGAGTCCGGAGAAGTTCGAAGAATTGATGATGACAGCGATGATCGCCGTTCTGGTGGCCTTCATGGCCTTCATCGTCTGGGACCTGGCCAAGAAGTCCAAGGCGGGTCGCTTCGGCACCATGATCCTGTTTCTTGCCCTCGGCCTTGGCGTGCTGGGCTTTGTCATCAAGACGCTGGTGATCGGCAGTATCGAAGGTCTTTGAGCAGCCCGAAAACCCAGGCGGTGCCGACTTAGAGCATCGCCGGCACGTCCCGGTATTCTCCTGGCTCCAGCCCATCGAGGCTCCAGGGACCAATGCGTACCCGCACCAGCCGCAACGTAGGCAAGCCAACTGCAGCGGTCATGCGCCGCACCTGACGGTTACGTCCTTCACGAATCACCAGTTCCAGCCAGGTGGTAGGTACGCTCTTGCGAAAACGCACCGGCGGATTGCGCTCCCACAGCGCAGGCTCTTCGATCTGCCGGGCCTCGGCGGGCAGGGTCGGACCGTCATTCAGCTCCACGCCTTCACGCAGCCGTTTCAGTTGCTCGTCACTGGGCTCCCCCTCCACCTGCACCCAATAGGTCTTGGCGAGTTTGTGCTTCGGATCGGCGATTCGCGCCTGCAGCTGGCCATCGTTGGTCAGCAGCAGGAGGCCTTCGCTGTCGCGGTCGAGGCGACCGGCGGGGTAGATGCCGGGGATCGGGATGTAGTCCTTGAGGGTCGCGCGGCCGTCGCCGTCGCTGAACTGAGTCAGCACGTCGAAGGGCTTGTTGAACAGCACCAGGCGCGGCTCCACCGGGGGCGACTTGGCCACACGACGGGGCGCAGCAGGGCGACGGGAAGCAGGGCGAGAGGGACGAGTTGGGCGCGACATGCCTGGAAACGGGTTGGCGGTCTGGGAATGGGAGAGGCATGCTAGGTTGACTGCCTCCCCGCCGCAAGAGAGAACGCCATGCCGCGTGCCCTGCGCCCCACCTGGCTGATCAACCTGATGACCCTCGCAGGCTATCACCGCTCGCCCTATCGCGGTCCGGCGACGACCAACTTTGACGGCCGTCGATTCCGCAACCTCGAACCCAAGCCGCACAAGGACCTGCGGTCCTTCCTGCGCTGGCAGTTCAGTCGCGAGAAGCAGGCGGACTGGCTCGACCAGCCCGGCCCGGCCGTGCCGCCCGAGGTTCCCGCGCGCGTGCAAGGCAACGAACTCCGGGTCACCTACATCAATCACGCCACCCTGCTGCTGCAACATCGCGGACTGAACATCCTCACGGACCCGGTCTGGTCGCAGCGGGTCAGCCCGTTCAGCTTCGTCGGCCCCAAACGCCATCACCCGCCGGGCCTGCAACTGGACCAGTTGCCGCCCATCGACCTGATCCTGGTCAGCCACAACCATTACGACCACCTTGACCTGGAAAGCCTGCGCGGGCTGGTAGAGCGCTTTCCGCAGGCCACCGTCGTCAGCGGCCTGGGCAATGGGATGCTGATCCGGGAGGCCGGCTTCAAACAGGTGGTCGAACTGGACTGGTGGCAGGAGATGCCGCTGGCCGGCGACCTGAAGCTCCACTCGGTGCCGGTCCAGCATTGGTCGGCGCGGACCCGTAGCGATACCAACGAAACGCTGTGGATGGGCTTCGTCATCGAGTCGCCCGACGGTCCGTTCCTGTTCCCCGGTGATACCGGTCTGGGGCCAGAATTCCGCCTCATTCGCGAACGCTTCGGGCCGATGCGCTTCGCCGCGCTGCCCATCGGAGCCTACGCACCGCGCTGGTTCATGCGCGACAACCACATGAACCCGGACGATGCGGTCCAGGCGCACCAGCAACTGGAATCCCGCAACAGCCTGGCCATCCACTTCGGCACCTTCAACCTGACCGATGAAGGCCAGTTCGCCCCACCCCGCGACCTCGGCAAGGCCCTGGCCGATTGGAAGGTGGAAGCAGAGGTGTTCCGCGTGCCGACGCCGGGGTATCAGTGGCTGATTCCCCCCATGAGCCATGAATGAAAAAGGGCCACGAGATGCGGCCCTTTTGCTTGTCGATCTTTAGCGGAACGGCGGCTCGTCGAAGCTGCGCAGCTTGCGCGAGTGCAGTGAGTTGAGCTGGGTACGCAGCAGGTCGAGTGCGGCAATGCCGATGCGCAGGTGCTGGCTGACGGCGCGCTGGTAGAAGGCGCTGGCCGAACCGGGCAGCTTGATCTCGCTATGCAGCGGTTTGTCGGAAACGCACAGCAAGGTTCCGTAAGGCACCCGCAGGCGGTAGCCCTGGGCCGCAACCGTGCCGCTTTCCATGTCCACGGCAACCGCCCGTGACAGGTTGATCAGCGGCCGTTCCTGGGCCCAACGCAGCTCCCAGTTGCGGTCGTCGTAGGTGAGTACGGTGCCGGTACGCAGGCGGCGCTTGAGGTCTTCGCCGCGCTCGCCAGTGACCTGCGCCGCCGCCTCCTGCAACGCCTGCTGCACTTCGGCCAGCGCCGGCAACGGGATGTTGGGCGGCAGCACGCGGTCGAGAATGCCGTCGCGACGCATGTAGGCATGGGCCAGCACATAGTCACCGATGGTCTGCGACTGCCGCAGCCCGCCACAGTGGCCGATCATCAGCCAGCAGTGCGGACGCAGTACGGCCAGGTGGTCGGTGATGTTCTTCGCGTTGGACGGACCGACGCCGATATTCACCAGGGTTACGCCATGGCCGTCGGTGGCGATGAGGTGGTAGGCCGGCATCTGGTAACGGTGCCAGACCACGCCGTCGACGATCGCCTGCATCTCGCCCTCGTCCATGCCGCGTTCCACCACCACATTGCCCGGCAGGACCATGCGCACGAAGCGCGGATCCTCTCGCAGCTGGTCGATGCCATGACGGATGAACTGGTCGACGTAGCGGTGATAGTTGGTCAGCAGGATCCACGGCTGAACGTGCCGCCAATCGCTGCCGGTGTAATGCACCAGGCGGCGAAGGGAGAAGTCCACCCTCGCTGCGTCGAACAGGGCCAGCGGCAGCGGATCGGTGTTCTCCCAATCGTAGAGTCCGTCGGCCACGCCATCGGTAGCGGCAGAAAGGTCCGTACTGGGGAAGACCCGCGCCAGTTCGGCGGCGGTCACACCGGACCCTGCCAGCTCATCACCATGCTCCACTACATAGGGATACGGGATGTTCTGCTGGCTGGTACCCACTTCCACCTGCACGGTGAAGTCGTGCATCAGCGGTCGCAGTTGTTCAAGGAGATAGGTGCGGAAGGCGTCCGGGTGGGTGACGGTGACACTGTAGTTGCCCGGTACCTGGATCTTGGCGAAGGCGCGGGTCGTGGAAGGGACTTCGCCCTGGCAGCGGTACGTGATGCGCAGCAACGGATAGCGGAACGACGCACGCTGCGCGGCATTCGGCTCGACGCGTTCCTTGATGTAGTGTTTCAACGCCTGACTAAGGGCACCAGTGGCCTGCCTGTGCAGCTCGGAGAGGCGGTCAACGGCTTCCTCGGCGGTTTCGGCAATCACAAAATCGTTCGGTTCGAGGCTCACGGTCGGCATCCTGTCTATTCGCTCTGGACCTATCTTGCCTGCTTGGACAGATAAAGGCATAGAACGATTCGGCAGGATGCCGCGCCGCAGTCGCCACCCGCTGCAAGAGCGGATGGCCAAGCCGCAGATCAGGCCAGGTGAGGCGTCGATCGAGCGACCAGGGCCTCGACGTCGGCACCGCGAGGCAACGTGCCATAGACACGCCCATGCTCGCCCAGGCGGCTGCCGATGAAGGCATCGGCAACCGTGGCATTGCCGGCTTCCAGGAGCAGCTTGGCCTGCAAGGCCACGGCCACGTCTTCGGTCAGCTGGCGGGCCCGATACTGGATGTCAGCGGTGTCGGCAAAGCCCTTCTTCAGCTTGCCGATGAAGGACGCCAGGCGCGCATCGCCATGACCATTCCCCAGTTCGGCGAAGAGTGCATCGAGCACGCCCGGCTCCTTGGACAGGGCACGCAGCACGTCCAGGCACTGCACGTTGCCGGAGCCTTCCCAGGTCGAGTTCACCGGCGCTTCGCGGTACAAACGCGGCAGGATGGTGTCCTCAACGTAGCCTGCACCACCCAGGCACTCGGCGGCCTCGTTGATCATCGCGGGCGCCCGTTTGCAGATCCAGTACTTGCCCACGGCGGTCACCAGTCGGGCGAACTTGTCTTCCTGCTCGTCGTGAACCTTGTCCAGGGCGCGCCCCATGCGCATGGTCAGGGCCAGCGCGGCTTCGCTTTCCAGGGCCAGGTCGGCCAACACGTTCTGCATAAGTGGCTGCTCGGCCAGCACGCGGCCACCGACCTTGCGGTAGGCGCAGTGGTGCGCGGCCTGGGTCAGTGCCTGACGCATCAGGGCGCTGGAACCGATCATGCAGTCGAAGCGGGTCAGGGACACCATCTCGATGATGGTCGGCACGCCACGCCCCTCCTCGCCCACCATCCAGGCCAGGGCACCACGGTACTCCACCTCGCTGGAGGCGTTGGACCAGTTACCCAGCTTGTTCTTCAGCCGCTGGATGTAGAACTCGTTGCGGCTGCCGTCCGGCCGGTGGCGCGGCAGCAGGAAGCAGGACAGGCCCTTGTCGGTGTAGGCCAGGGTAAGGAAGGCATCACACATGGGTGCCGAGCAGAACCACTTGTGGCCCACGAGTTCGTATGCCTGGCCAGGCCCGGGGATGCCCACGGGATGGGCGCGGGTCGTGTTGGCACGAACGTCGGTGCCCCCCTGTTTCTCGGTCATGGCCATGCCGATGGTGACGCCGGCCTTCTGCTCCATGGGCAAGTTGCGCGGGTCGTACTCACGGGAAAGGATCTTCGGCAGCCACTGCTCGGCGATTTCCGGCTGCAGTCGCAGCGCGGGCACACTGGCGAAGGTCATGGTCAACGGGCAGCCGGTGCCGGCTTCGGCCTGGCTGTGAAGGTAACTCAAGCCGGCACGGGCAACCTGGGCGCCGGCGCGCGGGTCGGTCCAGGGCATCGAGGGGATGCCATGCTCGATGGAGGCGCGCATCAGCTCGTGGTAGGCCGGGTGGAACTCCACCAGGTCCACACGGTGCCCGTAGCGATCATGGCTCTTGAACACCGGTTTGTTCTCGTTGGCAAGGAATCCCGCGCTCATCAGCGGACCTCCGGCCAGGGCGCCATAGGCATCGAGGCGCTCTTCGGCCCAGCCACCCTGGTAGCGGCGGACCCACTCCTGCAGCGGCAGGTCGACGCGATAGAGGTTGGCGCCATCCAGCGGCGGTACCTGGTTGAAGACTTCGTGGGTTTCGGCGAATTCGTGCAGGCTCATCGCAGGTTCTCCTGGACAGGTTGGCTGGCGCCCAGGGCGCGCAGGCAGAAGGTAACGAGGTTGGCGCAGACGGTCTCGAGATCGTCCGAATCATGACCGGCGTCGCGCATCGCGCGCCCCGGGGGCGACAGCGGACCAACCAGTGATTCGGCGATGGCGCCAACCAGGCAGGCTGCAGTGAGAGGAATCGAGGGCACCTGGAATTCACCACGCGCCAGGCCTTCCTCCAACAATTGGCAGAACAGATCGGCATAGGCCTCGCGATAGAGCAGGCGCTGTTCGTCCACTTCGGGGTCCACCGGTTCAGCGATCAGCGCGAAAGCCAGTCGCCGGCTATGCCAGGCTCGCGCAGCGAACTGGCGCAGTCCGTGCGCCAACCGATCCGCGGCCGAGCCTTCGCCACGCAGCACCACGGCGAGGCTGTCCACTTCCACCTGGCTCGCCTGGGCGAAGACCTCTGCGGCCAGCTCGCCCTTGTTGGAGAAGTGCCGGTAAAGGCTGCCGGTGGCAATGCCCACGTCCTCGGCCAGCGCCTGCATGGTCAATGCCGCAAAACCGCCCTCCACCACCCGCGCATGGGCGCAGGCCAGGATGCGGCCGCGTAGCGCCTGGTCACGGTCGATTCGGGATGTGGTGGTGCGATAGGCCATGATCTGAATCCTGATTCACTTCTTTCAGTGAATCAGGATTCAGACCTTGCAGGAAGTGGGAGAAATGCCGCGATTGGTGACATAAATGCCGTGCTCTTGCCGAGTCAACCGAGCGACTTTGCAGTCTCGACCGGCTTGCATAGCAGCCAGTCGTGGAGCAGAGAGCGCAGTTCCTCGAACTTGACCGGTTTGGCCATGTAGTCGCTCATCCCGGCGGCCAGGCAGCGCTCGCGGTCGCCACTGTGACTGTGCGCGGTAATCGCCAGCACTGGCAGGTCGGTGCACCCCGGCATGGCGCGCAGGGCCCGGCAGGTGGCGAAGCCATCCATCACCGGCATCTGGCAGTCCAACAGCACGGCATCGACGGATTCACGGCGAATCTGTTCCAGCGCTTCGGCGCCGTTGTCCGCGGTGAGCACACGATAGCCAAGCTTGAGCAGCATGCCGCGGGTCACCAACTGGTTGATGGCGTTGTCCTCCACCACCAGTACGGTGCACTGCTCCGGCCTGCGCAGCGGCTGGCCGCCAGGGCGTCGCGCAGGCAGGACCTGGCTCTGAGCCGGCAATGAAAGGTTCAGTTCCAGGCTGAAGGTGCTGCCGCGTCCGGGTTGAGACTGATGAGAAAGCTTGCCGCCGAGGAGCGTCACCAGTTGCTGGCTCAGGGCGAGGCCGATTCCGAGTCCGCCGTACTCACGGGTCATGGAGCCATCGAGTTGGTAGAAACGCCGGTAGATCAGGCCATCCGGCGGGGTGGAAAAACCGATGCCGGTATCCATGACGTCGATGTGCAATGCCAGATCGCCGTCGGCCGACTCATGACCGTTGACTCGCAAACCAACGCTACCGCGGCTGGTGAACTTGATGGCGTTGTCCAACAGATAGCCCAGGGCCTGGCCAAGCTTGCCGGCGTCGCCTTCGAGGGTATCCGGGAGCCGGTGATCGAGATCCAGCTCGAAGACCAGCCCTTTTTCCACCGCGCGCAGGCCGTACTGCACCCGCAGGCTGTCCATCAGCCCGCGCAGGCTGAACGGTTCGCGTCGCGGGTAGAGCTTGCCGGCCTGCAGTTCGGTCATGGCGAGGATGTCGTTGACCAGGCGCATCATGTCCCGCGCCGAGCCGGAAGCGGTGCGTTGATACTGCTCGAGTTCTTCGTGCAACGGCAGCGTCTGCATCAGCTCCAGGGAGCCGATGACGCCATTCATCGGCGTGCGCAGCTCATGGGTGACCGTGGCGAGGAACTCATCCTTCAATCGGTTGCTGTTGGCCAGTTCCTGGTTCAGCGCCTCCAGCTTGCGGCCGGCGTCCTGGAGGATGCGCGTGCGTTCTTCTTTCATGGCATTGATACGGTCGGCCAGGGCGAGGGACAGCAGCCCCACTTCCAGCGCCGAACCAATTTGGCTGGCGTACATGGTGAAGAAGGCGTTGGGCAGATAACCCAGCACCATGAGGGTGTTGATGGCGCCGCCGAGGAGGAACGCACTCCAGGCGATGATGAAATAGCGCGCCACGCGCATACCGCGCAGCCAGGCCAGCACGCCGGCAGAGAAGATCACCACGGTGAAGATCAGCGCCAGGGAAGTGGCCAGGCGCAGGGCCAGGCCGTAGCTGGCGGTCAGCGCCAGGACCATCGCTAGTCCGCCCAGGGCCATCAGCGCGAGCAGCGCCCGGTCGACCCAGGGACTGTGGTCGGCCGTGTGCAGGAAGCTGCGCGCGAACTGGCAGCCGAACAGCGCCGCCGAACCGATCAGGAAGGGGGTCGCCGCATTGGCCCACCAGGGATTGTCCGGCCAGAAGTACTGGATGCCCGCACCATTGACGGATATCTGGTAGAGCCCGAACGAGCCTATATAAAGGATGTAATAGAGGTAGCTGGTGTCGCGAACGCTGAGATAGATGAACAGGTTGTAGAAGAGCATCACCAGCAGCACGCCGTATATGATGCCGAGCACATAGATACGTTCCGGCTGCTCTTCGACGAAGGCCTGGGGCGACCAGAGCGTCAACGGTGCCTGGATAGAGCCTTCGCTCTGCAGGCGCATGTAAATGCGTCTGGGTTGGTCAGGTTTCAGGGGAATGCTGAAGACGTAGTTGTTCTGCCTGATCTGCCGGCTATCGAACGACAGCGCGTCACCGGTGCGCTGGGCGAGACGGTAGCCGCCCTGGTCGTCCGGAAGGTAGAGGTCCAGGTGGTCCAGCGGCGGATAGGCCAGCTCCAGCAACCAGTTCTGTTGGTCACGCCCCGCATGCGGTCGGTAGTCCAGGTCGATACGCAACCAGAAGACCGAGTGTGAATACCCGGCATTGAGCACAGGCTTCTCATGGCGGCGGAAGCTGCTGTCCAGAGCGGGGGACGTGATGTCGTCAATCTTGGCATCGCCACGAACGTCTTCGAACACGTCCATGTGCTGGCCCAGCGGGAGACTGCGCAACTGCTCGTCGAATTGCACGGCATTGGCCAGGCCGGCGAACAGGCAAAGGCAGAGGAAAAAGAGGATACGCATGCAGCCCCGCAATGGCCTACTGACCGCGTCCGGGAGCCCCACCTCCTTATCCGACGCGCCACCCTGGGCCAGGTTGTTCGAAAAGTGCACTCTAGCACAGCGCAAGGCGGCTGAAAGCTGCACATTGCCATCACAGCCAGACAGCTCTATCTCGGTACTTTCAGCTGCACCAACAAAGCCATACGCGCACTCCCTGAGGCATAGCGCCGCCGGTGCGGCCCGGCGAAGTGTTTAGTGGTAAGCTCGCCGACCATGAAAACGACCAACTCTCGCCCCGTAGTCCTCTGCCTTTCCGGCCACGACCCAAGTGGTGGCGCCGGCCTTCAGGCGGATATCGAAGCCCTGATCGCACAGGGCTGTCACGCCGCCCCGGCGGTGACAGCCCTGACCGTGCAGGATACCGTCAACGTTTCCGACTTCCGCGTCCTCGACCGCGAATGGGTGCTGGCCCAGGCCAATGCCGTGATCGCCGACCTGCCGGTGGCTGCCGTCAAGCTGGGCATGCTCGGCTCGGTGCAGATGGTCGAGACGGTCCTGGAGATCATGCAGTCCCTGCCGGGCATACCGCTGGTCTGCGACCCGGTACTGCGTGCCGGCGGTGGCGGCGCCCTGGGCAAGGACGAAGTGGGTTACGCGATCCGCGAGCGCCTGCTCCCGATAGCAGCCATCGCCACTCCGAACCTGCCGGAAGCGCGCATCCTCGCCGAGCTGCCCGAAGGCACCCCGGACGAGTGCGCCGAGAAACTCCTGCCTTTCTGCCGCAACCTGCTGATCACAGGCGGCCACGGCGACGAGACCGAAGTGCACAACCGCCTCTACACCCAGGACGGCCGGTGCCTTACCTATACCTGCCAGCGCTTGCCCGGCAGCTACCACGGTTCGGGCTGCACCTTGGCGAGCGCCCTGTCCGGTCGCCTTGCCCTGGGCGAGGAACTGTCCAGCGCGGTACGCAGCGCCCTCGACTACACCTGGCGCACCTTGCGCGACGCAGAACAACCCGGCCACGGCCAGTACGTGCCACGCCGCCTGCCGCTGGACTTCTGCCAATGAAACTGCGCGGCCTCTATGCCATCACCGACAGCCAGCTGCTGGCCGGCGGCAAGTTGCTGCCCTACGTCGAAGCGGCCCTGAAGGGCGGCGCCAAGCTGCTTCAATACCGCGACAAGTCCAGCGACGAGACTCGACGCCTGCGCGAAGCCGAAGCCCTTGGCGAGTTGTGCACCCGCTACGGCGCCCAACTGATCATCAACGATGACGCCGAACTGGCCGCACGCCTGGGTGTCGGCCTGCACCTTGGCCAGGGCGACGGCTCCCTGGCCGCAGCCCGCGCGCTGCTGGGTCGTCAGGCCATCATCGGCGGCACGTGCCACGCCAGTCTCGACCTGGCAGCAACCGCAGTGAGAGAAGGCGCCAGCTATATCGCCTTCGGCCGCTTCTACAATTCCCAGACCAAGCCGGGCGCACCCGCCGCCACCCTGGACCTGCTGGACCAGGCGCGGCAGCGCTTCCAGGCTCCGATCGTCGCCATTGGCGGCGTGACCCTGGAAAATGCCCCCGAGCTGATCACCCGCGGCGCCAGCATGGTTGCGGTGATCCACGCGCTGTTCGGTGCCGATTCCGCCACCGAGGTGGAACGCCGAGCACGTGCCTTCAGCGCCCTGTTCGACGCCGCCTGACCCCGAATTCGCTTGAAAGAGAGACCTGCCATGTCCCGTTCCGAAACCCTGTTCGCCAACGCCCAGAAACACATCCCCGGCGGCGTCAACTCGCCGGTCCGCGCCTTCAAGAGCGTCGGCGGTACGCCGCTGTTCTTCAAGCACGCGGAAGGCGCCTACGTGACGGACGAGGATGACAAGCGCTACGTGGACTACGTCGGTTCCTGGGGCCCGATGATCCTTGGCCACAGCCACCCGGACGTGCTGGGTGCGGTACGCAAGCAACTGGAGCACGGCCTGTCCTACGGCGCGCCGACTGCGCTGGAAGTGGAAATGGCCGACCTCGTCTGCTCCCTCGTGCCGTCCATGGAGATGGTGCGCATGGTCAGCTCCGGCACTGAAGCCACAATGAGCGCCATTCGCCTGGCCCGTGGCTTCACCGGCCGCGACAGCATCATCAAGTTCGAAGGCTGCTACCACGGCCACTCCGACTCCCTGTTGGTGAAAGCCGGTTCCGGCGCCCTGACCCTGGGCGTACCGAGTTCCCCCGGCGTGCCCGCGGCATTCGCCCAGCACACCCTGACCCTGCCGTTCAACGACATCGACGCCGTTGAGAAGACCCTCGCCGACGTGGGCAACGAAGTCGCCTGCATCATCGTCGAGCCGGTTGCCGGCAACATGAACTGCGTACCGCCGGCGCCGGGCTTCCTCGAAGGCCTGCGCAGCCTGTGCGACAAGCACAGCGTGGTGCTGATCTTCGACGAAGTGATGACCGGCTTCCGCGTCGCCCTCGGCGGCGCCCAGGCCCACTACGGCATCACTCCGGACCTGTCCACCTTCGGCAAGATCATCGGTGGCGGCATGCCGGTCGGCTGCTTTGGCGGCAAGCGCGAGATCATGTCTCACATCGCCCCGCTGGGCCCGGTCTACCAGGCCGGCACGCTGTCCGGAAACCCACTGGCCATGGCCGCCGGCCTGACCACCCTGAAGCTGATCAGCCGCCCCGGCTTCCACGCTGAGCTGACCGACTACACCACCCGCATGCTCGACGGTCTGCAGCAGCGCGCCGATGCTGCCGGCATTCCCTTCGTCACCACCCAGGCAGGCGGCATGTTCGGCCTCTACTTCAGTGGCGCTGACGATATCGTCACCTTCCAGGACGTGATGACCAGCGATGCCGAGCGCTTCAAGCGCTTCTTCCACCTGATGCTGGATGGCGGCGTCTACCTGGCACCGAGCGCCTTTGAAGCGGGCTTCACCTCCATTGCCCACGGTGACAAGGAACTGGCCATTACCCTGGACGCCGCTGAGCGCGCCTTCGCCAAACTGAAACAGGCCTGATGCAATACAGCACCGCCCTTTCCGACGGCGTACTCGCCTTCGCTTGCCTGTCCAGCGTCATTGCGCTGAGCCAGCTGGGCAAGGGGTTCGCCGAGACGGAGCGGCCGGCTTGGTTCTGCGCCCTGCTCGGGTTGCTGATCCCGGCCGCAGCAGCCCTATGCGGGGTGGTGCGCTTCTCCGTCGATCCGTCCTGGCGCGAGGCTCACAGCCTGCTCAGCCAGGCTGGGACCTTCCTCGCCTTACCGCTGGTCGCACTGGCGATCTTCGCCTTGTCCCGCAGCGCGACCTGGAGCCGGGCCTTCTGGGGGCGCCTGGTGATCGGTCTGTGCGTGGTGTTCGAACTGGCCCGGAGAGCTGGGTTGCTTGCCGAGTATCGTCTGCTGCTCAGTTTCGCGGCTTTCGCCCTGATCCTTCTAGCGGGCCTTGGCAGGCTGCCGCAGCGGGCCTCGCCAGCGCTGGCAGCGCTCGCCATCGTCGGTTTGTTCCTGGTAGCCGGATTGCTGGTGGGGACCGAAGGCTTCATGGGTTCTTTACGCCGGGTCGACCTGTTCCACGCCCTGCTCACGCCCGCCTATCCGCTGATGACGTGGTTGCTCCTGCAGTTTCGCGACACAGTGCCAAGCGCAAACAAAGTAAAGGCTTTGTAAGATCGCCCTCGCTTATTTCATAATGTGACCGTTGGCGCGTTTCTCGCCGGCCGGGCATGATGCCCGCACTGCTTCCGAGGCACTGTGATCCCCATGAACCGCACCGGCCGCACCCTGATCCTGGGCTGCCTGTTGCTTTTCCAACCACTGCTGGCCAATGCCGGCGGTAACTCCCTGCTGATCCCAGCCACCGGGCGCTGCAATCTGAACAGCCTGCCGGAAAACCTTTCGGAAGCCATTTCCGCCTGCCAGCAGGCCGCCAAGGGCGGCGACGCCGAAGCGCAGTACGAGCTCGGCGAGTTCTATTACGACGGCAAACGCACCCCGCGCGACCTCGCCCAGTCCCTGCAGTGGTTCGAACAGGCTTCCCTCAAGGGGCACGCACAAGCCCAACTGCGTCTGGGCAACATGTTCTTCCGGGGAGAAGGGGTACCGGCCAACAATGTGCAGGCCTACATCGTGCTCAAGATGGCAGCGGTGAACGGTTCGGACGAAGCCATGGACAGTGCCGACCTGGTGGCCGCGCAGATGCGTACTGACGAGCTGGAAATCGCGACGCAGGTGCTGGGACAGATCTTCCGCAACTACCTGCTGGAACTACAGGCCGCTGACGGCGGCTCGCCCTTCTCGCCTCTTCCCTGAGCCCGGAGCTGAGGCAGCAATCAGGACTATCCGCCCTACTTCTCCGGCATTGGCATGGGGAATGGCATCACGTTGCCACCCCCTTTCGCCTCGCTGATCTTCGGCGTGCCAAGGCGCTCCACTTCGTCGATTCGGATGATCGAGTGCATCGGCAGGAAACTGCGGACCACGCCTTCGAACTGGGCCTTGAGCTTCTCCTCGCTGGGATCGACCACCACCTGGGTGCGCTCGCCGAAGACGAACTCCTCCACTTCCAGGAATCCCCATAGATCGCTCTGGTAGATCTGCTTGGCGTACATCTCGTACACCTGGCCCTGGTTCAGGAAGATCACCTTGTAGATGGGGGCGGGCTTGCTCATGAGAAGTCGGCGGGTCGTCGCGGGGGAATTTCGGGGGCGCAGATCATAGCATAGCCGCCAAGCAGCCGGCGCTAGGAACACAAGGGGCATGGCGATTATAATGCTCGGTTCTTCGAACCACCTGATTCAAAAGCGCATGGCCAAGAAGCTCTACATCGAAACCCACGGCTGCCAGATGAACGAGTACGACAGTTCGCGCATGGTCGATCTGCTCGGCGAACATCAGGCGCTGGAAGTCACCGAACACGCCGAAGAAGCCGACGTGATTCTGCTCAACACCTGCTCGATCCGCGAGAAGGCGCAGGAGAAGGTGTTCTCGAAACTTGGCCAGTGGCGTGAGTTGAAGCGGCAGAACCCGGAGCTGGTCATCGGCGTGGGTGGCTGCGTAGCCAGCCAGGAAGGCGCCGCCATCCGTGAGCGCGCACCCTATGTGGACGTCGTGTTTGGCCCGCAAACGTTGCACCGATTGCCGGAAATGATCGACGCCGCACGCGTCACCCGCAAACCCCAGGTGGACATCAGCTTCCCGGAAATCGAGAAGTTCGACCGACTGCCCGAACCCCGCGTCGATGGCCCCAGCGCGTTCGTCTCGATCATGGAAGGCTGCAGCAAGTACTGCACTTTCTGTGTGGTGCCCTACACCCGCGGCGAGGAAGTCAGCCGTCCGTTTGACGACGTACTGGCCGAAGTCATCCACCTGGCAGAGAACGGCGTGCGTGAAGTAACCCTGCTGGGCCAGAACGTCAACGGCTACCGCGGTCTGACTCATGATGGCCGCATCGCCGACTTCGCCGAGCTGATCCGTGTGGTGGCCGCCGTCGATGGTATCGAGCGCATTCGCTACACCACTTCGCACCCGCTGGAGTTCTCCGACGCGCTGATCCAGGCCCACGCAGAAGTGCCGGAACTGGTGAAGTTTGTCCACTTGCCAGTGCAGGCGGGCTCCGATCGCATCCTCGCGGCCATGAAGCGCAATCACACCGCACTGGAATACAAGTCACGCATCCGCAAGCTGAAGGCGGCGGTGCCGGACATCTGCATAAGCTCGGACTTCATCGTTGGTTTCCCCGGCGAGACCGACAAGGATTTCGAGGCCACCATGAAGCTGGTGGAAGAAGTCGGCTTCGACTTCTCCTTCTCCTTCATCTACAGCTCGCGCCCCGGCACCCCCGCAGCCGATCTGCTAGACGACACACCGGAAGACGTGAAGAAACAGCGGCTGCAGATCCTGCAGACGCGCATTCACCAGCAGGGCTACGAAATCAGCCGACGAATGGTCGGCAGCGTCCAGCGCATCCTCGTCAGCGACTTCTCCAAGAAGGACCCGGGCATGCTCCAGGGCCGCACGGAGAACAATCGCATCGTCAACTTCCGCAGCGCCAACCCGCGCCTGATCGGCCAGTTCGTCGATGTCCACATCGACGATGCCCTGCCCCATTCCCTGCGCGGCAGCCTGCTCGAAGAAAGCCCGCACTGATAGACCGTGGGGCCCGTGCTTTTCCAGCCGGGCCCTCGGGGTTATTCTGCATGTCATCCCACTCCTACCGCCCAAGGGCGAACACACGACATTGAACGCCTCCCTGGATCTGCACCGCTTCACCCTGGAACCTTTTGAAGCCCGCCGCTTCGCCAATCTGTGCGGCCAATTCGACGAGCACCTGCGCTTGATCGAACAACGCATGGACATCGAAATCCGCAATCGCGGTAACCAGTTCGAACTGGTCGGCGACCCTCAACGCACCCGCGCTACGGAAAATCTCCTGCGCCGCCTCTATCGCGAAACCGAGGCCATCGAGCTGTCGCCCGACATGGTGCACCTCTTCCTGCGCGAAACCGGCATGGAAGAGGCGGCCAATCCCAAGACCGAGGCTGTGAGCCTGCGCACCCGCAAGGGCAACATTCGTCCACGCGGCGCCAACCAGCAGCGCTACGTGAAGTCGATCCTCGATCACGACATCAACTTCGGCATCGGACCGGCCGGTACCGGCAAGACCTACCTGGCCGTGGCCTGCGCCGTGGACGCCCTGGAGCGCGAGCAAATCCGCCGTATCCTGCTGGTGCGTCCGGCGGTCGAGGCTGGCGAGAAGCTCGGCTTCCTCCCCGGCGACCTTTCCCAGAAGATCGACCCTTATCTGCGCCCACTCTACGACGCCCTTTACGAGATGCTCGGCTTCGACCACGTGGCCAAGCTGATCGAGAAGCAGGTGATCGAGGTCGCACCGTTGGCCTACATGCGCGGTCGCACCCTTAACAACAGCTTCATCATTCTCGACGAGAGTCAGAACACTACCCTCGAGCAGATGAAGATGTTCCTGACCCGTATTGGTTTCGGCTCCACCGCTGTCATCACTGGTGACATCACCCAGATCGACCTGCCGCGCGGCACGAAGTCCGGCCTGACCCATGTGATCGATGTGCTGCGTGACGTGCCGGGAATCAGCTTCACCCACTTCAAGTCCCAGGACGTGGTGCGCCATCCGCTGGTCCAGCGCATCGTGGAAGCCTATGACCGCTTCGACAGCCGTCAGCAGCCTGCCAAGACCAAACCAGCCGACAACGATCCGGGCGCGATAGACGACAATGCTTGAACTCGACCTGCAACTCGCAAGCGAGGCCCAGGGCCTGCCGAGCGAGGTGGATTTCCGTCGCTGGTGCGAACTGGCCCTGCGCCAACGCAGCGCCGATTCCGAACTGACCATCCGACTGGTGGACGAGCCCGAGGGGCGCGAACTCAATCGCACCTGGCGCCACAAGGACTACGCTACCAACGTACTCTCCTTCCCTGCGGACGTGCCGGACGAGTTGCTGGATATCCCGCTGCTCGGCGACCTGGTCATCTGCGCGCCAGTGGTGGCCCGGGAAGCCTCCGAACAGGGCAAGGCCCTGGAGGCTCACTGGGCGCACCTGGTGATCCACGGCTGCCTGCACCTGCTCGGCTACGATCACATCGAGGATGAGGAAGCCGAGGAAATGGAAGCACTGGAACGGGAATTGCTGGCTGAACTTGGCCACCCCGACCCTTACCGCGATGACGAAGACCAATAAGAAGCACCGAGCAAAGGACATATGAGCGAAGATCGATCGAGCAACGGGCACAGGTCCTGGCTGGAAAAGCTGACCCAGGCCTTTGCCCATGAACCCAAAAGCCGCCAGGAACTCCTCGAGCTGCTGCGCGAGGCCCACCAGAACAAGCTGCTCGACAGCGAAGCGCTGTCGATCGTCGAAGGGGCCATCCAGGTCGCCGACCTGCAAGTACGCGACATCATGGTGCCGCGCTCGCAAATGATCAGCATCAAGGCCAACCAGACGCCGAAGGAGTTCCTCCCGGCGATCATCGACGCCGCCCACTCCCGCTACCCGGTCATCGGCGAAAGCCTCGATGACGTCATGGGCATTCTCCTGGCCAAGGACCTGCTACCGCTGATCCTCCTGGACAACGGCCAGCCGTTCAACATCAAGGATCTGCTGCGCCCGGCCACCTTCGTGCCCGAATCCAAGCGCCTCAACGTGCTGCTGCGCGAATTCCGCGCCAATCACAACCACATGGCGGTGGTCATCGACGAGTACGGTGGCGTGGCGGGCTTGGTGACGATCGAGGACGTGCTGGAGCAGATCGTCGGCGACATCGAGGACGAGCACGATGTCGAGGAAGACAGCTATATCAAGCCACTGCCCAGCGGCGACTTCATCGTCAAGGCCCTGACCCCGGTGGATGCCTTCAACGAGTTCTTCGAAACCGACTTCTCCGAGGACGAGTTCGATACCGTTGGCGGCCTGGTCATGGGCGCCTTCGGCCACTTGCCCAAGCGCAACGAAACCACCGAGATCGGTGAGTTCCGCTTCCGCGTGCTCAACGCCGACAGCCGCCGCATCCATCTGCTGCGCCTCTCTCCGCTGTCCCATTGATTCGCGCACGCCCCTCCACAGCGGAGGGGCGCCCGTGGATAATCGCGCCCCGAGCCGGCAACAAAAGGCTCGCTCTGGATTTCTTCCAGCTCCCCATCCGCCCAAGGACCGAGCATGAACTGGATCACCCGCCCCGGCTGGCCGGGCAACCTGCTGGCCCTGGCCGCTGGCGCCCTTACGCCCCTGGCTTTCGCCCCCTTCGATATCTGGCCCCTTGAACTGTTGTCGCTCGCCCTCTTCTACCTGGGGTTGCGCGACCTGGCGCCCAAGGCCGCGTTCTGGCGCGGCTGGTGGTACGGCCTCGGCCTGTTCCTGAGCGGCACCAGCTGGATCTACGTCAGCATTCACGACTACGGTGCGGCCTCTGTACCCCTGGCTGCGTTCCTCACCGTCGGCTTCAGTGCCGGCGTAGCGCTGTTCTTCGCCCTGCCCGCGGCAATCTGGGCGCGCTGGCTGCGCCGCAGCGAGGCCGCCCTCGCCGATACCCTGGCCTTCGCCGCGCTCTGGCTGGTCCAGGAAGCGTTTCGTGGCTGGTTCCTCACCGGCTTCCCGTGGCTCTATGCCGGCTACAGCCAACTGGACGGCCCGCTGTCGGGGCTGGCACCGATCGGCGGCGTCTGGCTGGTGTCCTTCGCCCTGGCATTGACCGCTGCCCTGCTGGTGAACCTGGCTCGCCTGCGCAGCCGTCCGGCGTTCCTGGGCACCGGCATCGCCCTGCTGCTCGCTCCATGGGTAATCGGCCTGGCACTCAAGGGCCACGCCTGGACCCAGCCCGCCGGCGCGCCGCTGAAGGTCGCGGCCATGCAGGGCAACATCGAACAGAACCTGAAGTGGGACCCGGAGCAGCTCAACGCCCAGCTGGCGCTTTATCGCGACATGACCTTCAGCTCGCAGAAGGCCGACCTGATCATCTGGCCGGAAACCGCAGTACCGGTGCTCAAGGAGTTCGTCGACGGTTATCTCGGCGTGATGAACCGTTTCGCCAATGATCGGCAATCCGCGCTCATCACCGGCGTCCCGATCCGCCAGAACAATGATCGCGGCGAGAAACGCTACTACAACGGCATCACCGTGGTCGGCCAAGGTGAAGGTACCTACCTCAAGCAGAAGCTGGTGCCCTTCGGCGAGTACGTGCCACTGCAGGACGTGCTGCGCGGACTGATCGCCTTCTTTGACCTGCCGATGTCCGACTTCGCCCGCGGCGACTCCGATCAGGGCCCGCTGATGGCCAAGGGATACCGCATCGCACCTTACATCTGCTACGAAGTGGTCTATCCCGAGTTCGCCGCCGGCCTGGCCGCGCAGAGCGACATCCTGCTGACCGTCAGCAACGACACCTGGTTCGGCACCTCCATCGGCCCGCTGCAGCATCTGCAGATGGCGCAGATGCGCGCCCTGGAAGCAGGACGCTGGATGATCCGTGCGACGAACAACGGCGTGACCGTGCTGATCGACCCCTTCGGCCAGATCACTGAAGGCATCCCGCAGTTCCAGCAAGGCGTTCTCTACGGGGAAGTCCTGCCCATGCACGGCCTGACTCCCTACCTGCAGTGGCGCGCCTGGCCGCTGGTGATTCTCTGCGGCCTGCTCTTCGCCTGGGCGCTGATGGCCAGTCGGATTGCCAAGACGGTGTAACCCCCATGTAGGAGCGAGCTTGCTCGCGATCGTTCGCGAGCAAGCTCGCTCCTACAGGAAAACGGTCCGGCGATTAGTTGTAGGCCAACGGGTAGGCCAGCAACCCCATGGCCTCGTTGAGCAGCATCCCGCTCTGCCAGACCGCCTTGCTTTCCGGTAGCCAACCGCCCAACGGACGGCCATTGGGTACCCCCAGATAGCCTAGAGGCGCCGCCACCACCTCGAAGCCGGCGCGTTCGAAACACCAGCGCGCCCGCGGCATATGCGCAGCCTGGGTAACCAATAGCACTCGGCTGATCCCGTCGGCCCGGAGCAGCTTCGCGCTGTAGGTGGCGTTTTCCCAGGTGGTACGGCTCTCCCCTTCCTGCCAGCGCACTTCCAGGCCGAAGTCGCGCCGCAAGGTTTCGGCCATGATCCATGCCTCGCTTGGAGGCTCTCCATAGTGCAGGCCGCCACTGGTCAACAGCGGCAAGCCACTTGCGCGAGCCAGGCGAGCGGCGTAGCGCAATCTTTCCAGGGCCATCGGGGCCGGCTGGTCCGCCCCCCAGGCAGGATCATCACGCTCGCGCCCGCCCCCCAGCACGACGATCGCGTCCACTTTCCCGGACAATTGCGCCCAATCGGATTCGGCCAGTGGCGCTTCGCGCTCGAGCACCTTGGCCGACCACTCGACCATGATCGGCAGACTCATCAGCCAAAGCCCGCCAAAGCCCGTGACGAAGCAGGCCAGTGACAGACGCGGCATTCGCCGTCGCAACCACCAGGCAAACAGAAGCAATAGGAGAAGGCCGCCAGGGGGCAGCAGGAATTGCTTGATGATGTAACGAATCGGCATGGGCACCTCCAGGGTGCCCGGAGACTAGCGGGGATTGGATGTCCGGAAAAGCTGCGAACCGCAGGACATGCAAGCCTGCACACCCTGGCCGCGTTGCCAGATGGCGGGCGTACCGCACATCGCGCAGCAAAGCTGCTGGCGGCGCTTGAACATGGGTTTGGGTTTGAGGGCGAAGCTCTTGGGCGGCCCATTCTCGCCACGCGGCGATCGACCGGGTAGTTGCTCGATGGCCGCCAGCTCCTCGGCAGCCGCGTGCCAGCCGCGCAGCCAGCGCATATCCCGATCCAGGTAAGCGCGGATGAGTTCCATTTCGGCAGGTGTCAGTCCCTTTAGCTCAAGCTCAAGCGGTTCCTCGTCGCGCAGACGAACCGCCGTATCTGCTTCATCCAGCGCCAGGGCCAGCCGGTGCAACAACCGCTCGTAGGGCCCGTTCCCTGCTTCCGTCCGCCGCAACTCACCCATCCCAACACCTCGAAACACGTAAACACTTGCCTTGCTTATGAAAAGCTTAGCGTTCGGTTCCTTGCTGCAAGGTGCCCGCGACAAACGGCGCCGGCATTGGCGACGGACGTCCACCCGTGCATTCAGGGTTTCCCTCGGTCGGCGGGGGTCATGTATGCTACGGCGCTTGAATTTCCTTTTCCTCCAGGGTCCGGCACCGCGGCCACGGCCAGCGCAACCGGCCCCAGGGAACTCCATCCTCCAGCGCCAGTAGCCATGCACGAACAGTATCAGCCCCGCGAAATCGAAGCCGCCGCGCAAGCCCACTGGGACGCGCATAAATCCTTTGAAGTGAGTGAGCAGCCCGGCAAGGACACCTTCTATTGCCTGTCGATGTTCCCCTACCCGAGCGGCAAGCTACACATGGGGCACGTGCGCAACTACACCATTGGTGACGTGATCGCCCGCTACCAGCGCATGCTGGGCAAGAACGTGCTGCAGCCCATGGGCTGGGACGCCTTCGGTATGCCGGCGGAAAACGCCGCGATGAAGAACAACGTCGCGCCGGCAAAGTGGACCTACGAGAACATCGACTACATGAAGACCCAGCTGAAGAGCCTGGGCCTCGCCATCGACTGGTCCCGTGAAGTCACCACCTGCAAGCCTGACTACTATCGCTGGGAACAATGGCTGTTCACCAAGCTGTTCGAAAAAGGCGTGATCTACCGCAAGAACGGTACCGTCAACTGGGACCCGGCAGACCAGACGGTCCTCGCCAACGAGCAGGTCATCGACGGTCGCGGCTGGCGCTCCGGTGCGCTGGTAGAGAAGCGCGAGATCCCGATGTACTACTTCAAGATCACCGCGTACGCGGATGAACTCTTGAGCAGCCTCGACGACCTGGATGGCTGGCCCGAGCAGGTCAAGACCATGCAGCGCAACTGGATCGGCAAGTCCCGCGGCATGGAAGTCAGCTTCCCCTACGACCAGGCCAGCATTGGCCAGGCCGGCGCAATGAAAGTCTTCACCACCCGTCCGGATACCCTGCTGGGCGCCACCTACGTGGCCGTTGCAGCCGAGCACCCGCTGGCGACCCTCGCCGTGCAGAAGCTGCCGGCCGCCCAGGCCGCTGAACTGCAAGCCTTCATCGATGAGTGCAAGCGCGGCGGCGTTGCCGAAGCCGACATCGCCACCCAGGAGAAGAAGGGCCTGCCCACGCCCCTGTTCGTCGAGCATCCGCTGACTGGCGAGAAGCTCCCGGTCTGGGTTGCCAACTACGTCCTGATGAACTACGGCGAAGGCGCCGTGATGGCCGTACCGGCCCACGATGAGCGCGATTTCGCCTTCGCGCACAAGTACAACCTGCCGATCAAATCGGTAGTTCGCACATCCTCCGGCGACGAAAACCCGGCCCCGTGGCAAGACGCCTATGGCGAGCATGGCCAACTGATCAACTCCGGCGAGTTCGACGGCCTGGACTACCAAGGCGCCTTCGACGCCATCGAAGTTGCCCTGCAGAAGAAAGGCCTGGGCCAGGCCCGCACCCAATTCCGCCTGCGCGACTGGGGCATCAGCCGTCAGCGCTACTGGGGCTGCCCGATCCCGATCATCCATTGCCCGAGCTGTGGCGATGTTCCAGTGCCGGAAGACCAACTGCCGGTCGTCCTTCCCGAAGACGTGGTACCGGACGGCGCTGGCAGTCCGCTGGCGAAGATGCCCGAGTTCTACGCCTGCAGCTGCCCCAAATGCGGCACTGCGGCCAAGCGCGAAACGGACACCATGGACACCTTCGTGGAAAGCTCCTGGTACTTCGCCCGCTATGCCTCCCCGAACTACGACAAAGGCATGGTCGACCCGGCCGCAGCCAACCACTGGCTGCCGGTGGACCAGTACATCGGCGGCATCGAACACGCCATCCTGCACCTGCTCTACGCACGCTTCTTCCACAAGCTGATGCGTGACGAAGGCCTGGTCAGCTCCGACGAGCCGTTCAAGAACCTGCTCACCCAGGGCATGGTCGTCGCAGAAACCTACTATCGCGTTGCAGCCAATGGCGGCAAGGACTGGTTTAACCCGGCTGATGTCGAAGTCGAGCGCGACGCCAAGGCCAAGATCATCGGCGCCCGCTTGAAAACCGACGGCCTGCCGGTGGAAATCGGCGGCACCGAGAAGATGTCCAAGTCGAAGAACAACGGCGTGGACCCGCAGGCAATGATCGATGCTTACGGCGCCGACACCTGCCGCCTGTTCATGATGTTCGCCTCGCCGCCGGACATGAGCCTGGAATGGTCCGACTCCGGCGTCGAAGGCGCCAGCCGCTTCCTGCGTCGCGTCTGGCGACTGGCCCAGTCCCACGTCGCTGCCGGCCTGCCGTCCGCGCTGGATCGCAGCGTCCTGAACGATGAGCAGAAAGGCGTGCATCGCGCCATCCACCTGGCCATCAAGCAGGCCAGCCAGGATATTGGCCAGCACCACAAATTCAACACCGCCATCGCCGCCGTGATGACCCTGATGAACGTCCTGGAAAAGGCTCCCCAGGCCAGCGCCGAAGACCGCGCCCTGCTGCAGGAGGGCCTGGAAACCATCGCCCTGCTGCTGGCGCCCATCACTCCGCATATCAGCCACGAGCTCTGGCGCGAACTGGGCCACACCGGTGCAGTCATCGACGCCGCCTGGCCAACCGTGGACGAAGCCGCCCTGGTGCAAGACAGCCTGCAACTGGTGGTACAGGTCAACGGCAAGCTGCGCGGCCATATCGAAGTGCCGGCAGACGCCAGCCGCGAAGCGGTTGAAGCCGCCGCGCGCGCCAACGAGAACGTGCTGCGCTTCACCGACGGCCTCACCATCCGCAAGGTCATCGTGGTGCCTGGCAAACTAGTCAATATCGTCGCCAACTGATCGAAGCCGGCGCCCTCCTCCGGGAGTGGTGCCGGACTGCTCGCAAGGGGAAAGCAAGAAATGAAGAAACGGAATCTGCTGGTCCTGGGCCTTACCGTGCTGCTGAGTGCGTGCGGTTTTCAACTGCGCGGCACAGGCGACGCCAAGTTCGCCCTGGACGAACTGGACGTAACCGCTCGCAACCAATACGGCCAGACCATCAAGGAAATGCGTGAGGCGCTGGAAAACAACGGCGTGAACGTCCACGCCGGTGCTCCCTACACTCTGGTGCTGGCCCGCGAAGACGAGACCCAGCGCACCGCCACCTACACCTCTGGCGCGCGCAGTGCAGAGTACGAACTGACCAAGACCCTGCAGTACGAAATTCGCGGCAACAACGACCTGCTGCTGATGAACGACAAGCTGACCGTACAAAAGTACTACGTATTCGACAGCAACAACCTGATCGGCTCCGACCAGGAAGCCGCCCAGCTGCGTGTGGAAATGCGCCAGGAAATGATTCAGCAGATGCTCATGCGCCTGCAGTTGATCACCCCGGCTCAACTCGACCAGCTGCAGCAGACTGCAGAAGCCAAGGCCCAGGCCGAAGCGGAAGCAATGGAAGCCGCACGCCAGGCCGAGAAGGCCCGGCAACCGCAGCAATCTCCGCTGCAACTGCCCATCCAGTGAGTAAATGGGGCCGCATAGCGGCCCCAGTCATTTGCGCCTATGAAACTCAATCCCGCACAACTGGGCAAACACCTGCAGGGCCAACTGGCGCCTGTTTACGTCGTCAGCGGCGATGAGCCGCTGCTCTGCCAGGAGGCCTGCGACGCGATCCGCGCCAGCGTCCGTGCGCAGGATTTCAGCGAGCGCCAGGTATTCAACGCCGAGGCGAACTTTGACTGGGGCCTGCTGCTCGAAGCCGGCGCCAGCCTGTCGCTGTTCGCCGAGAAACGCCTGCTGGAATTGCGCCTTCCCTCAGGCAAGCCGGGAGACAAGGGCGCTTCTGCGCTTCTGGAATACCTCTCCCGCCCGCCGGAAGACACCGTGCTGCTGCTCAGTCTGCCCAAACTCGACGGCAGCACTCAGAAGACCAAATGGGCCAAGGCCCTGATCGACGGCCCCGACGCCCAGTTCATCCAGATCTGGCCCATCGAGGCCCACAACCTGCCGCAGTGGATACGCCAACGCCTATCCCAGGCCGGTCTGGCCGCCAACCAGGAAGCGGTCGACCTGATCGCCGCACGGGTAGAGGGCAACCTGTTGGCCGCCGCCCAGGAGATCGAAAAACTCAAACTGTTGGCCGACGGTGGCCAGGTGGATGCCGCCACGGTCCAGGCCGCGGTAGCTGACAGCGCCCGTTTCGATGTTTTTGGCCTGATCGACGCAGCCCTCAACGGCGAGCCCGCCCACACCCTACGTACGCTGGAAGGCCTGCGCGGCGAAGGCGTAGAGCCTCCGGTGATCCTCTGGGCGCTCGCGCGGGAACTGCGCCTGCTGGGTGGACTGGCCCAGCAATACAGCCAGGGCGTGCCGCTGGAGAAAGCCTTTGCCGCTGCCCGGCCGCCGGTCTGGGATAAGCGCCGCCCATTGGTCACCCGCGCCCTGCAACGTCACCCGGCATCACGCTGGAACCAGTTGCTGCAGGATGCCCAACGCATCGACGCGCAGATCAAGGGGCAGGCTCCGGGCGATCCCTGGAACGGTCTCGCTCGACTTGCTCTGCTGCTGGCCGGCCAACGCCTGCCGCTGGCGGCCGAATAGCTGGACATCTTCTGACCAGCAGCCGATGATGCGCGCGCCCGCACTGATGCGTGCCCCATCGAGGATCGGCCATGGCCAAGAAACGCAAGCCAGGCGCACCTGACCGCGCCAAATCCCTGGTAGCCCAGCCACTCTTCCGCTGCCGCCAGGAAAAGCCCATGAAAGGCAAAGGAAGTTACCGCCGCGAAGCCTCCCAGGATTGGGAGGCTTCGTCGCTTATAGCGGTCTGAAAAGGCTCGGACATGTTAAGGTCGCGGCTTGATTCGTCTGCCTCGAGACTTGCGTATGTTCGATGCCCCCGTCCCCGGCCTGATGTTCCGCAGCCTGGCCGTGGCTTCTGCCCTCACCCTGCTCAGCTCCTGCGCCGATGCACCGGCCCAGAAATCCGCTACTACGCCCCTGCCCCAGGCGAGCCAGCCTGCCAGCAAACCCGCCGCAACGCCCGCACAGATTCCGGTGCAAATGCCCGCCATCAGCTTCAACGCGTGGCGCGACGGCTTCCGCCGCCAGGCCTTGGCCCAAGGCATTGATGCCAGCACCTTCGACCGAGCCTTTGCCGGTATTACCCCGGACCCGAGCGTAATCACCGCTGACCGCAGCCAGCCCGAATTCACACGGCCGGTCTGGGAGTATCTGGAAGGCGCCATCTCTCCCTATCGCGTGCGCAAGGGACAGGCACTGATTACCGAGCACGCTGCGACGCTGGACGCCATCGAGCAACGATTCGGCGTGGATCGCGAGCCATTGGTGGCCATCTGGGGCATGGAAAGCAGCTTTGGCCAGTTCATGGGCGACAAGTCGGTGATCCGCTCCCTGGCCACCCTGGCCTACGAAGGCCGTCGTCCCGAATTCGCCCACGCGCAACTGCTGGCTGCCCTGCAGATCCTCCAACACGGCGACATTCAGCCCGGCAGCATGCTTGGGTCCTGGGCCGGCGCCATGGGTCAGACCCAGTTCATCCCGACAACCTACAACAGCCATGCGGTGGACTTCGATGGTGATGGTCGCCGCGACATCTGGAGTTCCTCGGCCGATGCCCTGGCCTCCGCCGCCCACTACCTCCAGGCCTCAGGCTGGCACAAAGGCCAACCCGCAGCACTGCAGGTTCAATTGCCGCAGGGCTTCGACTACGCCCACGCGGACGGAGACATCCGTAAACCCGTGGCGCAATGGCAAGCGATGGGCGTGCAAGTCGGCCCGCAAGGCGCGGGCCTCGGCAACGACAGCGCTTCTTTGCTTTTGCCTGCCGGCCACCGCGGACCGGCCTTCCTCGTGCTGGATAACTTCCGCGCCATCCTCAAGTACAACAATTCCTCGTCCTACGCCCTGGCGGTCAGCCTGCTGGGCGAGCGCTTCGATGGTCGTGGCCAGCTCACTGGTAGTTGGCCTCGCGACGAGCGTCCGCTGAGCCGCAGCGAACGAGTGGAGTTGCAGGAGTCCCTGGCCGGTGCCGGCTTCAACCCGGGTGCTGCGGACGGCATCATTGGCGCCAATACCCGCAAGGCGATCCGCGGCTACCAGCAACGCCTGGGCTGGCCGGCAGACGGCTACCCAAACCTGGATCTGCTCAAGCAGTTACGTGAAGGGCGCTGAGGCGCCCAGCCCTTTTTCGCGACAGCACGCGCTCCCGTCTCCAGACGGCTGCGAGCTCGTGCAAACGCCTTTGTGATAAACTGCGCCACCCCTTTTTGCCCCTGCGGCAGCCAACGGAGCCACCAGCGGAGCCAGATTTCCGATGTCCGATACAGACTCGTCCAAACACGTCGCCAGCGGCGAAAAGTTCCGTACTGCTCAGGGCATCACCGCAATCAAGGATGGCCAGAAGCGTCGCGCCTCG
Source organism: Pseudomonas sp. BN606 (assembly GCF_029873115.1). Lineage (NCBI taxonomy): Bacteria > Pseudomonadati > Pseudomonadota > Gammaproteobacteria > Pseudomonadales > Pseudomonadaceae > Pseudomonas > Pseudomonas sp. BN606. Next base: position 29,005 of record NZ_SSOF01000084.1, on the reverse strand, counting down.
GCCGAACCCCAGGTGTTCGAGCCCAAGCCCAAGTGGTTGCGGGTAAAGGCACCGGGCGGCAGCCGCTTCGAGGCGGTCAAGCGCAATGTTGGCGAACATCGCCTCAGCACCGTGTGCCAGGAATCGCATTGCCCGAACATGGGTGAGTGCTGGTCCAACGGCACAGCCACCATCATGCTGATGGGCTCGGTATGCACTCGCGCCTGCCGATTCTGTGCCGTGGACACTGGCAATCCGAATGGCTGGCTGGATCTGGAAGAACCGCAGAACACTGCCAAGTCGGTCGAGCTTATGGCGCTGCGCTACATCGTGCTGACCTCGGTGGACCGCGATGATCTCGATGACGGCGGCGCCAGCCATTACGCTGCCTGTGTGCGCGCCATCAAGGAGCGTACGCCGAAGGTGGTCGTGGAAGCCCTGACCCCCGACTTCAATGGCGACTCCAAGGCCATCGAACGAGTGGTGGACTCTGGGCTGGAGGTATTCGCGCAGAACGTCGAGACCGTCAAGCGCCTGACCCACGTGGTGCGCGACCCGCGTGCCGGCTACGAGAAAACCCTGCGCGTACTGGAGCATGCCAAGCGCCATCGTCCGGACGTGCTGACCAAGACCAGCCTGATGCTCGGGCTTGGTGAGACAGACGAAGAAGTCATCGAGACCATGGATGACCTGCGTGCAATTGGCGTGGACATCCTGACCCTCGGGCAATACCTGCAACCCACTCGCAACCACTTGCCGGTCAAGCGTTGGGTCAGCCCCGAGGAATTCAACCGCTTCCGCGATATCGGCCTGGAGAAGGGTTTCATGGAAGTCGCAGCCGGTCCGCTGGTGCGCTCCAGCTACAGGGCCGACCGGGTGTTCGAGAAGAACAACCTGGGCTTGGCTGCACCGGTACCGGTACCGGGCCAGGCCTTGGACCCGAGTATCATTCCCGCGCTCAATCTGGGCTGAGCAGGAACTGCCCAGCCCGGCGATGCGTTCAGCGAGGTTGAATAAACGAAAAGGCCCCCTCTCCCGATGGGAGAAGGGGCCTTCTTTCTTCCGGGAAGTGCCTCTACTGCGTGTAACCCAGCCGCCGGCGCAGTGCCTGCTCAAGGTGCTGTGCCACCTCATCGAGCTGCGGCGGCGTCTCGATCAGGTCCTTGAGCTGCACCATCTTCAACCCGGCGTAACCGCAAGGGTTGATCCGCCAGAAGGGCGACAGGTCCATGTCTACGTTAAGCGCCAGGCCGTGGAAGGAGCAGCCGCGGCTGACACGCAGCCCCAGTGAGGCGATCTTGTCGCCGTTGACATAGACGCCAGGGGCATCAGCCTTAGGCGCTGCCTCGACACCGTAGATCGCCATTACATCGACCAGGCTCTGCTCAAGAGCCGTCACGAGCTCGCGCACACCCAGCCCCAGCCTACGCAGATCCAGCATCACGTAAGCCACCAGCTGGCCGGGGCCATGGTAGGTAACCTGACCGCCGCGCTCGACCTGGATCACCGGGATGTCGCCCGTCTCCAGCAGATGCTCAGCCTTGCCGGCCTGGCCCTGGGTGAACACCTGGGGATGCTGCAGCAGCCAGATTTCGTCGGGAGTTCGCTCGTCACGCTCGGTAGTCAGACGGCGCATCGCTTCCAAGGTCGGCAGGTAGTCCACCAACCCCAGATATCGCACGATGAGTTCGGCAGAAGTCACTAGAGGACCATATGCACGCGGCCAGTGGCACGCAGGTCGACATGGATCGCCTGCAACTGGTCTACGCCAGTGGCGGTGATCAACACTTGCACCGAGAGGAATCGCCCATTACGACTATCGCGAATCACCAAGGTGGCAGCGTCGAAGTCAGGAGCGTGGCGCTGGATGATTTCGATCACCAGGTCGGCAAAGCCTTCCCCAGAGTCGCCGATCACCTTGATAGGGTAGCGCTCGCAGGGAAACTCGATTTTCGGGGGTTGTACGTCAGGAGTATCGGTCATGGCGGCGGCGGACTCGTGGTCCGCGATGCTGACGCCCCGTCCCCCTTCAGGGTGAGAGGCGTCGGCTCAGAAGGTCAGTTGAACAGGCCGTAGAAGAACAGGCGGATGCTATCCCACAGGCGGCGGAAGAAGCCACCTTCCTCAACGGTTTCCAGGGCGATCAAGTCGGCACTGTGGACAACCTGGTCTTCCATCTTGACCTCCACCTTGCCGATTACATCACCCTGCTTGATGGGGGCGACCAGTTGCGGATTCAAGGTCATGCTGGCCTGCAGTTTCTTGATCTGGCCCTTCGGCAGGGTCAGGGTCAGGTCCTGGGCCAGGCCAGCCTTGGCTTCGCGGACGGCGCCTTTCCACACCTGGGCTTTCGCCAGCTCGGCACCCTTCTGGTAGAAGGTCTGGGTTTCGAAGAAGCGGAAGCCGTAGGTCAGCAGCTTCTGGGTTTCGGCTGCACGGGCCTGCTCGCTGTTGGTGCCGAACACCACGGCGATCAGGCGCATGTTGTCACGTACGGCGGAAGCCACCAGGCAGTAGCCGGCCTCGTCAGTGTGGCCGGTCTTCAGGCCGTCGACGGTCTTGTCACGCCACAGAAGCAGGTTGCGGTTGGGTTGCTTGATGTTGTTCCAGAAGAATTCCTTCTGGGAGTAGATGGCGTAGTGGACAGGATCTTCGTAGATGATCGCGCGGGCCAAGGTCGCCATATCGTGAGCAGTGGAGTAGTGCTCAGGGTTGGGCAGACCGGTGGCGTTCATGAAGTGGCTGTTGCTCATGCCGAGCTTCTCGGCAGTGGTGTTCATCATGTCGGCAAAAGCGTCTTCGCTGCCGGCGATATGCTCGGCTACGGCCACGCTGGCGTCGTTGCCAGACTGGATGATGATGCCGTGCAGCAGGTCACTCAGGGTTACCTGGGTGTTCACCTGGACGAACATGCGCGAGCCGCCGGTGCGCCAGGCGTGCTCACTGATGGTGACAGGGTCGGACTCGCCAATCTGGCCCTTGCGGATCTCCAGGGTGGCGATGTAGGCGGTCATCAGCTTGGTCAGACTCGCCGGAGGCAGGCGCTGGTCGCCGTTGTTCTCGACCAGGACCTGACCACTCTGGGCGTCCATCAGCACATAGGATTTGGCGGCCAGTTGCGGCGGCGACGGGATGATCTGCTGGGCCGCCATGGAGACCGGCGCGACGATGAGCAGGGCTGCGGGCAGAAGTAAGCGTTTGGCAAAGCTGAAGATGTTCATCCGTCTCTCTGAGAAGTAGCTAATGGTCTAACAGGCCCTTGCGGGCAAAAGAAGAAGCCGTCAGTCCGGCTTCACCAGGGTGGGTTGGCCGAGGTTGGCCAGGCGCACGGAGTTCTGCACGTCTTGTGCTTCACCCTGAGTTCCGATCGGCCCCAGGCGTACCCGGTGCAGTATCTGCTGGTTGCGCACGACCGAGCTGATGAAGACTGGCGCACTCACCGTCTCGCTCAGCTTGGCCTTGAGGAGTTCCGCAGCGTCCGGATTGGCGAAGGCGCCCACCTGGAGATACAGGCCAGACGCTGCGAGTGAATCGTTTTTTTTTGCGTCGATCTGCACGGGCAGGACGGCGGCGGCATGCTGCTGCGGCGGCGGGGTGTACTGCTCGATTGGCGCGCTGGCAATCTGGGCGACAGGCTGGGGCTGGACCTGTGGTTTCGCCTGAGCGGCCATCTTCGGCTGGGCGAGGACCATGGGCACCGGGCGACCTTGGGCAGCCCACCACTCATGAGGATCGATGCCCTCGACCTTGACGCGGGCGGTGCCGGTTTCGGCATAGCCGAGCTTCTTCGCCGCAGCGAAGGACAGGTCGATGATGCGGTCGGAGTAGAACGGACCACGGTCGTTGACCCGCAGAATCACACTGCGGCCGTTATCGAGGTTGGTCACCCGGACATAGCTTGGCAACGGCAAGGTCTTGTGTGCGGCGGTCATGCCGTATAGATCATAGGCCTCGCCGTTGGCAGTGGCCTGACCGTGGAACTTGGTGCCGTACCAGGACGCCGTGCCAACCGCCTGATAACGACGCGCGTCGTTCATCGGGTAGTAGGTCTTGCCCAGCACGGTATAAGGGTTGGCCTTGATCGAGCCGTAATGCGGCATGGGCACGGCATCGGGAATGCGCGAGACGTCGACGTCCCACCATGGCGCGCCGTCCCTGTGTGGACGCGCGTAATCGCCGGGACCGGAAATCTGCCCGCCGGGTTGGACCGGTTCCGGCGCTCGGCTGCTCGAGCAGCTAGCCAGCAACAATGCTACGGCGCCATAGACGGCGACTCTTATCGGTTGTGGCATCGGTTAACGCCCGCCCCTTGCGTTGACCAGCAGTTCGGATAGCTGATGCACTGCCATGGAGTACATCACGCTGCGATTGTAGCGGGTAATGACGTAGAAGTTCGGAAGTCCCATCCAGTACTCCGCCCCCTCGTCACCCTCCAGCTTGAAAGCCGTAACCGGCACATCATCGCGCAGTGCGTCGCTGCTTGCCCAGCCCAGCGCCCTAAGATCGCCGACGTTCTTCACCGGGTCCAGCCCCTGGGTCAACCCTTCGTCGATTCGATCCCCACGAACCTTGGCGCGGGTGACCACCGGTGCACCAGCGACCCAGCCGTGGCGCTTGAAATAGCTGGCAACGCTGCCGATGGCATCCACCGGGTTATTCCAGATATCGATGTGGCCGTCGCCGTCGAAGTCCACGGCGTAGGCGCGGAAGCTGCTCGGCATGAACTGTGGCAAGCCCATGGCGCCAGCGTAGGAGCCCTTGAGCATCAGCGGATCGACCTGCTCTTCGCGAGCCAGCAGGAGAAACTCCTTGAGCTGCTTGCGGAAGAAGTCGGCACGCGGTGGGTAATCGAAGCCGAGGGTGGACAGCGCGTCGATCACGCGGAAGTTTCCGGTATTGCCACCATAGAAAGTCTCGACACCGATGATCGCGACGATGATCTGGGCCGGTACGCCGTATTCCTTCTCGGCACGAGCCAGGGCCTCGGCATGCTGGCTCCAGAAGGTCACGCCTTTCTGGATTCGCGCCGGGGTGATGAAGATCGGGCGGTATTCCTTCCAAGGCTTGACCCGCTCGGCAGGCCGGGAGATGGCGTCGAGGATGGACTGCTTGCGCTCCACTTCACGGAACAGCTCCACCAGTTGCTCACCGGCGAAACCGTAGTCACGGGTCATCTCGGCGACGAACTCGGCCACCTGCGGCGATCCCTCGTAGTCCCCGGAAAATGCAGGTGCGGCTGCCCCCAGCAGTCCCACCAGGGCGGCCCCGGAGGCTGCCAACTGCATCCATTTGCGCAGTGCTTTCAAATCATTCACTCGTTTCAAACCTGGGCGATCCATTTGCGATGGGTATGAATCGCCATCAACACCCCAAACCCTGACAGCAGCGTCACCAGATGGGTTCCGCCGTAGCTAATGAAGGGCAGGGGCACCCCCACAACCGGCAGCAGTCCACTGACCATGCCGATGTTGACGAACACGTATACGAAGAAGGTCATGGTAAGACTGCCTGCCAGCAGCTTGCCGAACAGGGTCTGCGCCTGGGCGGTGATCACCAGGCCACGGCCAATCAGGAGCAGGTAGACCAGAAGCAGCAGGCAGGCGCCCACAAGGCCGAACTCTTCGCCGAGGACTGCAATGATAAAGTCCGTGTGACTTTCGGGCAAAAAATCCAGGTGCGACTGGGTGCCCAGCAGCCAGCCCTTGCCGAATACTCCACCCGATCCGATGGCGGCCTTTGACTGGATGATGTTCCAACCAGTACCCAGCGGATCGCTCTCCGGATCGAGGAAGGTCAGTACGCGCTGTTTCTGGTAATCGTGCAGGACGAAGTACCACATGGCCACCGCCACTGGCACCACCGCAGCCACAGCCCCGACGATCCAGCGCCATTGCAGACCGGCCATGAACAGCACGAAGGCGCCAGAAGCCAGGATCAGCAAGGCGGTGCCGAGGTCGGGTTGCTTCAGGATCAGCACGAAGGGCATCAGGATCAGCACCAGACTGATGGCGATGTGCCTGAGCTTCGGCGGCAGGTTGTGCCGCGACAGGTACCAGGCGATGGTCGCCGGCATGATGATCTTCATGAATTCCGAGGGCTGGAAGCGGATCACGCCGGGAATGTTGATCCATCGAGTGGCCCCCATCGCCGTGTGCCCCATGATTTCCACCACCACCAGCAACGCTACGCCGATCACATAGGCCAGGGGCACCCAACGTGCCATGAAGCGTGGTTCGAACTGGGCGATGACGATCATCGCGCCGATACCCAGACCGAAGGAGCTGGCCTGCTTCATCAGCAAGTCCCAATGCTTGCCGCTTGCCGAATAGAGGACGAACAGGCTACCGGCCGCCAGCATCAGGATGATCAGCAGCAGCCAGCCATCAATGTGCAGACGCTGCAGGAGCGTGGCGCGGCGCTTGAGCACGTCCTCCTGGGAGATGGTGCGGTCGAAGTTGCTGTTCATCGAATGGCGCTCTGCTGTTCAGCCAGCGGCTGCGGTGGTCTGAACTCGGGTTTCAACTGGCCATCCTCACCGAGGAGCCAGGCATCCATCACCTGCTTGACCACAGGTGCGGCAACGCCGGAACCGGACTCACCGTTCTCCACCATCACCGCCACGGCGATCTTCGGATCCTCGGCCGGGGCAAATGCGACGAACAGGGCATGGTCGCGATGGCGTTCCTGCACCTTGGAGCGGTCGTACTTCTCGCCCTGCTTGATGGCCACCACCTGGGCGGTACCGGACTTACCGGCGATACGGTAGACGGAGGAAGCGCCGACCTTGTGCGCCGTACCTCGGGCACCGTGGACCACCTGTTCCATGCCGTTGCGGCCTGCATCCCAGTATTTCGGATCGCGCAGGATGATATCCGGCATCGGATTCGGGTCGATCGGCGGTTGCCCCTCGATGGTCTTGGCCAGGTGCGGACGAATCCATTTTCCCCGGTTGGCCATGAGCGCCACGGCTTGCGCAAGCTGAAGCGGCGTGGACTGCATGTAACCCTGGCCAATGCCGAGAATGAGGGTTTCACCCGGATACCAGGCCTGGCGATAGCGCGCACGTTTCCAGTCACGCGACGGCATCAGGCCCGGAGACTCCTCGAACATATCGAGGGCCACGCGCTGCCCGAAGCCGAAGCGGCTCATGTAGTCATGAAGGCGATCGATGCCCATTTTATGAGCAAGATCGTAGAAGTAGGTGTCATTTGACCGCATGATCGCGGTTTCCATGTTCACCCAGCCGTCACCGCTGCGGTTCCAGTTCCGGTATTTGTGGTCGTAGTTCGGCAGTTGGTAGAAGCCCGGATCGAACACACGCGAGGCCGGAGTAACCACGCCCGCGTCCAGGCCGGACACAGCCACCATCGGCTTGATGGTCGACCCTGGCGGATACAGGCCGCGCAGCACACGGTTGTAGAGCGGCCGGTCGATGGAATCACGCAATTCGGCATAGGCCTTGAAGCTGATGCCGGTGACGAAAGGGTTGGGGTCGAAGCTCGGCTGGCTGACCATGGCCAGCACGTCACCGCTGGAAGGCTCGATCGCGACGATGGCGCCACGCCGACCGGCCAAAGCTTGTTCGGCCGCTTCCTGCAGACGCACATCGAGGGTCAGGACCAAGTCCTTGCCGGGCTTCGGGTCAGTTCGCTTGAGCACGCGCAACACGCGGCCACGGGCGTTGGTCTCGACTTCCTCGTAGCCCACCTCTCCGTGCAACTGGTCTTCGTAGAAGCGCTCGATGCCGGTCTTGCCGATGTGGTGCGTACCGCTGTAGTTCACCGGATCGAGCTGCTTGAGCTCCTTCTCGTTGATCCGCCCGACATAGCCCACGGAGTGCGCGAAATGCGCGCCCTGCGGGTAATGGCGCACCAACTGCGCAACAACATCCACGCCGGGCAGGCGGAATTGGTTCACCGCCACGCGAGCGATCTGTTCTTCAGTCAGCTCGAACAGGATGGGAACCGGCTCGAAGGGCCGCCGCCCCTGCCGCATGCGCTTCTCGAACAGTGCGCGATCATCTGGCGTCAGCTGCAGCACCTCGACTATCACATCGAGGGTCTTCTCCCAGTCGGCAGCCCGCTCACGAGTGACGCTGAGACTGAAGCTGGGCCGGTTGTCGGCGATGATCACGCCATTGCGGTCGAAGATCAGCCCGCGCGTGGGCGGAATCGGCTGCACATGGACGCGATTGTTCTCGGACAGCGTCGAGTGGTACTCGTACTGGATCACCTGCAGGTAATAGAGACGGGCAATCAGTACGCAGGTCAGCAGCACCACCGCCACCGCGCCCACGACCACGCGCTGACGCACCAGACGGGCGTCTCTTTCATGGTCCTTCAGGCGAATCGGTTGCGGCATGGACTGGGCTTACTTGTGATAGGGGTGGCCGGACAGCACGGTCCAGGCACGGTAGATCTGTTCGCCGATGAGGATGCGAACCAGCGGATGCGGCAACGTCAGCGGCGACAACGACCAACGCTGCTCGCTGCGCGCGCAAACCTCCGGGGCCAGCCCTTCCGGGCCACCGACCATGAGGTTGACGGTGCGCGAATCGAGGCGCCAGCGGTCCAGTTCAGCGGCCAGTTGCTCGGTGCTCCAGGGCCGACCTTGGACTTCCAGGGTAACGATGCGTTCCCCCGGTTGAACCTTGGCCAGCATGGCCTCGCCCTCCTGGCGGATCATTCGCGCCACGTCGGCATTCTTGCCACGCGTGGTCAGCGGGATCTCCACCAGTTCCAGGCTGAGCTCGGAAGGCAGGCGCTTGACGTACTCGTGCCAGCCCTCTTCCACCCAGCGCGGCATCCGCGTGCCAACGGCGATCAGACGTAGACGCAAAGGACGCCCCGCTTACTCGTGGCTGTGATGGGCGCGGCTCTGCTCGGCGCCCTGCCACAGGCGCTCCAGGTCGTAGAACTGCCGGGTGGCGACCTGCATCACATGCACCACGACATCGCCCAGGTCCAGCAGGGCCCACTCGCCGCCGTCCAGGCCTTCGCTGCCCAGGGGACGCACGCCTTGCTCCTTGACCTTCTCCAGCACGTTTTCGGCCAGGGACTTGACGTGACGGCCGGAGGTACCGCTGGCGATCACCATGAAATCAGTGATGCTGGTCTTGCCACGCACGTCGATAGTGGTGATTTCCTGACCTTTCAGGTCTTCCAGGGCCGCGATTGCGACCTTGACGAGTTCTTCGTTTTGCATCGGGTTCAACTACCTCAGTGAATCAGTTCGTCGCACGGTAAAGGTCGTGCGCATGGATATAGGCCAATACGGCGTCGGGCACGAGATAGCGCACCGAGCGCCCCTCCCCCAGCAATTGGCGAATCTGGGTGGCGGAAATTGCCAAGGGGGTCTGCCAGACAAAAGCTATCTGCCCGGCTGCCCCCTGCAGGGATTGAGGATCGACAGCGCTACGCGCCGCCAACAGGTCACGCAGGTCTTCCGGGGCCTCGCTGTCGGCATCCGGTCGTTGCAGGACCAGGATGTGGCAATGGTCGAGCAGCTCGCTCCAGCGATGCCAGCTCGGCAGTCCACAGAAAGCATCCCAGCCGACCAGCAGGAACAGCTGGTCATCGGTGCCCAACTCGGCACGCAGGGACTCCAGCGTCTCGATCGTCCAGGATGGGCGCTCGCGCTTGAGCTCACGATCATCCACCACCAGCGGCGCGACACCGCCCACCGCCAGTTGCACCATTTCCAGTCGCTGGGTCGCGGACACCCGCGGGCTGTCGCGGTGCGGCGGCCGAGCACTGGGAATCAGACGCAGCTCATCGAAGCCGAACTGCTCGGCCACCTCTACGGCGCTGCGCAGATGACCGATGTGCACAGGATCGAAAGTGCCGCCGAAGAGACCGATGCGCTTACCCATCAGGTGCGTACGTGACCGTCGCCGAAGACCACGTACTTCTCGCTGGTCAGACCTTCCAGACCGACCGGCCCGCGGGCGTGCAGCTTGTCGGTGGAAATGCCGATCTCCGCGCCCAGGCCGTACTCGAAGCCATCGGCGAATCGGGTCGAGGCGTTGACCATCACCGAAGCGGAGTCCACCTCGGTGAGGAAGCGCCGGGCATCACTGAAGTTCTCGGTGATGATGGCGTCGGTGTGCTGCGAGCCGTAGGCATTGATGTGCTCGATGGCCTGGTCGAGGCCGTCGACGATACGGATCGAAAGGATTGGCGCGTTGTACTCGGTGCGCCAGTCTTCTTCGGTCGCCTCCAGCACGTCATTGCCCAGCAAGGCACGAGTGGCCGCGTCGCCACGCAGCTCCACGCCCTTGTCGCGGTAGATGGCGGCCAGCGGTGGCAACACGCGGGCGGCAATGCCCTCGTGAACCAGCAGGGTTTCCATCGTATTGCACGGCGCGTAGCGCTGGGTCTTGGCGTTGTCGGCCACGCGAATCGCCTTGTCCAGGTCGGCGGCAACGTCGATGTAGACGTGGCAGATGCCGTCCAGGTGCTTGATCACAGGCACCTTGGCCTCACGGCTTATGCGCTCGATCAGGCCCTTGCCGCCGCGCGGGACGATCACGTCCACGAACTCCGGCATGCTGATCAGCGCGCCCACGGCAGCACGGTCGGTGGTTTCCACCACTTGAACCAGCTCGCTCGGCAGACCGGCTTCGGCCAGCCCCTTCTGAATGCAGATGGCGATTGCCTGGTTGGAATGGATGGCCTCGGAACCGCCGCGCAGGATGGTGGCGTTGCCGGATTTCAGGCAAAGGCTGGCGGCATCGATGGTCACGTTCGGCCGCGACTCGTAGATGATCCCGATCACACCCAGCGGCACGCGCATCTTGCCCACCTGGATACCGGACGGCAGATAGCGCATGTCACGGATCTCGCCGATGGGGTCCGGCAAGGTGGCGACCTGGCGCAAGCCCTCGATCATGTCGTCGATGCGTGCCGGGGTCAGCGCCAGGCGATCGAGCATGGCTGGCTCGAGACCGTTGGCCCGGCCGTTGGCCAGGTCCTGCTCGTTGGCGGCGGACAGCTCGGCACGGGCTGCATCCAGGGCATCGGCGGCAGCCAGCAGGGCGCGGTTCTTCTGCGCGGTGCTGGCACGGGCGGCCACGCGCGAGGCAGCGCGCGCGGCGCGGCCAAGGCGGGTCATGTAATCGAGAACGGACTCGGTCATGGTCTCGGGTTCTGGCGAAAGGAAAGCGGCTGATTATAGCGGCCACGCTCGCCCGCGCCCAGCGGCGCCGGGCGGATGGTAGACAGGCCATTCCATGGGGCTTGCCGGTAACGACACAAGCCTCGGCCCAGGCGGGCTGCGGACGGGACGGTGACACCCGGCCAGCGCGCCCACCCGAAGGTTGGGTAAACAAAAGTGTCTCCGCTGTTTACCTTCCAATCGCAGTCGTCGCACAAGAACAAGAAGCGCCCCGGCGCCGGAGAACCCGCCATGCGTTACCAGACCGACTTCGTCCCTCAGTACCTGAACGATGCGCCACGCATCCTCCAGATCGGCCCCTGGACACTGCATTACCAGGCTTTCTCCGAGCACGCCCAAGACGGTCGCGAGCCGATCCTGATGCTCGGCGGCGCCTTTCAGAGCTTCCGCTCCTTTGTCGCCGAGGTGCAGGAACTGCTGCCCCACCATCCGGTGATCCTGCTTGATCTCCCGAGCCAGGGCGGCAACCTGCAACTGGCGCCCGAGCTTTCGCTCGAACAACTGGCCGACCTGATCTCTGCCTTCGCCGACGAACTCCGGCTACCACCACTGATGCCAATCGGCCTGTCCTACGGCTCCGCCCTGGCAGCCCTGTTCGCCGTGCGCCATCCCCGGCATTGCGCGCGCCTACTGCTGGCTGGAATCACAGCATTCGGCCGCCCCGGTGCCCGGCGACTGCTGGAAGAAGGCCTGGATTTACTTGCCGAAGGCCAGGTCCAGCGCTTCGCCCAGGGTGCCCTGACCGGCCTGATCAACCCACTGCGCCTGGAAGAAACCGGTATCTCACTGGTCTTCCGCAAGGCACTTTTGCGACAGATGCAGCGTCTTTCCCCGCAAGAACTTGAACGATACCGGCAGAATAGCCAGCGCCTGCTTACATTCCCCGGATTCGAACGCCACCCGGCGTGCCCAACCCTGGTGCTGGCCGGTGAATTCGATCACTTCACCCAACCCTGGGAGCACGCAGGCTTTGCCGCCGCCTGTGCCGACGCCGACTGCGCCCTTATCCACAATGGCGATCACCTCGCCCAGTTCGAACAGCGCGAAGCCTGCGCCAGCTTCTATCGTCCGTTCCTGCTAGGTAGCGCCCTGCCCTTTGCCAGTTCCGGCGCCACGCGCCTGGCCCGCAATCGCCTGGAGCGCCTGGAGCGACGCCAGGAACCGCGAGTGGCCCCGTTGAACCGGCGCGGCCGGTTGCTGCACGACGAAGGGGGCGACTGGCCAGTAGAGATTAACGAACTGGGGTTCTTCGGTGGCCTGGTGGCCGGCAATCTGCCGAGCGCACTGCCCTCGCGTGGATGGCGCCTGCAGGCTGGTGATTTGCCGGAACTGGATGTATTGCCCCTGCGCCATGAAGGCGACGCCCTCGCCCTGGTCTTCCCGCACACCGACGCAGCGGCCAGCGAGGCGCTGGCAGCCCAGGTTGTGCACGCGGAGCCGCGAGCCGTGGCTTATGCCTGATCAACAACTGCCACGTCATCGCGGGAGCGAATTCATTCGCGAATAAATTCGCCCCCACATCAAAAACCCATCGTCACGTACGCGCCTCCACCACCCTCACCAATGCCGGCCAGGCATCCTGCGGAGTCGTCGCCAGCTCTTTCGGGTCATGCACCCGAGTTTCGTTAAAACCGCAAGCCTCGAAGCCGCTGGTTATGGCGGCATCGTCCCGATAATGGAGGTAGTAGCGGCCACGGGTCAGCCGGCCAACAAGATCGATCCCCCAGCGCAGCTGGCGATAACGCGGATGCTCGCGCAGGTCAGGATAGAGATCGGTGAGGTAGGTGGCAGACGGAAACTGCTTCAGCTCGCCCGCCAGGCGGCACCAGAAGGCTTCTATCACCGGCAGATCGAAGTAATTCACCAAGCCTTCGGTGATCACCAGCACCGGCTCTTCATGATCCAGCCCGGAAAACAGCGCCTGCAGGTCATTCACACCCTGCTCGGCAAGGATATCCACAGGGCGCACCTGGTGCCGCGCATCCAGCCAGCCCTCTTCATGGAGCAGCAGACGCTTGCGTGCAGCCATGGGCGGCAGGTCGGCCTCCAGGTATCGCAGCTCCGGATAGCGGGAGCAGAAACGCCGCCCCCGGGGCGACAGGCCGCAGGCAATCTCCACCACCTGGCGCACACCGCGCCGCTCGATAGCTTCGTGCAGCAGGGCGTCGATCAATAGATGGCGTTGCAGCAGGAAGCGCTCGACATCCAGCCCAAAAGCCACTCGCGCGCCCCAGCTCACCGGCGCCAGAGCCGCGTGGGCGAAGCGTCCGAAAGGCGTAACGAAGGGTTCTTCGGCAAGCTGGTGGCGATACCAGACGTAACCGGTGTAATGCGCACTGGGCGTGATGTGCGCACTGTCGAGACGGGCAGCTCGGGACATGGCAACGGGCTCTTGTTATTTTGCGTGACGATTCCGACGCTGGCGTTCAGCTTCGGCTCAGCATGCTTCCGTATAATCGCGAGCCTATTCCGACCCGTAACCCTGCGACAGCCCCATGTCCTGCGATCCCATCCTTAGTTTGCCCTGGCCTGGCGCCCGCCCGCTGACCGACGCCTTTTTCGACCGCGATGCCCAACGGGTGGCCCGCGAGCTGCTGGGCAAGGTGATACGCCATCGGGCAGGCGATCGCTGGCTATCCGCCCGCATCATCGAGACCGAGGCCTACTATCTGGTGGACAAGGGCAGCCACGCGTCCCTTGGCTACACGCACAAGCGTCGTGCCCTGTTTCTCGATGGCGGGCACATCTATATGTATTACTCCCGCGGCGGCGACTCACTGAACTTCAGCGCCCATGGCGCCGGCAACGCGGTGCTGATCAAGTCCGGATACCCCTGGGTAGACGCCATATCCCCCGACGATGCCCTGGCTGCCATGCAACGCAACAACCCCGACGCCCAGGGCCTGCCCCGCCCCGCCGAGCGCCTCTGCGCCGGCCAGACGCTGCTGTGCAAATCCCTTGGCCTGAAGGTGCCCGACTGGGACGGCCAGCGCTTCGACTGGCAGCGTCTGTTCGTTGAAGACGTCGACCAACGTCCCGCCTGCATCATCCAGAGCGCGCGCCTGGGAATCCCCCACGGCCGCGACGAGCACCTGCCCTATCGCTTCGTCGATGCCGCCTACGCTCGCCATTGCACGCGCAACCCGCTGCGCCGCGGGCAGGTCGAAGGACGCGACTACACGCTGATCGAGGACACACACGCATGAGCCAATGGTTCGACCAGGTCACCGCCTGGCTTGGCGCCAACCCGGAATGGTTGGGACTGGCCATTTTCCTGATCGCCTGCATCGAATGCCTGGCCATCGCCGGCATCGTCGTCCCTGGCGTCGCACTGCTGTTCGCAGTCGGTGTGATGGCGGGCAGCGGCGCCCTGGAACTCTGGGAAACCCTGCTCCTGGCCTACACGGGCGGCCTGGTGGGCGACATGATCTCCTACGGCCTGGGTCGACGCTTCCACCAGAACATTCGCCGCCTGCCACTGCTGCGCGACCATCCCGAATGGATCAGCGGCGCGGAGAGCTACTTCCAGCGCTACGGCATCGCCAGCCTGCTGGTGGGCCGCTACATTGGCCCGCTGCGCCCCATGCTGCCGATGGTCGCAGGCATGCTCGACATGCCTTTCCCGCGCTTCGTCGCCGTGAGCATGCTGGCGGCAGCCGGATGGGCCGTGGCCTACCTGGTTCCTGGCTGGGCCACCGGCGCGGCATTGCGCCTGCCGCTGCCGGAAGGTTTCTGGAGTGAGGCCGGGGTCGTGATAGTCGCGATCATCGCCATGCTCGGCCTTATCGTTCACAGCACGCTACGCGAGAAACGCTCGGCTAACCCGCTGGCAGCCGGCCTGTGTCTGGCGGCCCTGGGCGCACTATTGATCGGCTGGCCGCACCTGCAGGCGCTGGACCAGGGACTGATGGCACTGGTTCAGGAACAGCGCGGAGCCAGCCTCGATCATTTGATGGTGCTGGTCACCCGCGTTGGCGACTTCAACACCCAGTTGCTCGCCGGTGCCATGCTCGGCGCCCTCCTGTTGCTGCTGCGCCAGTGGCGCCCAGCCTGCTTCGCCATTGGCACCCTGTTGATCACTGGGCTGGCCAACACCGTCCTCAAACACTTCTTCGCGCGGGCACGGCCCGAGGTACTCGTCGAACCGCTAACCACGTTCAGCTTCCCCAGCGGCCATAGCTCGGCGGCCTTCGCGTTCTTCCTGGTACTGGGGATTCTCGCCGGTCGCGGCCAGCCGGGGCGCCTGCGCCTGACCTGGCTGCTGCTGGCCTGCCTGTCGGCGCTACCCATCGCCCTGTCGCGGGTCTACCTCGGTGTGCACTGGCCCACGGACGTCATCGCCGGCGCCCTACTGGCTGGCGGCATCTCGGCAGCCGGCCTTGCGCTGATGCAGCGTGCAGCGCCATTGACGGCCATGAGCCCAAGGGTGTGGGTACTGATCCTGCCGGCCTGCCTGGCCCTGCTCGGAGGCATCGCCACCTGGGCCCTGCCGGAAGCGCTGGCGCGATACCGCTACTAGTGGCTGTCCCAATCAGGCATGGCGGGGTTCCTTCAGGCGATGGACTCGCCCTGCATCTGATCGAGCAGGCCCTGAAGAAAATCCAGGCGCTCATCGGGATCACCCAGGGTCAGCAGGTGAATCTTTTCCTTGATGTGGAACGGCAGCAGGTAGGAAAGCTGATTGGCCAGCGCCTGTTGCCCTTCCACTACGCCGCCCATGCCCAGGCCCTGGACCATCGGGTGCTCGGCCAGGGCATTGAGCAGCGCCGCCAGGTCGGCGTGCTCCGCGCGCAGCGGGCGCTCGGGCTCCTCGGCCAGCCATTCGACTTCGGCGAGCGTCAGCTGATCGCGCAGCACTTCCGCCTTGCTGACATGAAAGCGCCGCCCGCCCTGCACGCGAATACCTAGCAGACCGTTGGGGCGCTGTTGCCAGTCGCGGATCACCGCCTCACAACCGACAGCGGCGAACCGACTGGCCGCCTCACCCACTTCCTGGCCTTCGAGAATGCAGACAACGCCGAAGCCTTCACTCTGCTTCATGCAGCGCCCCAGCATGTCCAGATAGCGCGCCTCGAATATCTGCAAGTCCAGCGTGCAGCCCGGAAACAGCACGGTGTTGAGCGGAAACAACGGCAACTTCATGCGTCGACCTCAAGCAATCATGGCAACAGCGAGCGGCAACAGGACCGCCGTGGCGACCCCCATGAGGCTCATCGCCAGGGCGGCAAAGGCACCACACTCCTCGCCTTCCTGCAAAGCCCGCGCGGTACCAACCGCGTGGGCGGTGAGCCCCAGGGCAATGCCCTGCGCCGCGGGGTGACGCACACCACAACGGCGCAGCAACTCCGGCCCGAGAATAGCGCCGAGCACACCGGTAATCAGCACGAACACCGCCGCCAGGGCCGCCACCCCGCCAAGCTGCTCGGCCACGAGCATGGCGATGGGCGAGGTCACCGACTTCGGCAGCAACGTCATCAGCACCATGCGCTCAGTGCCGAACCACCAGCCCAGCACAGCTACCGACAGCGTAGCGAAGAGCCCACCGAACACCAGCGTCAGCAAGGTCGGCCAGAACAGCTGGCGAATGCGCCGCAGGTTGAGAAAGAGCGGCACAGCCAAAGCAACCGTGGCCGGACCGAGGA
This sequence comes from Pseudomonas sp. BN606, assembly GCF_029873115.1. NCBI lineage: Bacteria > Pseudomonadati > Pseudomonadota > Gammaproteobacteria > Pseudomonadales > Pseudomonadaceae > Pseudomonas > Pseudomonas sp. BN606. The sequence goes on along the minus strand of NZ_SSOF01000084.1, from coordinate 12,209 downwards.
AGACCGTCAGGAGCTGGGTGCTCTGGCGATACTCCTGATAGCTGATGCCGAAGGCCAGCAGCACACCGATCAGCAGCAGCATGGACAGCAGCACCGGTTGCAGGAATACCCAGCGGGTCTTCTCGTACGCCGCCACGGCCAATTGATAGGCCGCCAGGGTCATGCCGAAGCCGAACAACGGGTGATGCACCACCGCCTGAACGGCGGCTTGCCAGTCGAGGCTCATATGTCCTCCCGGCGATTTGCCTGGCGATCGATGAGCTTCTGCATCAGCCAGCCACAGAAAAGGAAGGCAGCCAGCAGCGACAGCACCAGCGCACCGACGATGGCCCAGAAGTCCGCCCAGATTGCCTGCGCATAGACCATCACGCCCACCGCCGGCGGCACCAGCAGCAGCGGCAGGTAGCGCAACAGGCTGCTGGCGGCCAGGCTCAGCGGCTCGCTCACCTCCCCACGCACCAGCAGATAGAGGAACAGCAGCACCAGGCCAATGATGGGCCCGGGAAGCATCGACAGGAACAGGGCATTGAGCCCGCTACCGATCAGCTGGAACAGCACCAGCCAGGTCAGTCCGCGCAACAGCATGAAATTCTCCACCGGTCAGGTCCGGCCAGGCAGGGCCTCGGCCGGGGGCATTATAGGCTTGCCGGCTGTCCCGCTATAACCCGCCATTCGCAGGGGGCATGGCGTCTTGACCCGCCGGGGCCGGCATGATGATCTAAGCGCTGCACGCAAGAAGGGGCCCACCCCGAATCATAAGAATTACAACACTGCATCCACGGAGGATGACGTATGGCGTTCGTACCAGTAGCGGAACTGAAGAACTACGTTGGCAAGGAACTCGGCCACTCGGAATGGGTGACGATCGACCAGAATCGCATTAACCAGTTCGCCGAATGCACCGGCGACCACCAGTTCATCCACGTCGACCCGGAGCGCGCCAAGCAGACCCCCTTCGGCTCCACCATCGCCCACGGTTTCCTCAGCCTGTCGCTGATTCCCAAGCTGATCGAAGGCCTGCTGATCATGCCCGAAGGCCTGAAAATGGTCGTCAACTACGGCCTCGACAGCGTGCGTTTCATCCAGCCGGTGAAAGTCGACGCCCGCGTGCGCCTGGCGGTGAAAGTGTCTGACATTACAGAGAAGAACCCGGGCCAGTGGCTGATCAAGGCTCTCTGCACCCTGGAGATCGAAGGCCAGCAGAAGCCCGCCTACGTCGCTGAGTCCATCAGCCTCTGCTTCGTCTGAGCCCTTCCTCGCCACCAAAAAAGCCCGCAATCGCGGGCTTTTTTGCGCCACACTGAAAGGCAGATGCAAGGAAAAGGACACCCGATGAAGCCGCTTCTGCCCCTCAGCCTCGCCATCCTGCTTGCAGCCTGCGGCGAGGGCGAACCCCTCACGCCGCCGGATGCCCGCCTGCCGGACGGTTCCCGCTACCGCGGCGAACTGGTCGACGGCCTGCTGCAGGGACCGGGCCGCCTGGACTACAACAACGGCACCAGGTTCGAAGGCCAGTTCAAGGATGGTCAGCCCGAGGGCCAGGGCGAATGGCACGGCCCCAACGGCCTGGTCTACGTCGGCGAATTCAAGTCGGGCCTGTTCCATGGCCGGGGCCGCCTCGCCTACGGCAATGGCACAACCTACGAAGGCGGCTTCGCCCACAACCAGTTCGACGGCGAAGGCACCCTGCGCCAGGGCGAGGTCACCTATCGCGGCCAGTTCCGCAACGACAAATACCAGGGCTTCGGCATCCTCGAATGGTCCGACGGCAGCAATTACCAGGGACTCTTCAAAGCCGGCCAGCCGGATGGCGAAGGCGTTCGTACCGATGAAGCGGGCAATCGTTTCAGCGGGCGATTCAAGCGTGGCCAACTGGAGGGCCAAGGGGCCTATCAGGGGCAGGACGGTTCCAGTTACATCGGCGAGTTCCGCAACAGCCTGTTCGACGGCAAGGGGCGCTTCACCAGCGGTGACGGCGATGTCTGGAGCGGCACCTTCAAGGAGGGCAACCTCGTTGGTGAGGGCGAATTCACCGGGGCCGATGGCAGCCACTACGAGGGCCACTTCCGGCACTGGCGCTACCAAGGCGAGGGCAAGCTGTCGCTGGCCGACGGCAGTCGCTACCAGGGGCACTTCAACGACGGTCTCTACGGTGGCACCGGCAGCCTGACACTGCCCGATGGAAAGCGTGAAACCGGCATCTGGCAGGAGGGCACGCGCATCCGCGACGAAAAGGGCAAGGCCCTGCCCGATCCACTGGAAATCGGCCTGCTGGCCCAGGGGCACCTGCTCGAACAAGCAATCGATGCCCTGCCGGTGTCCACCCCGGAAGTGGAGCTTTACTCCATCAGCCTCGCCGGTGACGGCCGCCAGAGCGTTTTCCTGCGCGAAGCAGACTACGTCTCCAGGCTACTGGCCGAGCGTTTTGGCGCCCACGGCCAGATCACCCTGGTCAACCACCGCGAACATATGACCGACCGTCCCCTGGCCACCCGGGAAAGTCTGTCCCGCGCCATCCGGGCCGTTGCCAGGCGCAGCGGACCAGAAGACCTGGTGTTCATCTACCTCACCAGCCACGGCTCGCCGACCCATGAACTGGCCCTGGAGCAACCCGGCCTTCAGTTGGGCCACCTGCCCGCGCAGGAGCTTGCAGACCTGCTCGTTCCTCTCAAGGACAGATACAAGGTACTGGTGATCTCCGCCTGCTACTCCGGCGGATTCATTCCTCCCCTGAAGGACGACAGGACCCTGATCATGACTGCGGCCCGTACCGATCGCGTATCCTTCGGATGCTCCGAGGAGAACGACTTCACCTACTTCGGCCGCGCGCTGTTCGCCGACGCCTTCAGCGAGACAGACGACCTGGAGCGGGCCTTTGGCATCGCCAGGGAGAAAGTCGCCGAGCGCGAGAAGGCCGACGACTTCGAAGCCTCGGAACCGCAGATCTGGGCGCCCAAGGCCGTCACCGCGCGCTGGCGTGCGCTTCGTGAGCACCAGGCGGAGCAGGCACTGACCGCGCAAAGCGCCACGAACCCCGACAAAACCGCTCGTAGCCACTAAGCTCAGCTTGTATCAGCGGAGAAACAACATGCATCTGACGCCCCAGCACATACTGCTCGCCGGCGCCACTGGATTGACCGGCGAGCATTTGCTCGACCGCCTGCTCAACGAACCCACGGTTGCTCGCGTCCTGGCCCCCACACGGCGCCCGCTGGCCGGACACCCACACCTGCTGAACCCCGTCGGCCCGCTGGCCGATCTGTTGCCGCAGCTGCAGGGACAGGTGGACGTCGCCTTCTGCTGCCTGGGCAGCACCATCCGCCAGGCCGGAACCCAGGAAATCTTCCGCTCCGTGGACCTGGACCTGGTCCTGGCCTTCGCCCAGCGCGCCCGCGAACTGGGTGCCCGGCACTTCATCGTGATCAGCGCCCTCGGAGCCAATCGCGCGTCCTCGATCTTCTACAACAAGGTCAAGGGCGAGATGGAGGAAGCTCTCAAGGCCATGGACTGGCCGCAACTGACCATCGCCCGCCCATCCCTGTTGATAGGGCCGCGCAGCGAGTTCCGTTTCGGCGAACGCCTGGCCGCGACCTTCATGCGCTGGCTGCCCGGCAAGTACCGTGGCATCGATGTCTGCACCCTGGCCCGCGCGCTCTGGCGCCTGGCGCTGGAAGAGGAAGACGGTATTCGCATCATCGAGTCGGACGATCTGCGTCGCCTCGGTCGCTGACAACGGCGGGAGCACGCCCGCCGTTGGCCGAAATCCCCGCGCCCTTGCGATTCGCCCCCTGCTAAGGTGAACGACGTCTTTTGCCGGAGACAGCCAGCATGGGCTTCTACGATCGCCACATCCTGCCCCACCTGATCGACTTCGCCTGCGGCATGGGGCACGTGATGAAGACCCGTTCCCTGGTCGTGCCCCAGGCCGAGGGCCAGGTGCTGGAGATCGGCATCGGGACCGGCCTGAATCTCGCCTTCTACGATCCCACCCGCGTCAGTCGCGTCACCGGCGTCGACCCCGCTGCGCAGATGCAGGCACTGGCACGCAGGCGCGCTGACGCCATCGCGATCCCGGTAGAGACCATCGCCCTGGAACTCGGCGAGATCCAGGCCGCCGACGCCAGCTTCGACAGCATCGTCTGCACCTTCACCCTCTGCACCATTCCGGACGCAATTGCCGCCCTGCGTGAAATGCGCCGCGTGCTCAAGCCTGGCGGGCGCCTGCACTTCGCCGAGCACGGCCTGGCGCCGGACCTCGCCGTGGTGCGCTGGCAGCACCGCCTCACCCCGTTATGGAAACCGCTGGCCGGCGGCTGTCACCTCGACCGTGACATCCCGCGCCTGATCGAATCCGGTGGTTTCAACATCGGCGAGCTGCACAGTGGCTACCTGCCCGGCCCAAAACCCATGACGTTCGTCCACCGTGGATGGGCGGATTGACGCCGTCCTGCCGAAGTACAAGGATTCGTCCTTCACCCCAGAGGGATCGCTTATGAGTCTCGAATCGGTCCGTGCCTTCTTCGCCGGGAAGGCGCCCGAAATCGACATTATCGAACTGCAGACCAGCACCGCCACCGTGGCCCTGGCGGCGGAAGCCCATGGCGTTGAGCCCGGCCGAATCGCCAAGACCCTGGCCTTTCGCATAGGCGAGGACGCCGTGCTGGTGGTGGCACGCGGCGACGCACGCATCGACAACCGCAAGTTCAAGGAAACCTTTGGCGCCAAGGCCAAGATGCTGGATGCCGAAACGGTGGAAGCCCTGACCCGCCATCCAGTGGGCGGAGTTTGTCCGTTCGGTCTGGCCACACCGCTAGCCGTCTATTGCGACCGGTCCCTGCAGGCCTTCGATGAAGTGTTGCCAGCGGCGGGCGCCGTGCACAGCGCAGTGCGCATAACCCCGGCCTACATGGCCGAGTTGGTGGAAGCGAAATGGGTGGACGTCTGCCAGGAGCCGGCTTGAGTCACGAGCGGCCATCGCTTCTTGTAGGGGTGAATTCATTCGCCAAGGGATGCGCAGCATCCCCCCGCAAACCCGAGGGCCGAGCCTACGCCCCGGTTGGCGAATGATTTCGCCCCTACAGGTTCAATACCCGCCGGTAACGCCCAGCGTCACACCCAATTCCGCCGCTACCGCAAAGGGCAGCAGCAGCGTATCCAGCAAGGCGCTGGCGGGCAGGTCGAGCGCTGGGTAGGCCGGCGGCTCGACGCCGAAGCGATCCGTGGGGCAGCAGCCGCCATTGAGCGAATACCAGTCCAGACGGGTGCCGGAATAGATGATCGGCGCCCCCGGCTTGGCGGCGTTGAGGGTCGCGACGCTGGCGCAGCCCTGCATCAGGACGAATGCCAGCAAGGGTGCCGCAAGGCGACTAGTCATCGACGCCCTGATGGTGTTCGCCCCAACGCGGCAGCATGTCCTGGGGAATGTCCAGCAGGTTGAGGATGCGCGCCACCACGAAGTCCACCAGGTCATCGATGGTCTGCGGCTGGTGATAGAAACCCGGCGAGGCAGGCACGATCACCGCGCCAAGGTTGGACAGCTTGAGCATGTTTTCCAGGTGGATACTGGAATAAGGCGCCTCGCGCGGCACCAGGACCAGTTGGCGGCGCTCCTTCAGGGTCACGTCGGCGGCACGCTCGATCAAGTTGTTGCAAGCGCCAGTAGCGATGGCCGAGAGCGTCCCGGTGGAACAGGGCACCACCACCATCGCTGCTGGTGCGCCGGAACCGGACGCCACCGGGGACATCCAGTCTTCCTTGCCGTAGCAACGAATCTGTCCCGGTGCGGCACCGGTGTACTCGCTGAGGAATGCCTGCATGGCCTGGGGCTTGGCCGGCAAGGTGACGTCGGTTTCAGTGGCCATCACCAGCTGCGCTGCCTTGGAAATCAGGAAATGCACCTCACGGTCTTCCTGGATCAGGCAGTCCAGCAGGCGCAGGCCGTACTGCGCGCCAGAGGCGCCGGTCATTGCCAGCGTGATGCGGGAAGGTCCGTTCATGGCCTCACTCCGCCAGGGCCGAGGCCAGCTTGCCGTGCAGGCCGCCGAAACCACCGTTGCTCATGATCACTACCTGGGTGCCGGGTGCGGCAATGGCCTTCACGCCCTCGATGATGGACTCCAGGGATTCACACACCTGGGTCGGCACGCTGGAGCCGGCAACGGTGGCCGCAAGGTCCCAGCCGAGGTTCGGCGGTGCGTACCAGAACACCTGGTCGGCCAGCTTCACCGAGTCGGGCAGGCCGTCGCGGTGGGCGCCGAGCTTCATGGAGTTGGAACGCGGCTCGATCACCGCGACCACTGGAGCATCGCCAACGCGCTTGCGCAGGCCGTCGAGGGTGGTGGCGATAGCGGTCGGGTGGTGGGCAAAGTCGTCGTAGATGGTTACGCCCTTCACTTCCGCCACCTTCTCCATGCGCCGCTTGACGCTCTTGAAGACGGACAGCGCAGCGACTCCCAGCTCCGGCACCACGCCGACATGGCGGGCCGCAGCCAGCGTCGCGAGCGCATTGGCGACGTTGTGTTGGCCGGTCAGTTCCCAGTCCACGGTGCCGGCGACCTGGCCTTCGAACAGCACTTCGAAACGCGAGCCGTCTTCGGCCAGCAAGCGTGCCTGCCATTGGCCGCCTTCACCGGTGGTCTGCACCGGGGTCCAGCAGCCCATGTCCAGCACGCGCTTGAGGGCGCTTTCGGAAGTCGGATGAATGACCAGCCCCTCGCCAGGGATGGTACGCACCAGGTGATGGAACTGACGCTCGATGGCCGCGAGGTCGGGGAAGATGTCCGCGTGATCGAACTCGAGATTGTTGAGGATGGCGGTGCGCGGGCGGTAGTGGACGAACTTGGAGCGCTTGTCGAAGAAGGCGCTGTCGTACTCGTCGGCCTCGACCACGAAGAAGGGTGTGCCGCCCAGGCGCGCGGAAACGCCGAAGTTCTGCGGAACGCCGCCGATCAGGAAGCCCGGGCTCATGCCGGCATGCTCCAGTACCCAGGCCAGCATGCTGGTGGTGGTGGTCTTGCCGTGGGTACCGGCGACCGCGAGCACCCAGCTCCCCTGCAACACATGGTCGGCCAGCCACTGCGGGCCAGAGACGTAGGGCAGGCCCTTGTTCAGTACGTACTCCACGGCCGGGTTGCCGCGGGACAGGGCATTGCCGACCACGACCAGGTCCGGAGCGGGTTCCAGATGGGCGGGCTCGTACCCCTGCATCAGCTCGATTCCCTGGGCCTCCAGCTGGGTGCTCATGGGCGGGTAGACGTTGGCGTCGGAGCCGGTGACACGATGGCCAAGTTCCTTGGCCAGCACCGCCAGCGAACCCATGAAGGTGCCGCAGATGCCGAGGATGTGAATATGCATGGATGACCTCTGAAACGGGCCGCCCCGGCCCGGAAAAAACTTGTCGCAGGTTAGCACAGCGGCCTCCCCTGGGGCCTAGGAGGCTGGTGTATGGGCGAATGAATTCGCCGAGCAGGCCGACGGTCTGCCATGCGCTCCCTTCGGACCGCTACGCGATCCTTGGCGAATGAATTCGCCCCTACAAGGATGAAGCGAACCGGCTAGCCGCGATTCGACCGCACGATGTCGAAAAAGGTCTCGATGATGCGCCGCGAACCCTGCTCGCGCAGGCACACCAGCGTCTCCGTCATGCGCTGCAGGCAGTCGCGGATCGGCAGCACATGCACGTTGGCACTGGCCCCCACCTCGGCCGCCGAAACAAGGCCCACGCCAAGGCCCGCAGCGACCATCTCGAAGGTAGCCTCGCGACCCTCAACCTCGATGGCCGGACGGATGGCGATGCCTGCTCGGCGCATCTCTTCCTCGAGTATTTGCCGGGTCATGGAGCCACGCTCGCGCAACACCATCGGCATGTCCTCCAGGTCGGCAAGGACGATCGACTCACGCGCAGCCCATGGGTGCGAGTGGGCCACGAACGCCACCAGCGGATCAGCACTGAGCACATGTGTGATCAGGCTGTCGTCTTCGACAACGCGACCAAGCAGGGCAAAGTCCGCCTTGTACTCCTGCAGCCGGCGCAGGCATTCGTCGCTGTTTCCCGTGACCAGACTGACGCGGATGCCCGGGTAACGCTCGCAGAAGCGCGCTATGTGCCCCAGCAGGTGCACGGGCGAATCCACCGCCAGGGTCAGGCTGCCTGTCTCCAATGCGCGTGAGGTGGAAAGCAGTTCCTGCGCTTCGGCTTCGGCTGCGAATAACCGCTGGGTGATGGTCAGCAGACGTTCGCCGAGGTCGGTCAATTGCACCGAGCGCTTGTTGCGGTGGAACAGCAGGATGCCGAAACGTTCCTCCAGCTTGCGCACCTGGTCGGAAACCGCCGGTTGGCTGAGGAACAGGGCCTCGGCCGCACGGGTGAAATTGCCGTGCACCGCCACGGCGTGGAAGGCCTTGAGCTGTGCCTGGGAAACCGCCATTCGCCTGCTCCTCGATAAATAAGCTCAACTTATATTTGAAATACTATAAATCGATTTTTTTTATTTTTATGGAATTGGTTTTATCTCTCCATCGCAACGCGCCCTCACCAGAACAACGCTGGAGACGACCATGACCAAAGCCGAATTCCCCACCAACGCCCAACCGCTGGCAGCCCCCGCCCTCGGCGAGCCCTACCTGCTGACTCCCGGTCCGCTGACCACTTCCAAGGCCACCAAGGAAGCCATGCTGCGTGACTGGGGCTCGTGGGATGGCGCCTTTAACCTGGTAACCGCAGAAGTGCGCCAGGAACTGCTCTCCATGGCTGGCGTGCAGGACGACAGCTTCGCCTGCGTTCCCCTGCAGGGCAGCGGCAGCTTCTCGGTAGAAGCCGCCCTGGCCACTGCCATCCCCCGCGATGGCAAGTGCCTGATCCTGATGAACGGCGCCTACGGCCAGCGTGCCGCCAAGACCCTCGACTACCTCGGCCGCGCCTACATCACCCTGGACAAGGGTGACTACCTGCCGCCGCAACCGGATGAAGTCGACGCCCTGCTGCAGGCCAACCCGGACGTTACCAACGTCTTCCTGGTCCACTGCGAAACCAGCTCCGGCATCCTCAACCCGCTGCGCGAAGTCGCCGACGTGGTGAAGGCACACGGCAAGAGCCTGATCGTCGACGCCATGAGCTCCTTTGGCGCGGTGCCGCTGACCGTCAATGAAGTCGCCTTCGACGTGCTGGTGTCTTCCGCCAACAAATGCATCGAGGGCATCCCCGGCTTCGGCTTCGTGATCATCCGCCGCTCGGTGCTGGAAGCCGCCAAGGGCCGCGCCCATTCCCTCGCCCTGGATATCTATGAGCAATGGCTCTACATGGAGCGCACCGGCCAGTGGCGCTTCACCCCGCCGACCCACAGCGTGGTGGCCTTCCGCGCGGCGTTGGAACAGCACGCTGCCGAAGGAGGCGTAGCTGGCCGACTGGCGCGCTATAGCCGCAACCGCGACGTGCTGGTCGCCGGCATGCGCGAAATCGGATTCAAGACCCTGCTGGACGACCAGTGGCTGTCGCCGATCATCACCACCTTCTTCAGCCCGGAACACCCGAACTTCGAGTTCAAGCGCTTCTACGAGGAGCTGAAGGCCCGCAGTTTCATCATCTACCCCGGCAAGCTGACCGTCGCCGAGAGCTTCCGCATCGGCTGCATCGGGCAGATCGACGAACACATCGTCCGCCAACTGCTGCGCGCCATCGCCGACACCCTCGAGGCGATGGGCGTGGACATGAAATGACCCGCAGTTGAAACGGCCACCCACGTCGAAGGGCTGGCCCATTCCAGGTCACCCACCGTCCTGAGACGGTTCCCGCTGCGGGTAGCGGGGCCGTGGTGCGGTGACCTTTTTCTGAAACATATCCGTAGTAAACCAGCCGCTCGGCCGCGCCGGGCAGGAGCCAAGACTAACGCCGAATCCCATTCACCAGCCTGACGCCACGACCGCTGCCATCTGACCAAGGTCGTGCGTTTAGACAGCCCAGCAGCAAAACAACAACAACCTCCCTATTTGCACTGTCCGGCATACCCACACGGGGTCAGAAAACCATGAACAACAACGCAGGTGCCTTGCACAGCGGCTGGAAGTCCCTCCAGCGCTGGCGTGTCCAGATATTCCTCATCACCTGGCTGGCCTACGCCGCCTTCTACTTCACCCGGAAAGCCTTCTCCGTCGCCAAGCTCGGCATTGGCGAAGACCCAAGTTTCGAACTCGACAAAGCCGCGATGGCCAACCTCGATGCCCTCTACCTGGCCGCCTACGCCGTGGGCCAGTTCACCTGGGGCATCTTCGCCGACCGCTTCGGCCCGCGCGTGGTGGTACTCGGCGGCCTGGTGATTTCGGCCGTGGTGGCCGTTGTCATGGGCACTTTCGCCACCCTGCCGATCTTCGCTACCTGCATGGTGGTCCAGGGTCTGGCGCAGTCCACCGGCTGGTCGGGCCTGTGCAAGAACATCGGCAGCTTCTTCGCCACCGGCGAACGCGGCCGCGTCCTGGGTTACTGGAGCACCTGCTACGCCTTCGGCGGCCTGGTCGCCACTCCCTTCGCTGGCTGGTGGGCCTACGAAGTGTTCCATGACTGGCGCATGGCGTTCATCTCCAGTGCCCTGGTGGTGGGCGTGGTCGCGGTGCTGTTCTACTTCCTGCAGCGCAACAAACCGGAAGACGTCGGCCACGCGCCGGTGGAAGTGGAAATCGCCACCAGCGGGCCGCGTGAAGGCCACTGGAGCGCCCTGCGCAAGGTGCTGAAGAACCGCACCGTGCTTGTCCTCGGCCTCGCCTACTTCCTGTTGAAGCCGGCGCGCTACGCCATCCTGCTGTGGGGTCCGGTCATCGTCTACGAGCGTATGCCCGCCATCGGCAAGGTCGCCTCGGCCATCGTCCCCACCGCCTTCGAACTGGCTGGCCTGGTAGGCCCGATCCTGATCGGCCTCGCGTCGGACAAGCTCTTCGGTGCCCGCCGCATGCCAGCCTGCGTGTTCAGCCTGATCGCCCTCACCGTGTGCCTGGCGCTGTTCGTCCCGGCCATGCAGAGCGGCAGCCTGTACCTGGTGGTCGGCCTGCTGTTCATGATGGGCATGACCCTCTACGGACCGGATTCGATGATCAGCAGCTCCGCCGCCATCGACTTCGGCACCCAAGAAGCAGCCGGCACCGCCGCGGGCTTCGTCAACGGTTGCGGCTCGGTGGGCGCCATCCTCGGAGGCCTGCTGCCGGGCTACTTCGACACCAGCACCGTATTCGTGGTGTTCACCGCCGCGGCACTGCTGGCCAGCCTGATGCTGGTGCCTTTCTGGAACAGCCGCCCGCAAACCCTGAACGCGCCGGAAAGCTTCCCGGCAACCGGTCAACCGGCCCTGGCCGGGGCCAAGACCTGAATTTCCTTAGCCAACCTGCAATCCGCTGGAGTCATCACCATGCATTACAAGCAACCCACCCAACTGCAAGCCGTCATCCTCGACTGGGCCGGCACCGTCGTCGACTTCGGGTCCTTCGCGCCGACCCAGATCTTCGTCGAGGCCTTCGCCGAATTCGGTGTCGCGGTCTCCCTGGAAGAAGCCCGCGGCCCGATGGGTATGGGTAAGTGGGACCACATCCGCACCCTCTGCGACATCCCGGCCATCGCCGAACGCTACCGCGCCGCCTTCGGCCGCCTGCCCACGGACGATGACGTCACCGCCATCTACGAGCGCTTCATGCCGCTGCAGATCGAGAAGATCGGCCTGCACTCCGCGCTGATCCCCGGCGCCCTCGACGCCATCGCCACCCTGCGCGGCAAGGGCCTGAAGATCGGCACCTGCTCCGGCTACCCGGCGGTGGTGATGGCCAAGGTGGTGGAGCTGGCCCGCGAGAACGGCTACACGCCGGACCACGTGGTGGCCACCGACGAAGTGCCCAACGGCCGCCCGCACCCGGCGCAGTCCCTGGCCAACGTCATCGCCCTCGGCATCAACGACGTCGCCGCCTGCGTGAAGGTGGACGACACCTGGCCGGGCATCCTCGAAGGCCGCAGCGCCGGCATGTGGACCGTGGCGCTGACCTGCTCGGGCAACGCCCTGGGCCTGACGTACGAGCAGTTCAAGGCGCTGCCGAAGGACAAGCTGGACCAGGAGCGCGCGCGCATCGGCCAGATGTTCGAAGGCTCCCGCCCACACTACCTGATCGACACCATCGCCGACCTGCCGGCGGTGATCGACGACATCAACAAGCGCCTGGCCCGTGGCGAGATGCCCCAG